>JAPUEF010000079.1 GCA_027492655.1 Alphaproteobacteria bacterium | reverse complement strand
GTCAGCGGGAAGTCCTTGCGCAGCGGATGGCCCGAGAAGCCATAGTCGGTGAGCATGCGGCGCAGGTCCGGGTGATCCGAGAACAGGATGCCGTACATGTCGAAGGCTTCGCGCTCGAACCAGTTGGCGGTTGGGTAGAGGCCGATCACGGTGGGCACCGGGGCGCCCTCGCCCGTCTTCAGCTTCACGCGCACGCGGGCGTTCCGGCGCATCGACAGCAAATGATAGACGACCTCGAAGCGCTCGGCGCGGTCGGGATAATCGACGCCGCAGATGTCGATCAGCGTCGTGAAGCGCAGCACCGGATGATCGCGCAGCGCGGTCAGCGTCGCGACGATCTCGGCCGGCGCGACGGCCAGCGTGATCTCGTCCAGCGCCGTGGACAGCGCAGCGCCCGGAACGGCGGCGGCGATTTCGGCGGCGAGCGCGCTCAGGATTTCGTTGCTCATCGCGCTCACCGATCGAACGTGCCGACGCGGCGGATCTTCTTCTGCAACTGCAGAATGCCGTAGATCAGCGCCTCAGCGGTCGGCGGGCAGCCGGGGACATAGATGTCCACCGGAACGACGCGGTCGCAGCCGCGCACCACCGCATAGGAATAATGGTAATAGCCGCCGCCATTGGCGCAGCTGCCCATCGAGATCACATAGCGCGGGTCCGGCATCTGGTCGTAGACCTTGCGGAGCGCCGGAGCCATCTTGTTGGTCAGCGTCCCGGCGACGATCATCACGTCGCTCTGGCGCGGTGAAGCGCGCGGCGCGGCGCCGAAGCGCTCCATGTCATAGCGCGGCATCGAGGCCTGCATCATCTCGACGGCGCAGCAGGCCAGGCCGAAGGTCATCCACATCAGCGAGCCGGTGCGCGCCCAGGCGACGAGCTCTTCAAGGCTGGCGGTGACGAAGCCCTTGTCCTTCATCTCGCCCTGAAGGGCGTCGAACATCAGGTCATTGGCGTCGGGCACATGGCCGCCTTCGACGCCGGCGCGGGCTAGCGCGCCGTTGGGGGGAAGGATCACTCCCATTCCAGGGCTCCCTTCTTCCACTCGTAGATGAAGCCGACGGTCAGCACGCCGAGGAACACCATCATCGAGATGAAGCCGAACATGCCGATGTCGCCAAGCGTGATCGCCCAGGGGAACAGGAACGCGACTTCGAGATCGAAAATGATGAAGAGGATCGAGACGAGATAAAACCGCACGTCGAATTTCATGCGGGCGTCATCGAAGGCGTTGAAGCCGCATTCATAGGCCGAGAGCTTTTCGGCGTCGGGCTTCACCGGGGCGATCACGAAGGGCAGCGCGAGCAGCACGATGCCCAGCACGGCGGCGATGCCGAGAAAGACGATGATCGCCAGGTATTCGGTTAGAAATTCGGCCATTTAGCCCCCGTGCGAGCCGCCGAAGCACCGCCTCGGACCGCCCGATTTGCGGCTCGCTATAGCTCAAGAGTCTTGGCGCGCCTAGACACATCGGGGCCGCTTTAGGCCCCGATGCATGGTCGTTATGCTGTTTTTGGTCCAACGGCTGACCGCAAAGCGAAAGCCGATCCCCCTAGTTGCGATAGGGTCGCAAATAGGGCCGCGTTCAATCGACGCGAATCCGCTCCACGATCACCGGAACGGGCTTGGCGGGAATCGATTCGTCGATGGGCGAATAGGCGAAATAGACGCCGCCATCCTGATCCAGCGTGACGCCGCCGGCCCGGGTTTCGCCTTCGGTCTCGGGCAGTATCTCGCCGATCTCGGCGCCTTTGTCGTCAAAGGCACGCAGCCAGGCATTGGCCGCCAGCGTGTCGGGATCGTCGCTGGTGCCGGCGACGACGACGACGCCGCTGCGCAGCAGAGTGAGGTCGGCGATCACCGCCTGGCCCTTGATCGCCTTGTCCCACACGATGCTGCCGCTGGAGCTGAGGCGCACCAGGCGCGCCTCGTTCTTGCCGCCCGACAGGTTGATGCCCAGCACGACGCCGCCATCCGGCAGCACGGTCATTTGCGCCACGGCGCAGCGGCGCGGCGCGGTGAAGCTGGCGAAATTGTCGAAGCCCTCCGCCGCCTCGTTGACCTTCTTCACGTAGACCGTGCGGTTCTCGAAGGTGCCGGCGACATACACGCCGTCGCGGCTGGACGAGACGACCGGGTAGGATTCCTTTGCGGCGTTCTTCAGCTTGGCCGACCACAGCACCGAGCCGTCGGTGGTCACGCGCATGACTTCCAGATCCGCTGTGCCTTCGGGCGTCTGTTTGTTGCGGCCTGCGGCGATGAGGTCGCCGCCGCCCGCCAGCGCGATGCCGGTGAGAAAATCCTCGACCGGCGCGGCTTCGCCGAACACCTCATCGGTCTCGACCGCGCCACCGGGGCCGATCCCGACCAGCATCGACTGATAGCCATTGGCGGTCAGCTCAGAGCCGTCGAGGCCCGCGACGTAGAGGATTTCGCCCGGGCCGTAGGTGATCGCCTTGGCGATCTGCGGACCCTTGCGGTCGATCACGCGCGTCCAGCGCTGGCGGCCGTTTTCGTCATAGCGGTAGATGTGGAGGCGGGGGTCCGTACCGCCGGCATAGGGAACCAGCTCCTGCGCCACCAGCGCGAAGCCGCCGCCGGGCGCGCCGGTGATGGCGAGCGTAGCCAGACCGTTCGGCGCGTCGAGAACGATCGGCGCGGCCAGAGCGGCGGGCGCGGCCCCCAGAGCGAGAGCGAAAGCGAGCGCCGGCAGCGGCACGCGGAAACCAGTCATCGGGCACGACTCCATGAAATCGGCGTCACAATAATCACGCCCTTCGCGCCCGCAATATGGCCGCGAAGCCTCAAAGCCGTTTCTTTTTCTGAGGAGTGGCGGGAGCGACGGGGCTCGAACCCGCGACCTCCGGCGTGACAGGCCGGCACTCTAACCAACTGAGCTACGCCCCCGC
>JAPUEF010000078.1 GCA_027492655.1 Alphaproteobacteria bacterium | reverse complement strand
CCAGTCGTAGCGGTTATTGGCGCGGTCGAAGATCGTGTAGTCGTTCGCGTCATACTCAATGAGCGTGGCCGCATGACCCACCGCCGATGTTCCGCGCAGCCTGATCGCCGCCTCTTCGATAGAGGCCAGTGTCATATTGAGACCGTAGCGATAGCGACCGTTATAGGAGCCGCTGGCCGGCGCGCTGACCAGCTCGACCCCGGACGTGATCCGATGGCCGAGATTTGAGACCATGACCCCGCGATAGAGATGGGCCCCGTCATCTGCCGCTTTGTAGGCGGCGATGATCGCCTGCATTGCAGCCATGGAAGCGGACTGATCATGTGCCGCCGGGTTCTCCACCGCGAACTCATTGGACGCGATACCGGTGCCGTACTGGATCGCCCCTGCCGCAACGCCGCTGACACCACGCGCATTCCAGCCCACCCGACCGATGGCGTGGAAGTCACCGCCGACCAGATCCTTGTACTGCGTCAACCACGTATTCGTGCCGGCGTCATAAGCACCCGTTACCAGACCGCGAACCGACATGGTCACATGACGCTCGCCGCCCGTGTAGTTGATCGCGTCGGTGTCGATGTGGTGAGAGAACAGGCCATCGCTGAATCCGTCACCGTCACCGGAAGCGTTCACGGTTTCGGTCAGCCAGCCCACCCCGCCCTTGCAGGCATATCCAGCGAAGAAGCCCGCCGAACTTTCGCCGGGCGCGTAAAAGCCGCGCGTGTCGATGTCTGGCGCGAACGAGGCGTCCTTGAGGCCCTGACGAGCGCGGAGAGCTGTGATGTAGGCGGAGTTGTCGGTGCCAGCGATGGCTTGGGCTTCTGTCGCCGCCGTCTGAAGGATCGCCTCTGGGTTGTCGGGGTCGGTGATGGGGTTGAGCGGAGGCGACCAGTCAGGCGCGCGCAGAGTGCGGGAGATGGCAGCAGAATTGTCCTGCGCCATCAGCGCTAGCTTATCCAACCCCGCATTGTTGCTGGATGCCGGGAACGGATCATTATCGACGAAGTTCACGTCCTGCGTCAACGACGTAGCGCGCCAGATCACGATGTCGTCGCTCGTGGTCATGGTGACGGTGCCGGACGAGTAACCGCCGTTGCCGTCGCTGATGCCGATCACCGTGTAATCGACGTTCAGCACCTTCTGCACGCCCGCCCACGTCACGCGCAGGTCCGTCGCCGCGCGGAACGGATAGGGATAGGCGTAGCCGTTCGGCGTGCCCGTGCCGTTGTAGGGGATGCGGTTGGCGGTAGAGGAAACGGTCATCGCGTCGGCCCAGTAAAAAAAGCCCGCGCGAGCGGACCTTGTGGAGCAAGTCGTGGGTGGTGGTTAGGTTCGGATCACCGCGCCGCGGCTGTCGGCGGGAACAGAAACTCCTGCCCGGTATCCTCTTTCACCTTGCGCTCCAAGCGACGAAGAGAGCCGGGGGCGACGGATTCCTGAACGTCGTAAAGGATCAGGTAATCCAGCGCAGCGCGCGCGTAGAAAAGGTTGAGAAACGGCGTGTTGTTCTTGAAGATGTTGAAGATCTGCGCGTCCGGCGCGTTCTCCATCTTGCCCGACGCCCAACCCGACTGCGCACCATAGAGGCGCAGCACGTCGGACGCGGTTCCGGCGGCCGGACCCATCAGGGTTTCACGGCCGCCGCCGCCGAAGCGGTTGAAGTCCGAGGTCAGGAAGTCGCCGTAGATGCCAGCACCGCCACCCTGCAGGAAGGCCGCGCCCCACGTTTTTGCATCGAGCGGATCGCGCGGCTCTTTGCCCTTCGCGATGTCCTTCATGCTTAGCGACAGATAGCCGAGCGCCGTCATCGCCAGCATCATCTGCGCAGCCTGGCGCTTCTCGCCCCACGGCATCCGGGCCAATCCGCCCGGCACCTTCCAGAACGTGTCCTCTTCAGCGAACCGGCCGAGCGTCTTGTTCACGAAGCTGACCGAGTAGGTCTTGAACTGCATGAAGAAGCGGGCGGCCTCGCCCATTGTCGTCCCGGCCTGAATGCCTTGCGTCGTCGCGAACTTCTCGCGGATGCCGCCCTTCAGCACGCCATAGGACGTGCGGTCGAGGTAGTAGGCGCGCAGCTTGCCATCGAGTTCGTCGCGGGTGGCTTTGATCTTAGTCGGCGTCGCCGGGCCAGAGACGAGGCTGGCGAACGCCTCGTCCGGCGCGCTGTCCAACACGTCCGGCACGAGATACGACGCGCCATCCTCAGCGGTGAAATTGCCGTACTGCCGCGCGATGTCCCATTCCTTCGCGCCGATATTGTAGAGGCTCAGCACCCGCTGGCGCTCAGGCGGTAGAGCGTCGAACGCCGTATCGCTCAGCAGCGACAGGTCGCGCGACAGGATCGAGGCAAACCCGCTCTCATTGGCGTCGGTCCACCAGCTCAGCAGGTTCAGCTTGAAGAACGAGTTCTGCAGCTTCGACATCTTGCCGGGCAGCGTGTCGGCGGCGGTGATGCGCGATACGATCGAGCCGAGCATGCCGTCGTATCCAGATCCCAGTCTTAGCGCGACAGCGCGGCGTGCCGATCCAGACGGAATGGCCTTGAAGAATGAGTTCACCTGATCGCCAAGGCCGGAGAGGAACCCCCTGCCCTGATACCGAAGCTCGCCCGCCGCCGTCGCGATGTCGGGCAGAGACGAGAGCGTCGCCCCGCCCAGCTTAACCATCGACTGCCAAGCGCGGAAACCCGACGAAATCCGCGCCACGGTGACGTTGCCGGGGATGTCCACCGTCCCGTCGGCTACGTCCATCATGCCCTTCAGGCGCGCGCGCTTGTTCGTGATGGTGTCGGCGGCTACGGTATCGCCAATGGCCCTCTCGCCGTATTCCGCAACCAGACCGTCGAACATCGCGCGCGGGTTAGTGCCGAGCGTTTCCATGAGCGCCACGTTGCGCCCGGCCTTGCGAAGCCCGAAGGTCGCG
>JAPUEF010000077.1:12256-23077 GCA_027492655.1 Alphaproteobacteria bacterium | reverse complement strand
GCGTCGAGGCTGCCCAGATAGAGGTCGAGAATGTCGGCGGGCGCGGGCTTCAGGATGACCTGGAACTGGTAGTAGCGCTGGAAGCGGTTGGGATTCTCGCCGTAGCGGCCGTCGCCGGGGCGGCGGGAGGGCTGAACATAGGCGGCCTTCCAGGGTTTAGGCCCGAGGCTGCGCAGCGTGGTGGCGGGGTGAAACGTGCCCGCCCCCATCTCCATGTCGTAGGGCTGAAGGATCACGCAGCCCTTCGAGGCCCAATAGGCCTGAAGGGTGAGGATCAGCCCCTGATAGGAGCGGTCGGGCGCGGGCGTGTCGGTCATGGGGGAGCGTCTAAAGGGCGGCCCTTGGGGGGTCAACCGCGCGGATACCCGCGGGAATCGTGACAGAGTGCGCCGGGAACCCGCCAGGCGCCGCAGCGGGCGCAGCGGGTGAGGCGCATCGACGGGCGCGCGCCGGGCTGAGGCGTGGGGTTCACCTTCTTGGGCCGTGCCCGGCGCGGAGCCGGTTGCAGGCGTCCGCCGACGATCCACAGAAGGATCGACAGCGCGCCCAGCGCGGCGAGGATGAGGCCGTTTTCCATCGGACGCGATTATAGCGCCTTCCCGCCGCGCAGGATGGCCTCGGCGGCGGTGGTGTTGCGGCCGGATTCGTGGAGGACGAGGCCGGGGCGGAGTTGGAGGGGGGCGCGGCTGCCGAGTTTGGCGGTGACGATGAGGCGCCTGGCGACGGCACCGGCCTCGGGCCAGAGCGGGATGATGGCGACGGCGCCGAAGCCCTTGGCGAGCGCGCCGAGCAAAGCCGGCAGGCGCTCGGACGGGATGATCGCGGTGAAATATCCCTGCGGCTTCAGATAGCGGCGGGCGGCGGCCACCCAGCGGGGGATGAGGTCGGGGTCGGCGCTCATCGCCGTGCGGCGGGCGGGATCGGGCGAGATGTCGGCGGGGCCTTCCACGAAGAAAGGCGGGTTCATCATCACCTGGTCGAAGCTTTGCGGTTCGAGGCCGCCGGGCGGGCGTTCGACATCGGCGGTGAGGAACGTCGCCGCGCTTTTATTCCGGGCGGCGTTGGCGCGGGCCAGCGCGGCGATCTCGTCCTGGATTTCGAGGCCGGTGAGGCGCAGGCCGCCGACCCGCGCCATCAGGCAGAGCGCCGCCGCGCCGGTACCGGAGCCGAGTTCCAGCACGGCGTCGCCGGCGCGCGCCGGAACGGCGGCGGCCAACATCACGCTGTCGAGACCGGCGCGGAAGCCGGAAACGGGTTGTTCCAGCGTGATCCGGCCGCCGAGAAAGGCATCGACCGTGGTGGTCACGGGGCGCCGTCTTCAGGATCGGCGGCGGGCGGCGGCGGGTTGGCGATGGCCTCGTCCACCAGCGCCCTGGCTTTTTCGCCATCGCTCGGCGCGACCAGCAGGCGGCGGGGAATGGCGATGATGGAACCGTCGAGGATCGACATGTTGGTATCGGCCGCGAAGACGGGGATGCCGGCCTCCTCCAGCACCGCCGTCGCATAGGACAGCAGGACCGGATCGTTGGTTCTCAGCACCTCGAACATCGTAACCCTTTCCCGCTCATTTGCTTGACCGAAGCGTCAGCCAGACCCATGTTCCGCGCCACCGACAATGGATGCAAGCGTGACCCTTCCCGCCCGCTCGGCAGAAGCCGATACGATCGACGCCCTTGAGGCCTTAAGCGAACTGGTTTCGGCCGACATGGAGCGCGTGAACGCGACCATCGTGGAGCGGATGGACAGCAGCGTTCCGATGATTCCGGTGCTGGCCGGCCATCTGATCCAGTCGGGCGGCAAGCGGCTGAGGCCGATCCTGACTTTGGCGGCGGCAGGCATCAACGGCTATAACGGGCCCAATCACATCAAGCTGGCGACGGCGGTGGAGTTCATCCACACCGCGACGCTGCTGCATGACGACGTGGTCGACAATTCCGATCTGCGCCGGGGCAAAAAAGCCGCGCGCATGATCTGGGGCAATCCGGCCAGCGTGCTGGTGGGCGATTTTCTGTATTCGCGCTCGTTCCAGCTGATGGTGGAAGCCGGATCTCTGGAGACGCTGAACGTGCTGGCCAACGCATCGGCGGTGATCGCCGAGGGCGAGGTGATGCAGCTGGCGGCGGCGAAGAATCTGGAGACCAGCGAAGAGACGTATCTGAAGGTCATCTCGGCCAAGACGGCGGCGCTGTTCGCGGCGGCGGCGGAAGTGGGCGCGATGGCCGCGAACGCCTCGCCGGAGAAGGTGCAGGCGCTGTCCGATTACGGCCGGGCCATCGGCGTGGCGTTCCAGCTGGTCGACGATGCGCTGGATTACAGCTCGTCGGCGCAGACGCTGGGCAAGAATGCCGGCGACGATTTCCGCGAAGGCAAGATCACGCTGCCGGTGATCCTCGCCTATGAGCGCGGCGCGCCGGACGAACAGTCGTTCTGGAGGCGCGTGATCGCGGAGACCCAGCGCGATGAGGATTTCGACGCGGCGGTGGACCTGATCCGTCTGCGCGATGCGATCGAGGACACGCTGGCGCGGGCGAGCGAGTATGTCGAGGACGCCAAACGCGCGCTGGGCGTGTTCGGTGACGGCCCCTATAAGCGCGCGCTGGTGGCGCTGGCGGATTTCTGCGTCCAGCGGGCGTACTGAGCCCGGCTATTCGCAGCCGAAGCTCACCATCTTGCCGCCCTCCATGACGGGCCAGACCTTGCCGCTGCACGCGCCGAAGATCATGCCGGGCGCGCCTTCCATGCCCGCCATGTAACCGAAGTGCGGCGGCAGGCTGGCGAGCGAGCCGGAGCCGGATTCGCAATCGGAACCCATCACGCACCAGACCGCGTTCACCGGCGCATCGCACTTGTTGTAGAGCACGTAGTGATTGTGCGGTGCGGCGTGTTCCTCGAGATATTTGTCGAGGCATTTCGTCACGTCGTGTTCGGGATGGTGGGCCGGGCCTTTTCCCTTTGAAACGCGGGCGGCGATGAAGCGGTCGGTCTCGCGGCCGCCTTCGGAGATTTCGGTGACGTGATCGGGGCCGCCGGGTTCGCCGGCCTCATCGGCGTCGTCGGTATCGCCGGCCTCAGCCGCCGCTTCGTCTGCCGCGGCCACCTGCTCTTCGGTCGGACCGGGCGTTTGAGGTTCGCATTCGCCTCCATCAACAAGCTTGCGGGTGCATCCCATGATCCATTCAACAGGGCCATAGGGATGGACGAATTCGCCATCGCGCGAGATTTTCGAGACGCCCGACCATGGGCCATCCCTGTAGCCAGCGACGAACTTGCCGGCGGCCTTGCCGTCAAACAGGATGGAGTCGCGCGGCGCGGTGTAGATGAGCGTCCCTTGCCCGGATATCGGCTTGCCCTTTTCGCAAGGCCCGTCCCAGGTCCATACCGAGGCGGTCTTAGCAGCGTTCATGCCCTCGAAGCCGGGCGATTCCGGCCCTTCCAGATCGTAGAAGACACACCCTTTGTCGGTCTGGCGTGTAACGATGTGAATGTCCCCAGCCATGGCGGGGGCTGACCAAGCGGCGAAGGCGGCCGCGGCGACGACCAGGATTTTGGTTTTCATTTTCCACCTCATTCGCAGCCATAGCCCGTCATCTGGCCGTTCTCCATGATGGGCCAGACCTTGCCGCTGCACGCGCCTGCCTTCATGCCGGGACTGTCTTCCATGCCGGCGACATAACCGATGCGCGGGTTCATGTTGGCGATCTGGCCCGAGCCGGCTTCGCAGCTCGACCCCGTCCCCATCACGCACCACACGACATTTATGGGCGTGTCGCAGCGGTTGTAGAGGACGTAGTGGCTGTGCGGCGGGACATGCTCCTCGAGATATTTGCCGAGGCAGTTCGACACGTCGTGTTCGGGATGGTGGGCCGGGCCTTTTCCCTTTGAAACGCGGGCGGCGATGAAGCGGTCGGTCTCGCGGCCGCCTTCGGAGATTTCGGTGACGTGATCGGGGCCGCCGGGTTCGCTCGCGCCGTCGGCGGCGACATCCCGGCCACCGCCTTTTGTATCCGCATCACCAACAGCGCCGGCATTAGCGACGGACTTTTCATTCGCCTTGGGGGCTGCGGCGATTTCGATCTGCGCTCCCGAGGCCGGCGTGCACGAGGGGGCGCCGACCTGACCGGCATCCGGACCAAACTCGACGATCATGCACCCCATACGATAGGGGCCTGCGCCATAGTCTTCGTCCGGCTTGTTCCATATTTTGTGTGCGCTCGACCACATACCGTCGCGATAGCCCGCGACCAGTTCGCCCGACTGCACGCCGCCATACCAGAGCGGATCATGCTTGCGGGAAGGAACCTCCCAGGTGAGCGTGCCCTTACCGGAAATCGGCTGGCCCTTTTCGCACGGTCCGCTCCACGTCCAGACCTCGCTCGTGCGATCCCACATGACATTGTCGGGCAACATCCAGTCGAAGAAGACGCAGCCCTTGTCGGTCTTCAGCGTGAAATAATCGGGCGGCGGATCGGAATAGGCCGCAGCGGAGAATGTGGCGGCCATGCCGCCGAGCGCGGCGATCAGGATTTTCGTCTTCATGCGTCTTTCCCCGCCGGAAGGAGGCACAAGTTCCGTGGAACTGCGAACGAGGCAGTTTGACGCATGCGCGCCCTTGGACGGCGCCGTTCCCCATCCGCGCGGCGGCGCCGCTTGCCCTCCCCTGAAGGGGAGGGATGGCACTCAGCAATCCAGCCTTGTCGCGGCGACCCACCAGTCGGGGCGCATGCGTTTGAGCGTGAGGGCGGCGGCGGAGGCGGCGGCATCGTCGGCGGCGAGGGCGAAGCAGGTCGCGCCGCTGCCGGACATGCGGGCCATCAGGATGCCGGGCTGATCGCGCAGCGCGTCAAGCGCGAGGCCGATTTCGGGCGCGAGGGCGAGCGCCGGGGCTTCCAGATCGTTCTTCGTCGGCTTCAGCATGGCGGCGAGATGGTCAGGGCCGCTGACCGCTTCGGGCAGACGGGCCAGCACCGCGCCGCTGCGCTGGCTGAGGCGCGCGAAGACAGCGGCGGTGGAGACGGCAATGCCGGGATTCACCAGCACGACCGGCAGCGGCGGCAATTCAGGGCCGGGGGCGAGAAGCTCGCCCCGCCCGGTCATCAAGGCCGAGCGGTTATAGACGCAGACCGGCACATCGGAGCCGAGCTCGGCGGCGAGATGGAAGAGATCGGCGGGCGGCGTGTTCATGCCCCATAACTCGTTCAGCAGATGCAGCGCCGCCGCCGCGTCGGCCGAGCCGCCGCCGATGCCCGACGCGATGGGCAGATGCTTGGCGAGGCGGATGGCGGCCCCCCGGCCCTGCCCCAGCGCCTGCGCCGCCTTGAGGACGAGATTGTCTGACCCGGCCGGCAACGCGCCCGCGAAGGGGCCTTCGACGGCGAGCGCGAGCTTGTCGCCGGGCGTGGCGGCGAGGTCGTCGCCGATCTCGGCGAAGGCCGCCCAACTGGCGAGCGCGTGATAGCTGTCGGCGCGTTTCGTGCCGACATGCAGGAAGAGATTGATCTTGGCGCGGGCGCGGGCGGTGAGCATGCGGGAAGACTGACAAGATTCTCGCGGTTTGAGCAGACTCGATATTTGATTGACTTGGAAACTATCCTTTCATAGTTTCCTTGGAAATCATTGGACCGCCATGAGCGACACGACATCCGACCTGACCGACCATCTGGGATACTGGCTGCGCGCCGTGTCGAACCGCGTGTCTCAGGGCTTCGCGGACCGGCTTGCGGCCGAAAAGGTGAGCGTCGCGGAGTGGGTGATGCTGCGCAGCCTGCTGGATGCGCCCGCGCCGCCGAGCAAGCTGGCCGAGACGATGGCGATGACGCGCGGGGCGATCACCAAACTGGCTGACCGCCTGATCGACCGGGGGCTGGTGACGCGGCGGGCGAGCGAGCGCGATGGGCGGGCGCAGATTCTGGCGCTGAGCCGCAACGGTGCGGCGCTGGCGCCGCGCCTCGCCGCGCTCGCGGACGCCAACGACGCGGCGTTTTTCGGCGCGATGAGCGCGGCGGATCGCCGGACATTGTTGCGGCTGATGAAGGATCTTGCGGCGCTGCACCACATCAGCGCGGCCCCAACCGAGTGAGAAGCGCACTATGGACGAAGACATGAAGGCACTGGCGGCACGCAGCCTGGCCGGTGCGCATGACGGGACGATGAGCTTTCCACGGATCGTGGGCGCGTTGGGAGCGGCAGGGTTCGACAGTTATTTCGTCGATTATCGGGCCGGGATCGCGACCTATTACGCTGTCGACGGATCGAGTCACGCGGCCGGAATGGCACATGCGCACAAGGCGGTCCCGGTGGCATTCGATAGAGCCGAAGTGCAGGCGGCGATCCGTCATGCGCAGAGCGGCGCGGCGGACTATTCCTATGACGGCTTCAATGCGCGCGTCACGGCGGCGGGGTGCATCGGTTATCTCGTGTCGCTGTCGGGGCGGCGGGTGGTCTATCTCGCGCGGACGGGCGAGACGCATGTGGAGGCGATGCCCTGAAGGCGGCGCGAGACGTAGATGGCCGCCTGCGCGGGGGTGACGGGTCAGGGTGTGCTTGACGCCTGACGGCGTTCGAGGGCGTCGCCGGCTTCGAAGCCGCCTTTCAGTTTCGCCTGAAGAATGGGGATGCGTTCGGCTTCGGGCTTCAGCTTCAGCGCGTGATTCCACAGGAATTGCGCCTCGCGCTTGCGGCCGGTCATCCAGTAGGCGTCGCCCAGATGCTCGTTGATGGTCGACTCGTAAGGCGAAAACTGGATCGCGGTTTCGAGCACTTCGACCGCCTTGTCGTAATGACCGAGGCGGAAATGCGCCCAGCCCAGACTGTCGATGATGTAGCCGTCGTCGGGACGCTGATCGACGGCGCGCTGGAGCATCTTCAGCGCCTCGTCGGTGTTCTCGCCGCGCTCCACCCAGCTATAGGCGAGGTAGTTCATCACCTGCGGCTGTTCGGGCTTGAGCTTGAGCGCCTGAAGGAAATCGGCTTCGGCCTGCGGCCAGCGGCGGGCGCGCTCGTTGGCGATGCCGCGCGCGTAGAAGATCGGCCAGTCATCCTCGACGAAAGGCGGGCCGGTGCGATCGACGGCGCGGGTATAGGCCTCGACCGCCGCCGGCCAGTCGCTGCGCTGGCGATAGACATCGCCGAGCGCGCTGGCCGCAAGGGCGCTGGTCTGTTCGTCGCGCTCCAGGCGGCGGAGGATCTTGATCGCCTGGTCGGTCTTGTCGTGATCGTCGAGGAGGTCGGCGGCGGAGACCTGCGCCGTCACGTAGAAGGGCGAGGATTCGGGAACCGCGAGATACAGCTCGGTCGCCTCGTCGAAGCGTTCGGCCCGTTCCATCGCGCCGCCGAGGAAGGCGAGCGCGCCGTCATGCCCGGCGTCGAGGAATTGCGCGAGGCGCAGATAGACGATGGCGACGTCCTGCGACTGCTCATCGCCGACCGCGCTGGCGATGCCGTAAAAGCCTTCCGCCGCGCCCTGCTGCGCCGTGGCGATGCGGCGGGCGATGGCCTTGCCGTTGCGCAGGCGGGTGATCGCCGAGATGCCGACCGGATTGCCGGGCGCGGTTTCGAGGAATTTGTCGAGCACGCGCTCGGCGTCGTTCGGGCGGTTGGTCGCCTGAAGCCAGGTGGCGTAGGCGAGCGCGACGGTGAGGCTTTTGCCGCCGGTGGCCTCGTCGGCTTTCCTGTAAGCCGCGTCGGCGGCGGCGGCATCGCCCAGCATCTCTTCCAGACGGGCGCGGTGATAGGCGAGGAAGATTTCAGCGCCGGGATTGTTTTTGGGATCGAGCAGCGTGCGCGCGGTGGCGGCGTCGCCCGCGCCCACCGCCGTCCAAGCCAGCGCGAGGCGGGCCACCAGATCGGGATCGTTCGCGGGATGGGCGGCGGAGAAGGCGGTCTTCGCCGCCGCGTAGTCTTTGGCCTTCAGGGCCTGGACGCCGACGATGAGCGGGGCGACATCGCTGTCGGGGTTCGCGGCAATGACGTGGGGCGCGAGCTTGACCGCCTGATCCATGTCGCCGGCCGCGACGGAATAGATGAAGGCGCGCTCCAGCAGGACCGGGTTGGCGGGATCCTGCCCGAGGGCCGCGAGATAGCGCCCGGCGGCGACGCGAGCGTCGCGCGTGTTGCCGGCATAGGTGGCGACGAGGAAGTCGCCATAGAGGCTGCCGCCGGAGCGCGCGGGATCGGCCGCGACGCGCGGCTTGAAGCTGGTGGTCGCGCCGCAGCCTCCCAAACCCGCCGCCAGAAGGGTCGCCAGAAGCAGACGAAGTCCGTAAACGGGCCTGGGCAAATCGCGTCCTTACATGTTCGGGTAGTTCGGCCCGCCGCCGCCTTCGGGAACGGTCCAGTTAATGTTCTGCGCCGGATCCTTGATATCGCATGTTTTGCAGTGGACGCAGTTCTGGGCGTTGATCACGAAACGGGGATTGGAGCCGTCGGCCTCGCGCACCACCTCGTACACCGCCGCCGGGCAGTAACGCTGGGCCGGCTCGTCATAGAGCGGCAGATTCTGCTGGATGGGGATCGATGGGTCTTTCAGCTTGAGGTGGGCGGGCTGGTTCTCCTCGTGGTTGGTGTTGGAGAGGAACACCGAGGAGAGCTTGTCGAAGGAGATGACGCCGTCGGGCCTGGGATAGACGATCTTCTTCGACTTCGCGGCGGGGCGCAGCGTCGCGTAATCGGCCTTCTTGTGCTTGAGCGTGCCGAACAGCGAGAAGCCGAACAGGGTCTGCGTCCACATGTCGAGCGCGCCCAGCGGCACGCCGATATAGGTGCCGAAGCGCGACCACAGCGGCTTCACGTTCTTCACGCGCTTGAGGTCTTTATAGACCCACGAGCTTTTCCAGCTTTCATTGTAGGCGGCGAGTTCGTCGTGGCTGCGGCCTTCCTGCAGCGCGTCGAACGCGGCCTCGGCGGCGAGCATGCCGGTCTTCATCGCGTTGTGGCTGCCCTTGATGCGGGGCACGTTCACGAAGCCCGCCGAACAGCCGATCAGCGCGCCGCCGGGGAAGGTGAGTTTCGGCACCGACTGAAGCCCGCCCTCGGTGATGGCGCGCGCGCCATAGGCGAGACGCTTGCCGCCTTCCAGATACTGACGGATCATCGGATGCTGCTTCATCCGCTGGAATTCGTCGAAGGGCGAGAGATACGGATTCTTGTAGTTGAGGTGGATCACGAAGCCGATCGAGATGAGGCCGCCCTTCATATGATACATGAAGGTGCCGCCGCCGGTTTCAGCCTTGAGCGGCCAGCCGAAGGAGTGAAGGACGAGGCCTTCCTTGTGCTTGGCCGGATCGGCCTGCCAGAGCTCCTTGATGCCGATGCCGAATTTCTGCGGCTCTGAATCCTTGCAGAGGTCGTATTTCGCCTGGATCATCTTGGCGAGGCTGCCGCGCACGCCTTCGGCGATGAGCGTGTATTTGGCGTGCAGCTCCATGCCCGGCGTGTAGTTGTCGGTCTTCTCGCCGTCCTTGCCGATGCCCATGTCGCCGGTGGCGATGCCATAGACGCGGCCCTGCTCGTCATAGAGCACCTCGGCGGCGGCGAAGCCGGGATAGATCTCGACGCCCAGCTCTTCGGCCTGGGTCGCCAGCCAGCGGCAGACATTGCCGAGGCTGACGATGTAGTTGCCGTGATTGTTCATCAGCGGCGGCATCAGGAAATTCGGCAGGCGCAGGCCGCCCGCCGGCCCGAGCAGATAGAAGCGGTCGTCCTCGACGGGCGTTTCGAGCGGCGCGCCCTTTTCCTTCCAGTCGGGAATCAGTTCGTTGAGAGCGATGGGATCGATGACCGCGCCGGAGAGGATATGGGCGCCGACCTCGGAGCCCTTCTCCACGACGCAGACAGAGACGTCTTTGCCCTCTTCGGCGGCGCGCTGTTTCAGGCGGATCGCTGCGCTGAGGCCGGCCGGCCCCGCACCCACGATCACGACATCGTATTCCATCGACTCGCGCGACATATCCTGCCCCTTGGGAATCGCCTCAAGAACCGCGCCTTTTCCGGCGCTTATGT
Source organism: Alphaproteobacteria bacterium (assembly GCA_027492655.1). GTDB lineage: Bacteria > Pseudomonadota > Alphaproteobacteria > Micropepsales > Micropepsaceae > JADZAI01. The sequence goes on along the minus strand of JAPUEF010000077.1, from coordinate 13,081 downwards.
GCGTTTTGAAGCCGCCCGGCGCGGCGGTCAATGGCGGGCGGCGCGTGACGTGACGAAAGGGGTTGGCTAGAGTTCGGCCATGAAAGCCATTTTCGCCCTCGCCGCCCTGCTGCTGACGGCCCCGGTTCCGGCGCTCGCCCAGAGCGCGGCGCAGAAGGAAACCACCATCCAGGTCCAGGAAAACGACCCTGAGATGCGCGCCGCCATCGAGAAAGCCCGCGCCTCGCTGGACCGCTTCTGGACGGCGCTGGAGCTGAAGCCGCCGGGGACGGAGAATTTCTCGCTGAAGGTCGCGATCACCGATGGCGATCAGGTGGAACATTTCCTGACCTCCGACGTGGAGCGCACGAGCGCGGGCAAGATTTTCGCGAACATCGACAACCAGCCGCAATTCGTCGGCAACGTGGCGTTCGGCCAGCGCATCGAGGTGCCGGAAGCGGACATCAGCGACTGGATGTTTTGGCGCAACGGCAAGGTGGTGGGCGGCGAGACGCTACGCGTGCTGCTGAACCGCATGACGGCGGAGGAGAAGAAAGCCGCCGGCGTGGACTGGATCGTCTTCGAGGAGCCATGAGCGACGGGCTTCATCCCTATGCCGCGCTGCGCTGGCTGGCCGATGTCGGGGTCGATGACGCCGTGCTGGAGGCGCCGGTCGATCGCTATCAGGCGGCGCGCGAACCGCTGCGCTCCGAAGCGCCGCCGCGCGGCGTAGAGCCGCGCGCGCCGCAGGAACGCCCGGCACGCGAGCCGACGCCGCGCGAGAGTACGGCGCTGGACCGCGCCCCGCAGCGCGCCATCGACGCCATGCTGCGTCCGAGCGACGTT
>JAPUEF010000077.1:0-12246 GCA_027492655.1 Alphaproteobacteria bacterium | reverse complement strand
GATCTCGCCTCGGCGCGCGAACTGGCGGCGCGGGCGAACACCTTGTCCGAGCTGCGCGCGGCGCTGGAAGCGTTCGAGGGATGCCCGCTGAAGAAGACGGCGAAGAACCTCGTCTTCGCCGACGGCAACCCGGAAGCCGATCTGATGTTCGTGGGCGAAGCGCCGGGGCGCGACGAGGACGAGCAGGGTCTGCCGTTCGTCGGCCGCTCGGGCCAGTGGCTGGACCGCTTCCTGGAGCATCTGGGGCGCGACCGGAGAAGCGTCTATATCGTCAACACCCTGCCCTGGCGGCCGCCCGACAATCGCGAGCCGGCGCTGGCGGAGGCGAGCGTCTGCCTGCCGTTCCTTAAGCGTCATATCGCGCTAGTGAAGCCCAAGGTCGTGGTGGCGCTGGGTGCGACGGCGACGAAGAATCTTTTCGAGACGGGCGAAGGCATCACGCGCCTGCGCGGCAAATGGCAGACGCTGGAGGTCGAGGGGTATAGCTGCCCGGCGATGGCGACGTTCCATCCCGCCGCGCTGCTGCGCGTGCCGCTGAACAAGCGCTATGTCTGGCGCGATCTGCTGAGCGTGATGGAGAAGCTGGAGGGGCTATGACGCTGGCGCTCTATGGCCATCATTTTTCGTCGTACACGCAGAAGGCGCTGATCGCGCTCTACGAGAACGAGACGCCGTTCGCATTCCGCGCGCTGGGACCGGATCGGCCGGAGAACAGCGCCGAATGGGCGACGCGCTGGCCGCTGAAGAAGATGCCGCTGCTGACGGATGGCGAGAAGACCGTCGCCGAAACCAGCGTCATCATCGAATATCTCCAGGTGAAATATCCAGGGCCGGTGACGCTGATCCCTGCCGACCCCATGGCGGCGCTGGACGTGCGGTTCATGGACCGCTTTTTCGATCTGCATGTCATGGATGCGCAGCAGGTCGCGGTGGCGAGCAAGCTCGGCCATATCCCGATGACGCCGGAGGACGGGCTGGCGTTGGCGACGCGGCGGCTGGAGACGGCCTATGCGTGGCTGGACACGTATCTGAAAGACAGAACCTGGGCGGTGGGCGAAGACTATTCGCTGGCCGACGCCGCAGCCTCGCCGTCGCTGTTCTATGCGGACTGGGTGTATGAAATCCCCGAACGCTATCTTGACCTCCGCGCCTATCGCGCGCGGCTGCTGAAGCGGCCCTCGTTCGCGCGGGCGGTCGATGAGGCGCGGTATTTCCGGCCCTACTTCCCGCTCGGCGCGCCCGACCGCGACTAGGCCGGCCGCAGCACGGCGGTGCTGACGCCGTTCCGCCTGCAGGCCTGCTGCTGGGGGCCGTTGGCGAAGCGCATGGCGAAACCGGCGAGGCGGGCGAGCGTGCGGACGCGGCTACGGATTTTCCGGGCCGGTCTGGCTTCGAGCTGCAGCAACGCGCGGATGTCGTCAGGCACCAGATCGATGGCGGCATCGACGATGAGACGCTGTGCGCCCTGCGCCCATCTGCCATAGACGGGCGTGTTCGCCGTGAGCTTGAGAAAATCGGAAATGGTGTCGTTGGCGTAGAGCTTGGGCAGCATCTTCGCCATATAGGCATCGACCGCGTCGGCGGTGGTCGGCACCCATGAGGCGCCAAAGCCTTTGCCGAGCGCTTCGCCCTCTTTGTAGTAGCGATCCTGATCGGCGCGGCTCATCTGCGGCTCGACATAGCGGATATAGGCGTTGAGGAATCCCCACGCCGCCGTAACGTGGACCCAGGTGAGGAGATCGTCGTCCATCGCCCGATAAGCGACGCCCTCATGCGTTTCCCCGCTGACGCGCTCGTGCATGCGGGTGACGCGGGCGAACATCATCTCGGCCGCTTTGGTCGGGCCGTAGGTGACGGTCATCGCCGCGAGGCCGGTATTCTTCATGCGGCCCAGCGGATCGACCTTGAAGGTCGAGTGATCCCACACGCCGGCGCGGACGCGCGGCTCCGCCAGTTCCAGGATCACCGCCGCGATGCCGCCGACCGCCAGCGCGACCGGATTGGCGTTGACGCGCCACGAGACCGAGCCGGGACCGATAAGGCCGGGATCGCCCTTGGGCGCCGTGAAGTCGATCTTCAGGCCGCGACGCGGCGCAGCGGTTTTCGGCCGGGATTGGGCGAGCGACATGCGGGCGAACATATATCCTAGCAATTGCTCGGAAAACTCGGGATAGTGGCCAGTCCGTCCGAAACGCCGAAGAGCCGCGCGATGTCCGCCTATACGCCCAAGAAATGGCCGAAACAGGCGCGGTCGAGGATGAGCTTCGATGCCGTGATTTCGGCCTGCGCTCGGATTTTGCGCAAGGACGGCTATGAGGGCCTGAACACCAACCATATCGCCAAGGTGGCCGGTGTCGGGATCGGGACGCTGTACGATTTCTTCCCCGACAAGGAGACCATCGTCGCGGTGCTGGCCGAGCGGATGATGGCCGAATCCACGCGGCGGATGCGCAAGGTGTTCGCCGAGACCGTCGGCACGAGCCCCTGGAACGGCGTGGTGCGGCTGACCGAGCAGGGCGTCGCCAATGTGGTGGAAGAGCAGAAGCTGTCCTACGTGCTGCTGCGGCAGATCCCGTTCGTGATGACGCTGCCGGCGGTGGAGGCGTGGCGCACGGCGCTGATCGACCTGGCGCAGGAGATCCGCGTGGCGGCAGGCGACGCGCTGAACCTGAAAATGCCGAAGGAAGACACCTGGCTGATCGCCCAGATGATGTTCAACGCGACGCTGGAGATCGGCTTTCTGAACGTCCCGGATGCGGAACGCCGCGCCCTGACGATCGGGCTTGCGAGGCTGACCTATCGTATGGCGGTGGGCGGCGATCCCGACGAGGTGGCGGAGAGCCTGCCCGCGTGAGACGATGCGGCCATCGCAAAAGGAGCCGCCCTTGCCCGTATCTCTCGCCCCCGCGCCGCGTATCGATGAGACGCTGACGCTCGTGCCGGTCAGGATCGCCGTGATGACGGTGAGCGATACGCGCACAGCGGCGGACGATACCTCCGGCGATGTTCTGGCGGCGCGGCTGACAGCGGCGGGGCATGTGCTCGCGGACCGGACGATCGTGACGGACGATGCGGAGCTGATCGCTGCGAAACTGCGGAGCTGGATTTCCGATCCGCTGATCGATGCGATCGTCACCACCGGCGGCACGGGCCTGACCGGGCGCGATGTGACGGTGGAAGCGGCGCGGGCGGTGTTCGAGAAGGAGATCGACGGGTTCGCGGCGATCTTTCATCTCGTCAGCTACATGACCATCGGCACCTCGACCTTGCAGTCGCGGGCCTGCGCCGGGCTGGCGAACGGCACCTATATCTTCTGCCTGCCGGGTTCGACCGGCGCGGTGAAGGACGGGTGGGACCACATCCTGCGCTATCAGCTCGACAGCCGGCACAAGCCCTGCAATTTCGTGGACATCATGCCGAGGCTGATGGAGCGCTAGCGGCTCAGCGCGTGCGTTGCAGCTTTTCGGCGCGGACGCCCAGCGAGAACAGCGTCAGGCGCGCGGCGTTCTTCAGCGGGCTGAGGCGCGAAAACCCGGTGCGGTCGCGGGCGGCGCTGGTGACGGCGCGGGCCGCGAGGCGGGTGAGGCCGGCGCGGCCGAACCGGCGCTTCACCCGGGCGACCAAATCGATGTCCTCCAGCACGTCCAGCGGCTTGTAGCCGCCGAGCCGTTCGTATTGCGTCTTGGAGATCAGCAGGCCCTGATCGCCATAGGGCAGCGCCAGCAGCCGGTTGCGCAGGCGGGAGACGAATTCCGCCCGGCGCGCGGCCCAGCGTTTGTCGTCCAGCGCGAAGCGGAAGGTGGCGGCGCGGCGATCGCCGCCGGCGCGGAGAAACTGATAGGCCTCGGCATCCCAGCCGGGTTCGAGCGCGGTTTCGGCGTGCAGGAACAGCAGCCACGGCCCCCGGGCGGCACGGGCGCCGGCATCCAGCAGGTCGCCGCGCGTCGGGCCGGCGCGGACGATTTCGCAGCCGGCGTCTTCGGCGATCTCGAGCGTCATGTCGGTGGAGCCGCCATCGGCGATGACGACATCGCGCACCAGGCCGCGCATGGCCGGCTCGATCAGGCACGAGAGCGTCCGCGACAGGGCGCGTTCGGCGTTGAGCGTGGGAATGACGACGGAGATCATCGCCGCCGCGACGCCGCGATGAGAAGAAGCCCGACGAGCGCCGTGCCGCCCCCGATCCAGGCCCATTTGCGGTCGGCCAGCATGAAGCTGCTTTCCGGCCACATGATCCAGCCCATGCCCTGCCCGGCCCAGAGCAGGCCGGCGAGAAGAGCGACGAGGCCGACGATGAGAAGCAGGGTCTTCATGGCGCGCTCCGGCGATTAACCGGATCACTCTAGGACGATCCGCGTTTTTCTGTGGACAGGAATTGTGACGGACCGATCTAGTTCTTGATTTGTTCTTGTTTCGCGATAGGATGTCGCCATGAACGCTCGTAGCGCCCTTCGCACCGATGCGCCCCGCCCCACCCCGTCCGGCTTCAAAGGCCGGGGGGCGATCTCGAATGCCGACGGGCGCTACGAGCGCTTCAGCCATGCGCGCGATGACGACAGCTGGGGAACGCTGGACGCGGAAGACCGGCCCGCCCCGAAAACCACCGTGCTGTACGATTCCAGCCGCAGTATCATCGCCCGCAACACCTCGCCCGATCTGTCGTTCGACCGGTCGATCAATCCCTATCGGGGGTGCGAGCATGGCTGCGTCTATTGCTTCGCCCGGCCGAGCCATGCCTGGCTGGGGATGTCGCCGGGGCTGGATTTCGAGACCCGCATCCTGCTGAAGCCGCGCGCCGCGCAATTGCTGGAAGCCGAACTCTCGGACCCGAAATACACGCCGCGCGTCATCGCGATCGGCACCAATACCGACCCCTATCAGCCGCTGGAGCGCGAGCACCGCATCACGCGGTCGGTTCTGGAGGTGCTGGCCGCCCACAACCATCCGGTGGCGATCGTCACCAAGAACCATCTGGTGACGCGCGACATCGATATTCTGGCGCCCATGGCCGAAAAGGGCCTCGCCAAGGTGGCGGTCTCGATCACCACGCTGGACGGTAAGCTGGCGCGGACCATGGAGCCGCGCGCGTCGTCGCCGGCGAAGCGGCTGGACGCCATCCGGGCGCTGTCGCGGGCCGGCATTCCGGCGGCGGTGATGACCGCGCCGCTGATCCCGGCGCTGAACGACATGGAGATGGAAGCGATTCTGGAGAAGTCCGCCGCCGCCGGCGCGACCTCGGCCGGGTATGTGATGTTGCGCCTGCCGCTGGAGATCAAGGATCTGTTCCGGGAGTGGCTGGAGACGCATGTGCCGGACAAGGCGGCGCATGTGATGGCGCTGGTGAAGGCGATGCGGGGCGGCAAGGATTACGACGCCCAGTGGGGCACGCGGATGACCGGCGGCGGTCCTTATGCCGAACTGATCGGTCAGCGGTTCCGCATGGCAGCCCGCAGGCTGGGGCTGAACAGCCGGCGCTTCCCGCTGGACCCGACGCAGTTCCTGCGCCCCGATAAGCCGGGCGTGCCCCGGCAGCTGGCCCTGCTGTGAGCGCCCTGCCGGTGAGGCCAGCGCCCGTCCGAATCGCCTTGGGCCAGCCGAATCGCATATGGGAGTCGCCCATGGTGCGCGCGACCTCCCGCTCCCGGATCGCCCCTGCCCCGTCCGCCGGACGGGCGGGACCGGATTTCACCGCCGAGCGGGCGATGGCCGCGCTCTACGGTCTGCCGGTCGCCGGGATCGACGAAGCCGGACGCGGCCCCTGGGCGGGGCCTGTGGTGGCGGCGGCGGTGATCCTGGATATGACCCAGCCGCTGCCGGACGGCATCAACGACTCCAAGAAGTTGACGGAGAGTCAGCGCGAGCGCCTGTTCGAGGCCGTGACGGGCTGCGCCGTCTCGTACGGGGTCGGGGTGGCGAGCCCGGAAGAGATCGACCGGATCAATATCCGGCAGGCGACCCATCTGGCGATGAACCGGGCGCTGGAGGCGCTGACCTTGTCCGGCCCGCCGCCGGTGGCGGCGCTGGTGGACGGCAATGACGCCCCGGCCTTCCCGGTGCCGACCCGGGCGATCGTGGATGGTGACGCCTTGTCGCTCTCGATCGCGGCGGCGTCGATCCTGGCCAAGGTGACGCGGGACCGGATGATGGTGGCGCTGGACGCCGCGCATCCCGGTTACGGCTTCGCCCGGCATAAGGGCTATGGCACCGCGCAGCACGCCGAGGCGCTGCTGCGGCTGGGGCCGTGCCCCATCCACCGCATGACCTTCGGGCCGGTGGCTTCGGCCAAACGCGGATTCTGAACCGTCCATCGCGCGGGTTTCGCCAAGGCTTTAGCAGCCTCATGACGCCCGCCCGGCGGGACGCCGCAAAACGTCGAATCTTTTGAATCGGTTGGCCTGCGGTCTTCGCAGATCGCACCCGTCATTGCAGCCGTCGCGGCTTTGGCCGGGCAGGCGGCGAATCCTGTTCACCTTTTCAAAGGGCGTCGGCAGGGCTGCGCGGCGTCGGCGCGCCGAAGCCGGAACAGTTGAGTCTTTTGAATCCCTTGGGCCGGGTTTCTGCCGTTATGGTTAATTTCGACCCCCTATATCTAGGGGGTGGGGTCTTGAGGAGACTCCACAGGAAGATGTGTTAACACTTTGATTCCATTGAGACTCTTGACCCGGAGTCCCGCTCGACTCAGCTTCGCGGACACAAAGTGGCGGGGTGTTCAGTGTCTCAGGCGGTCAAGGCGGCTCAAGCCGCACAGGCGCAGCGTTTGCCGATCAATACGATTTTGTCGGGCGATTGCGTCGCCGCTCTGAAGACCCTGCCCGACCGCTCGGTCGATCTGATCTTCGCCGACCCTCCTTATAACCTGCAGCTGCAGGGCGAGCTGACCCGCCCCGATCACAGCCGGGTCGCGGGGGTGGACGACGCCTGGGACAAGTTCAGCTCGTTCGCCGAATACGACCGCTTCAGCCATGCCTGGCTGGCGGAGTGCCGCCGGGTGCTGAAGCCGACCGGGACGCTGTGGGTGATCGGGTCGTATCACAACATCTTCCGGGTCGGGGCGGCGATGCAGGATCTGGGGTTCTGGATCCTGAACGACATCGTCTGGCGCAAGTCGAACCCGATGCCGAACTTCCGTGGCCGTCGCTTCACCAACGCCCACGAAACGCTGATCTGGGCCTCGCCCGAGGCCAATGCGACGGGCTACACGTTCAACTATGAGGCCCTGAAGACGCTCAACGAAGGGTTGCAGATGCGTTCGGACTGGCTGATCCCGCTGTGCACCGGCGGCGAACGGCTGAAGGGCGACGACGGGGCCAAGGCGCACCCGACCCAGAAGCCCGAGGCGCTGCTGCACCGGGTGATCCTGGCGGCCTCGAAGCCCGGCGACGTGGTGCTCGACCCTTTCTTCGGGACCGGGACGACCGGCGCGGTCGCCAAGCGTCTGGGGCGGAACTATATCGGCATCGAGCGCGACCAGGGATACATCAAGGCAGCCCGCGAGCGGCTGCGCCAGGTGGTGCCGGCGGCGGCCGAGGACGTCGAGATCAAAAAGATGAAGCGCGAGGAGGTCCGCGTACCGTTCGGCCAGGTGGTCGAGCGCGGCCTGCTGGAGCCCGGCGCCAAGTTGTATGACCCGGCGCGCCGGCACGCGGCGCGTGTCAAGGCGGACGGCTCGATCAGCGTGGACGGGGCGACCGGATCGATCCACCAGATCGGGGCGCATGTGCAGAACCTGCCGGCCTGCAATGGCTGGACCTATTGGCACTTCCTGGTGGACGGGAAGCTGAAGCCCATCGATCTGCTGCGCCAGCAGATCCGGGCGGAGATGGACTCACCCGCGCCCGAAGCCGTCCACACCAAGAGCCCCAAGGCCCGCCGCGGCGATCTTGCGCATCACGGACGGTAGGCCGGCGCCATCGAGATCGGCGAGCGGCAGCCAGAGACCCTCGGCGGTCTCGGCCCCGACGCGCGCGGCATAGACATCGAGCGTCAGGCGGAAATGGGTGAAGACATGCGTCACCTGATCCGCAGCGCGGGTCCATGAGGCCGTCTGCGGCGCGAGGGCCAGCGGCTCGGCCGGGGACGACGGCCCCCACGGCGTCGAGGGCAGCTCCAGCATGCCGCCGAGCAGGCCTTTGGGCGGGCGGCGGCGGACGAGGACATTGCCCTTCGCGCTGAGCAGGACGAAGGCCGCCCCGGCGCGCTCCGGCCGCGCGGCCTTCGGCGCGCGGCGCGGCAGGGCGGCGGCGATGCCGTCTGCATAGGCCTTGCAGCCATCGTTCAGGGGGCAGAGCGGACAGGCGGGGCTGCGCGGGGTGCAGATGGTGGCCCCCAGATCCATGAGAGCCTGAGCGAAATCGCCCGCCCGCCGGTCCGGGGTCAGGGCGGCGGCGCGGGCCTTCAGGTCGGGCTTGGCGGCGGGGAGCGGGGTTTCGACCGCGAAGAGGCGGGCGACGACACGTTCGATATTGCCATCGACGGGGCTGGCTTTGCGGTCGAAGGCGATGGCCGCGATGGCGGCGGCGGTATAGGGGCCGACGCCCGGAAGCGCCCGCAGGCCGTCTTCGGTATCGGGGAAGCCGCCCAGCGCCGCCACCGCCTTCGCGGCGGCGTGGAGGTTGCGGGCGCGGCTGTAATAGCCAAGCCCCGCCCATTCCCGCATGACATCGTCCACCGGCGCGGCGGCGAGGTCGAAGACCGTGGGCCAGAGCGCCGTGAAACGCTGGAAATACGTCTTCACCGCCGCCACGGTCGTCTGCTGGAGCATGACTTCGCTGAGCCAGACGCGGTAAGGGTCGGCCTTCACGCCCGGCCGGTAGCGCCACGGCAGGGCGCGCGCATGGACATCGTACCAGGCGAGGAGTTTTCTGGAGACGGGCGAACGGCCAGGCGGCATCGGGCAATCCATGAGCGAGCGCGAGGACAAGGACAAGAGCGAGCGTGACGCGCCGCGCGTCGCGACCAGAGGGCCGCGCAAGCTGGGCGGCCTCGCCGGACCGACGGCGCGCGGCCTGGCCAGCGCCAAGGGCTTCACGATCATGTCAATCGCCACGCGCTGGGCCGACATCGCGGGGGCGCAGCTGGCCCCCCATGCCCGGCCGCAATCGCTGACCCCGGCGGGCATGCTGACCGTGCGTGTCGAAGGCGCGGCGGCGCTGCTGATCCAGCACCAGCAGCGCGAATTGCTGCAACGGATCGCCGCCGTGGCGGGCGAAGGCGCGGTGAAAAGCCTGAAAATCCTGCAAGGCCCCCTGCCCCGCGCCCGCATGACGGCGGCGCGGCCGCCCGCCCCGCGCCTCAGCGCCGCCGAGGAAGCGGCGGTGAGCCAGTCGGTGACGAAGATCGCCGATCCGGATTTGCGCGAGCGGCTGGCGCGGCTGATGCGCCATGCTGTGGATAGATCGCGGCGGCGTTGAGCGGCGCGGCGTTGCTGCCTATAAGCGCCCGACAGGCGGCCCCAGGGCCGGGTACACCGGGAGTTCTTACACGTGGATAATCGTTATCTCGTCGCTGGCGGCGTCGGCGCGGCGGTGGTGGCCGTGGTGGCCGCAGCCTTCTTCTTTCTGATGCCGAACGAGGCGAAGATCGCGACCGAGGGGAACCCGGAAGCGGCGAAGGCGCTGGCCGCGAAGGCGCACGATATCGGGATCGGCGATCCGAACGCGCCCATCAAGCTGATCGAATACGCCTCGGCCGGGTGCGGCCATTGCGCCGCTTTCGCGCTGGAGACCCTGCCCAAGATCAAGGCCGACTGGATCGACAAGGGGCAGGTCTATTACGTGCTGCGCGACTATCCGCTGGACCGCGTGGCCGCCGGCGCATCGCTGATCGCGCGCTGCCTGCCGCGCGAAGGCTTTTATCCCTTCATGGACATCCTGTTCGCCAACCAGAGCGAGTGGCACAAGCAGGATGGCGCGGTCGAAGCGCTGACGACCCTGGCGCGCCGCGCCGGTCTCTCGCGCGCGCAGGTCGAATCGTGCTTGAAGGATCAGGAGGTCTATAATCGGATCCTGGCCGACCAGGACGAAGCCTCGAAGGTTCTGGGCGTCGATTCCACGCCGACGATGTTCGTCAACGGCGAGATCATCCAGGGCGCGGCGGCCTATGCCGACTTCGAAGCGAAGTTCAAAGCGGTCCAGGAAAAGCCGAAAAACTGATCCGACGCCCGAAAGAGGCGCGGACAAGGCCTTCGCGAAGCGGGGTTAGGTTCAAGCAGTGAAGATTTCTCGTATCCGTCTGTCGGGCTTCAAGTCATTCGTCGAGCCCACGGAGTTGCATGTCGAACCGGGTCTGACCGGGATCGTGGGCCCGAACGGCTGCGGCAAGTCGAATCTGCTTGAAGCGCTGCGCTGGGCGATGGGTGAGAACAGCGCGAAATCGATGCGCGGTTCGGGCATGGATGACGTGATCTTCGCCGGCAGCGGCAGCCGCGCGCCCCGCTCGATGGCCGAGGTGGTGATCGTCATCGACAATCGCGAGCGCAGCGCGCCCTCGACCTATAACGACACCGACATGATCGAAATCTCGCGCCGGATCGAGCGCGAGGCCGGCAGCGTCTATCGCATCAACGGGCGCGAAGTGCGCCAGCGCGATGTGCAGCTGTTCTTCGCCGACGCTTCGACCGGCGCGCATTCGCCGGCGCTGGTGCGACAGGGCCAGATCAGCCAGATCATCGCCGCGAAGCCCTTGCAGCGGCGCGCGATCCTTGAAGAAGCCGCCGGCATCTCGGGCCTGCATACGCGCCGTCACGAAGCCGAACTGCGGCTGAAGGCGGCGGAGACCAATCTGGGCCGCCTGAACGACGTGATCGGCGAACTGGAATCGCAGCTGCAGGCGCTGAAGCGCCAGGCGCGGCAGGCGACGCGCTATCGCAATCTGTCGGGGCTGATCCGTCAGGCCGAGGCGATGGCGTTCCATCTGCGCTGGCAGGGCGCAGCGGCCGGGGTCGGCGAGGCGGAAGGCCTTGCGGCCGAGGCCGAGCGCGTCACCGCCGACGCCACCGAACGCGCCGCCGTCGCCGCGACGGCCCAGGCCGAGGCGCACGAGAAGCTGCCGCCTCTGCGCGAGGTCGAAGCCGAGCGCGCCGCTGCGTTCCAGCGTTTGCGCATCGAGCGCGACCAGCTGGACGCCGAGGAACGCCGGGCGCGCGAGCAGTCGGCGCGTCTGCAGCGCCAGATCGCCGAGATCGCCGCCGATATCGCGCGCGACGGCGACCGCGGGGCCGCCGCGGCGCGCATGATCGAGCAGCTGTCGGCGGAGATCGAGGCGCTGGCCGCCGGGTCGGACGACCGCGAGGCGGCGCTGGCCGGGGCGCAGGACGAAGCCGCCGCCGCGCATGAAACGCTGTCGGGGCTTGAGACCGAGCTGGACGCCGCGCGCGGCGAGATGGCGCGCCTTTCCGCCCGCCGCCAGACGCTGGAGCGGGCGCGTGAGGAAGCGGCCCGCCGGGTCAGCCGCATTTCGCAGGCGATGGACGCCAACGCCGCAGACCAGGCGCGCGCCGAAGCCGAAGCCGCCGCCGCGCCGGATGTGACCGCCGCGCTGGAAGCGCTGGGCGAGGCGCAGATGGCGGCGGAGGAAGCGCGCGGCGCGGTCGTCGCCGCCGAAACCGCGCGCACCGACGCGCAAGGATCTATCGAGCAGCTGCGTGAGCCGCTGGCCAATGCCGACAGCAACGTGGCGCGTCTGCGCGCCGAGGAACGCGCCATCGCGACGCTGCTGGGCAGCGGCGGCGGGCTGTGGCCGAAACTGATCGACGCGCTGAGCGTGACGCCGGGCTACGAGGCCGCGCTGGCGGCGGCGCTGGGCGACGATCTGGACGTTCCGCTGGACGAAGCCGCGCCCGCCCATTGGCGCGCCTTGCCGCCGATGGATGTGAGCGCGGCGCTGCCCGAGGGCGTGCAGTCGCTGGCCGCCTTCGTGCAGGCCCCCGAGGCGCTGTCGCGCCGCCTACAACAGATCGGCGTGGTGACGGCGGATGCCGGCGATGCGCTGCAGCCGCGCCTGTCGGCGGGTCAGCGTCTGGTGACGATGTCGGGCGCGCTGTGGCGCTGGGACGGGCTGCGGAGCGCGGCGGAAGCCGAGACGCCGGCGGCGATCCGTCTGGCGCAGCGCAATCGGCTGGACGTTCTGAAGGACGAACTGGACGCCGCCGAGACCGGCGCGTCCGACACCCGCGCCGCCTTCCACGCGGCGCGCGAGGCGGCGGAGGCGGCCGCCAATGCCGAGCGCGAGGCGCGCAATGCGCTGCGG
>JAPUEF010000076.1 GCA_027492655.1 Alphaproteobacteria bacterium | reverse complement strand
CTGATCGCCGAGGGCGTGACCACGATCGAGGTGAAGTCCGGCTATGGGCTGAACCGCGCCGACGAGATGAAATCGCTGAGCGCCGCGCGCCGGCTGGAGCATGAGCGCGACATCGCCGTCCGCACGACGTTTCTGGGCGCGCATGCCGTGCCGCCGGAATTCGCGGGCCGGGCCGATGCCTATATCGACGCGGTCGTGGACGAGATGCTGCCCGCCATCGCCACCGCCGGTCTGGCCGATGCGGTGGATGCGTTCTGCGAAGGGATCGGCGTCACCCCGGCGCAGGTCGAGCGCGTGTTCGCGGCGGCGGCGAAGGCCGGATTGCCGGTGAAGCTGCATGCCGAGCAACTGTCGAACCTGCACGGCGCGGCGCTGGCGGCGCAGCGCAAGGCGCTGTCGGCCGACCATCTGGAATGGCTGGACGATGCCGGCGTCGCGGCGATGGCGGCGGCGGGAACGGTGGCGGTGCTGCTGCCCGGCGCTTATTATTTCACGCGCGAGACGAAGCCGCCGCCCGTCGCCGCCCTGCGCGCGGCGGGCGTGCCGATGGCGCTGGCCACCGACTGCAACCCCGGCACCTCGCCGCTGACCTCGATCCTGCTGACGCTGAACATGGGGGCGACGCTGTTCCGCCTGACCGTCGCGGAATGCCTGGCGGGGGTGACGCGCCACGCCGCGGCGGCGCTGGGCCTTGGCGCGCAGACCGGAACGCTGGAGCGCGGCAAGGCCTGCGATCTGGCGATCTGGGACGTGGCGTCGCCCGCCGAGCTGGTCTATCGCATCGGATTCAATCCTCTCCACAGCCGCGTACGGGAAGGTCGATGGAGCACCTGATTTTGACGCCGGGCGCGGTGACGCTGGCCGACTGGCGCGCAGTCTGGCGCGGCGCGACGCCGAAGCTGAGCGCGGACGCCGCCGCGCGGATCGTGGCGAGCGCCGAGGCGGTGCAGCGCATTCTGGCGAAGGGCGATCCGGTTTACGGCATCAATACCGGGTTCGGGAAACTGGCCAGCGTACGCATCGCGGACGACGATCTGGCGCGGCTGCAGACCAATATCGTGCTGAGCCACGCGGCAGGCGTGGGCGAGCCGATGCCGGCCGCTCTGGTGCGGTTGATGATGGCGCTGAAACTGGCGAGCCTGGCGCAGGGCGCATCCGGCATACGGCCGGAGACGGCCGCGATGCTGGAGGCGATGCTGGCGAAAGGCCTGACGCCGGTGATCCCGTCGCAGGGCTCGGTCGGGGCGTCGGGCGATCTGGCGCCGTTGTCGCATATGGCGGCGGCGATGATCGGCGTGGGGCAGATCATGGTGGCCGGGCGAGCGCTGCCGGCCAAGGCGGCGCTGGCGGATGCCGGGCTGACGCCGCTGGCGCTGGGGCCCAAGGAAGGGCTGGCGCTGCTGAACGGCACGCAGTTCTCCACCGCCTATGCGCTGGCCGGGCTGTTCGAGGCCGAGGCGCTGCTGCAATCGGCGCTGGTCACGGGGGCGCTTTCCACCGAAGCCGCCAAGGGCAGCGACGCGCCGTTCGATGCGCGCATCCACGCCCTGCGCGGCCACAAGGGGCAGATCGATTGCGGCGCGGCGCTGCGCGCGCTGATGGCGGGATCGGCGATCCGCGCCTCGCACCGGGTGAACGATCCGCGCGTGCAAGACCCCTATTGCCTGCGCTGTCAGCCGCAGGTGATGGGCGCGGCGCTGGACGTGCTGCGTCAGGCGGGCGCGACGCTGGCCATCGAGGCGAACGGGGTTTCGGATAACCCGCTGATCTTCTCCGAGACGGACGAAGCGCTGTCGGGCGGGAATTTCCATGCCGAGCCGGTGGCCTTCGCCGCCGACATGATCGCGCTGGCGATCTGCGAGATCGGCAGCCTGAGCGAGCGGCGCATCGCCATGCTGGTGGACCCGGCGCTGTCGGGCCTGCCGGCTTTTCTGACGCCCAAGCCGGGTTTGAATTCCGGCTTTATGATTCCACAGGTGACGGCGGCGGCGCTGGTTTCGGAGAACAAGCAGCGCGCCTATCCCGCCAGCGTCGATTCCATTCCGACATCGGCCAATCAGGAAGACCATGTCTCGATGGCGGCGCACGGGGCGCGCCGTCTGCTGGCGATGGCGGCGAACGCCCGGGCGGTGGTCGCCATCGAGGCGCTGGCCGCCGTGCAGGGCTGCGATTTCCACGCGCCGCTGGCTTCCAGCGTGGCGCTGGAGCGGGCGCGGGCGATCATCCGCTTCGCCGTGCCGAAGCTGGACGACGACCGCCATTTCCATCCCGACATCGCCGCCGCCATCGCGCTGGTGGAACAGAACGCACTGATCGACGCCGCCGACGATATCCGCCTGCCGGGCCTTGCGGCATGAGCTGGCTGAAGATCATCCGCGGCGAGGCGCCGCTGATCGTCTCGATCCCGCATGCCGGGGCGGATATTCCCGCCCATATGGAATCGCGCTTCGTGTCGCCGTTTCTGGCGCGCGTCGATACCGACTGGCATGTCGATGAGCTTTACGATTTCGCGATTTCGATGGGCGCGACGGTGATCGCGACCACGATCTCGCGCAGCGTCATCGATATGAACCGCGATCCGAGCGGGGCCTCTCTGTATCCCGGGCAGGCGACGACAGGGCTTTGCCCCGATACGACGTTCGACGGCAAGCCGCTGTATCGCGACGGCAAGAAGCTGGAAGACGACGAGATCGAAGATCGGCTGGGGCGCTATTTCACGCCCTATCACGCCGCGCTGGGCGAGGAGATCCATCGGCTGCGGCGCAGCCATGCGCGCATCGTCGTCTATGACGCGCATTCGATCCGCAGCCATGTGCCGCGCCTGTTCGAGGGTGAACTGCCGGTGTTCAACATCGGCACCAATGCCGGGCGCTCGTGCGATCAGGGCCTGTCGGCCGCCGTTCAGGCGATCTGCGCCGCGTCGGGCGAGCCCACCGTCGCCAACGGGCGCTTCAAGGGCGGCTTCATCACACGTTCCTGCGGCAAGCCCGATGCCGGGGTGCATGCGATCCAGATGGAGCTGGCGATGCGCGCCTATCTGAACGAGCCGGACGCGGTGCGCGAGGACAACTGGCCGCCGCCGTTCGATCTGGATGTCGCGGCGCCGGCGCGCGCCACGCTGCGCAAGGTGCTGAACGCCTGCCTGGAATTCGCGAGGGACGCATGAACGACCGTCTGGATAATTCGCGCGTCGTGCGCGCCGCACGCGGAAGCGAGCTGAGCGCGAAAAGCTGGCTGACCGAAGCGCCGCTGCGCATGCTGATGAACAATCTGGACCGCGAGGTGGCGGAGCGCCCCGAAGAGCTGGTCGTCTATGGCGGCATCGGGCGGGCGGCGCGCGACTGGAACGCCTATGACCGCATCGTCGAGACGCTGCGCCGTCTTGAAGGCGACCAGACGCTGCTGGTGCAATCGGGCAAGCCGGTGGGCGTGTTTCCGACGCATGGCGATGCGCCGCGCGTGCTGATCGCCAATTCCAACCTGGTGCCGCACTGGGCGAATTGGGAGACGTTCCACGAACTCGATCGCGCCGGGCTGATGATGTACGGCCAGATGACGGCGGGATCGTGGATCTATATCGGCACGCAGGGCATCGTTCAGGGCACGTACGAAACCTTCGTCGAACTGGGCCGCAAGCATTACGATGGCGATCTTTCCGGGCGCTGGATTCTGACCGCGGGGCTGGGCGGCATGGGCGGGGCGCAGCCGCTGGCCGCCGTGATGGCGGGGGCATCGTGCCTGGCCATCGAGTGCCAGCCTTCGCGCATCGAGATGCGGTTGAAGACCGGCTATCTCGACAAAAGCACCGATGATCTGGACGCCGCGCTGACCATGCTGGCCGAGGCCAAGGCGAACGGGAAGCCGGTTTCCATCGGCCTTCTGGGCAATGCCGCCGAGATCGTGCCGGAGCTGGTGCGGCGCGGCGTCAGGCCGGATGCGGTGACGGACCAGACTTCGGCGCATGACGTGCTGAACGGCTATCTGCCCAAGGGCTGGACGCTGGCCGAATGGGAGGAGCGCAAGCAGCGCGACCCGAAAGGCGTGGAGGCGGCGGCGCGCGCCTCGATCGTCGAGCACGTCAACGCGATGCTGGCGTTCCATGCGATGGGCGTGCCGACCGTGGATTACGGCAATAATATCCGTCAGGTCGCGAAGGACGAGGGGGTGCGCGAGGCGTTCGCGTTTCCCGGTTTCGTGCCGGCCTATATCCGTCCGCTGTTCTGCCGGGGCGTAGGGCCGTTCCGCTGGTGCGCGCTCTCTGGCGACCCGGACGATATCTACAAGACCGACGCCAAGGTGAAGGAGCTGATGCCGCACGACGCGCATCTGCATAACTGGCTGGACATGGCGAAGGCGAAAATCCGCTTTCAGGGCCTGCCGGCGCGCATCTGCTGGGTCGGGCTGGGCGACCGGCACAGGCTGGGGCTTGCGTTCAACGAAATGGTGCGGACGGGCGAGTTGAAAGCGCCGGTGGTGATCGGGCGCGATCACCTCGATTCAGGATCGGTCGCCTCGCCCAACCGCGAGACGGAAGCGATGCTGGACGGATCGGATGCGGTCTCCGACTGGCCGTTTCTGAACGCGCTTCTGAACTGCGCTTCGGGCGCGACCTGGGTATCGCTGCATCACGGCGGCGGCGTCGGCATGGGGTTTTCGCAGCATAGCGGGATGGTGATCGTCTGCGACGGCACCGAGGCCGCCGGGCGCCGTGTCGGGCGCGTGTTGTGGAACGATCCGGCGACCGGCGTGATGCGCCATGCCGATGCAGGTTACGACATTGCGAAAGAGGCCGCGCGTGAGCACGGCCTCGATCTTCCCGGTATCGCGATCTGAGCGTTACAGGTTGCAGTAGTAGCGGCGACCGTCGCGGCCGATGAAGGTGTCGCTGTAGCGGTCGTAGCTGCGATAGCGGCGCTCGCACCGGCGGATGTGATCCCAGTTCCCATCGCGCGATTCGTAACGATCGTTGCGGTCGTAATACTGGGTGCGGCGGTTCTGCTGCGAGCCGATGATGATGGCGCCGAGGGCCAGACCGATCACCGCCGCCGCAGCGACATCGTTGTTGTTGTGCCGGCGATGGCGATGACGGTCGTAATAATAGTCGCGATTTCCATGGTCGTAATAATAGCGGTCACGATCGCGATGGCGCGCTTCCGACGTCCCCGCGAAAGTCACGGAACTCGTCGCAAGCATCGCGAAGGCGAGAGCCATGCTGATGAACCTGCGCATGAGGTTTCTCCTCGGTTTCGCGGCGTTCTGCCGCCTGATGTCTGTATCGCCATGGTCGCGTCCGCCGCCTGAATTGCACCTGAACGGCTTGTTCAGGTTTCCGGCGACGACCGCGGGGCGCGTTTCAGGGAAGGAAACGGTCGAGGCGCCGCCGTCGTTCCGGCGCACTTGACCGCTCCGCGAGGCGCGCCTATCCAGTCCGGGTCCGCAACCCATCGGCAGAAGGAAGCGCATCATGGCTGATCTTGTTCGCGCCACGCCTCGCGCCGCCCCTGGGTTCGCCTGATCACACGCGTTCCGCCGGCGGCGCTTTTCGCGCATCGCCAATTTTCCAGGAACGACTGACGTGCTTGAAACCTATGGCTGGAGCGAGACGCTCCGGCGGCAATTCCAATCCTTTGCGGCCGAGGGACTGACGCCCGGCCGCGTCATCATCCATCAGCGCGGGCCGTATCGCATCGTCACCGAGGCGGGCGAGATGGCCGCCGAAATGTCAGGCCGCTTCGTGCGCGAGGCGGAGATGGGCGGCTTTCCCGCAGCGGGGGATTGGGTGGCCGTTTCCGTGCGGCTGCCCGAGCGGGCCGCCACCATTCACGGCGTGCTGCCGCGCCGCACCGCCTTCATCCGCAAGGCGGCGGGACGCGGACGTATGGCGCAGGTGGTGGCCGCGAATGTCGATATCGCCTTTCTGGCGCTGTCGCTGAACGACGATCTGAACCCGCGCCGTCTTGAGCGCTATCTGGCCGCAGCGCATGAAAGCGGGGCGCGCCCGGAGATCGTGCTGACCAAGGCCGATCTCGCGCCGGACGCCGCGCGCATCGCGGCGGAGATCGGCGCCGTGACGGGGGGCGCGCCGGTGCATCTGGTGTCGTCGCGCGCCGGAACCGGGCTGGAGACGCTGCGCGCCGCGATCAAGGCGGGCGAGACGGCGGTGCTGCTGGGTTCGTCCGGGGTCGGCAAATCGACGCTGGTGAACGCGCTGGTCGGCGAGGCGCGCATGGCGACACGCGCCATCCGCGAGGACGACGACAAGGGCCGTCACACCACCACGCATCGCGAGCTGGTGCTGCTGCCGGGCGGCGGGCTGTTGCTCGACACGCCGGGCATGCGCGAGCTGGCGCTGTGGGAGGCCGATGACGGCCTGTCGCAGACCTTCGAGGATGTCGAAGCGCTGGTCGCGGCCTGCCGCTTCAGCGACTGCACGCACGGCAACGAGCCGGGCTGCGCGGTGCGGGCGGCGCTGGAGAGCGGCGAGCTGGACGCCGCACGGCTGGAGAGCTTCGGCAAGCTGAAGGGCGAGCTGGCGCACGAACAGCGCAAGGAAGACCCGCTCGCCCGCGCCGCCCACAAAAAATTATGGGCGGGACGGACGAAAGCGAACCGCGCGCGCTACCGGGCGCGCGACGCGGAACACGACGGCGACTAGTTCGACCAGTAGACGTAGCGGTCTTCCCTGGTCCAGGGCCGGTTCAGCGGATGGTCGATGGCGATCACCCCTTCCATCAGGGCCGGCCAGAGCGGTTTGGCCTGTTCGGCCTGCCAACCGGCGATCAGCGCCTTCAGTTCGGCCACCTTGTCGGGCTGGCTGTCGACGAGGTTGGTCTTCTCCGCCGGGTCGGCTTCCAGATCGTAGAGCGCCACCAGCTTCGAGGTGTCTTCGATCTGCAGCTTCCACTTGCCCTGGCGCACCACGACATAGGGGCCGGAGCGCCAGAACAGAACCTGGTGCGGCTCGCCGCCGGCCGCGCCGGTGATGAACGGCACGAGATCGACGCCATCGATCTTGCGGTCGGCGGGCAGGGTTTCGCCCGCCGCCGCAGCCGCCGTCGCGAAGATGTCGAAATGGCTGATCGGCGAAGCATAGGTGACGCCGGCCGGCAGCACGCCCGGCCAGCGCATGAAGAAGGGAATGCGGATGCCGCCTTCGTAGAAGGTCGCCTTCCAGCCGCTGTAAGGCTTGTTCAGATCGTCGATGCCGACATAGTGCGCGCCGCCGTTATCGCTGGTGAAGATGACCAGCGTATCGTCGTCGAGACCCTGCGCTTTCAGTTCGGCCAGCACGCGGCCGATGCCGCGATCGAGCTGGCGCACCATCGCCGCATAGACGCGCAGCGTATGGTCCTCGATGCCGCTCATCGCCTCGTAATCTTCCTTCGTCGCCTGCAGCGGCGTGTGGACGGCGTTATAGGCGAGGTAGATGAAGAAGGGCCGGTCCTTGTTGGCGCGGATCGCTTCGACCGCCTGATCCGATAGATAGTCGGTCATGTGTTCGTTCGGCGCGAAGATGGGGCCGGAATTATAGCGCACCCCGTTGGTGAGGCCGGCCCACAGGAATTTGTCGATCGGGTCGAAATCCTGCTTCGCATTCACGACGTTCGGATCGTTTTCGTCCATGAACATGGCCGCGCCCGAATAGAAGCCGAGGCTTTCATCGAAGCCGCGCTTGTCGGGACGCTGGGTTTCGTTTTCGCCCAGATGCCATTTGCCCAGATGCACGGTGTGATAGCCGGCCTTCTGCATCATCGCGGCGATGGTGATTTCGCCTTCGGGAATGCCGAGCATGCGGAAATCCGGCACGTCGGCCTCGCGGTCTGCGTGATAGATCGTCGGCCAGGGCGCATTGCCCTGATGGCCGCCGACGAGGCGCTGGAAGCCGATGGGCGTGGGCGTGAATTCATAGCCGAAACGCGTGGCGTAGCGGCCGGTCATCAGCGCGGCGCGCGAGGGTGCGCAGGTGGCGTTGCCGGCATAACCGGCCGGGAAGTTGACGCCGTCGCGGCCGATGGAATCGATGTTGGGCGTCTTGACCCGGCCGCCCGCCGTGCCGCCGCCATAGAAGGAGACATCGTTGAAGCCCAGATCGTCAGCCAGAATGACGATGACATTGGGTTTGCGCTTTTCGCCGGGGATGGGCGTGTGCGCCGGACCTTTCTGCCAGACGACCTGCTGATAGGGGCCGGGCGTCACCTTCTGCCAGCTGGCGTAAAGCAGGATGATCCCTTCGCGACCACCGATCGCGAACCACGTGGCGACCAGCGCCGCCGCGATGACGGCGACGGCGATGCCGAGTCTCTTCAACCAGCGCATCATGGCGCGCCCTCCTTTGCTGAGGCTTGTTGTGGATCCTGCGGACGCAGGACGGTGCGGAATCCGATATGCGAGGCGCCGTCGCCCGCCGAGGCGGCGGTGCGCGCGGCGGGGCGGTAGCGCAGGCAGTAATTGTCGGCGCAGAGGAACGAGCCGCCCTTGATGACGCGCTGAGTCGCGTAAGGGTCGGCGGGGTCGTAGGCGGCGAGGTCCGGCGCGGCGTCGGGCGTGGCGGTCAGATCGCCGCGCCACTGATCGCTGGTCCACTGCCAGACATTGCCGGCCATGTCGTAGAGGCCGTAGCCATTGGGCGCGAAGCATCCCACCGGCGAGGGCGCGGCGCGGAAACCGTCATCGCCCGTGTCCTGCAAGGGGAAAGCGCCTTGCCAGGTGTTGGCCTTCGCCTTGCCCTCGCCCGGGCGTTCTTCGCCCCACACATATGTCGCGCCGTCGAGGCCGCCGCGCGCCGCGAATTCCCATTCCGCCTCGGTCGGCAGGTCGCGGCCGCGCCAGCGCGCATAGGCGAGCGCATCCTCATAGGCGACGTGGACGACGGGAAGATCGTCCAGGCCTTCGATCGAGCTTCGCGGTCCCGTGGGGTGGCGCCAGTCGGCGCCGGGGACGATGCGCCACCATTCAGACGGATCGCCGAGATCGACGCCGTCGCCCGCGCCGACGAAGACCAGCGAGGACGGCTCCGGCCCGCGTTCGGCGCGCGTGACGTAGCCGGTGGCGGCGACGAAGGCGGCGAATTCGGCATTGGTGTCGTCGGTTCGGTCCATGCGGCACGGCTTGACCGTCACACGGCGCGGCGGGCCTTCGCCCGGCATCTTGCCCCGTGCGCCCATCATCATCACGCCGCCCGGAATGGCGACATCGCCGTCCGCGACCTTCGGGCACTGCGTCACGGCCGCATCCTGCCGCGCGTCGTCGCCGCAGGCGCCAAGCGCGAGAATCAGGGCGAGGACGGCGCGACGCATCAGATCGCCGCTTCGAGCAGCGGCAGACAGCCGCTGGAATTCAGAAGATCGCGCATTGTCGCCTGCGCGTCGCCGGGCAAAGCCGCGAAGGACTGGCGCAGCCATTGCACGCATTTCACCTGATAGGGGAAGGTCTGCTGCGACCAGGGCAGGCCCTCCACTTCGGTCTCCACCACCGGCTTTCCGGCGGCGGCGGCGCGCGCGTTCGCCAGCATCACCGGCACATAGGTGCGCGCGATTTCCTTCAGCAGCCCGGCCAGAGACGGCGGCGGCGCAGCGGCGTCGAGCCAGCCATCATCGGCGACGTCCAGACCCGAAAGGTCTTCCACCACATCGACCCATGCGAAGACGCGCGGCGCGAGGGCGAGCGTTTCGGCCATGGGCGTCGGGTCGAAATGGGTGAGCTGGGTCAACTGGCCATAGGCCGCGAAGTCGGATGCCCCCGGCCGCGCGCCCATGAGGAAGGGATGCGACTTCAGATGCGTCTGAAAGACCGCCAGGAAGCGGCGATAGCTCGCTTCGATGACCGGCGCGGTGATGTCGTTGGAGCCGACGACATAAAGGCGGTCGATCTGGCGTTTCGAAAACGCAGCCTTCATCGCGGCGAGCGTGTCGTCAGACGCGCTGATGCCGCGCCACATGGGCAGGATGGCGCCGGCCCGGTCGATATCCGCCGCGTAATGCCAGCGATAATGGAACATCGCCTTGGTCAGCCACTCGTCGGCATAGTCCTCGAGCAGTTCATCGAGAAAGCGGAGCGCCGGATCGGGCGGCACGACGGCGCGGCCTCGATATTCGCCTTCCAGACGGCGGATAATGGGCGTGGAATCGACGACGGCCTGCAGTGCGCCATCAGCGTCCGGGAGATAGAAGGTCGGCAACAGTTCGACCTTGGGCTTCGGCAGGCCCCGATGCGCGCCATGGCCGCCCAGCAGGAAGCGATAGGACAGCCGGCGATAGCGCAGCAGCGCCAGCATCTTGCGCGTATAGGGCGATCCCGGCGCGCCGGAGAGAGAGATCGGCGCGGTCACGGCAGCTTCGCGGCGGTCGCGGCGATGAGGTCGTTCTCCACCGCCCACAACCGGTCCTGGCCCCAATGGGCTTTGCCGCCATTGACGCTGAGCGTCGGCGCCCCCCACAGGCCATGCGTGAACAGCGCCTGCCGGTTCGCCTCGGCCACCGGCCGCCAGCTTTCGTCTTTCAGCGCCTCTTCGACGAAGGGACTGTCGAGGCCGGCGCGGGCGGCGATTTGGTGCAGCCCGGCATCGGTCGCGCCATCGACGCCTTCCGACCACACGGCGCGCAGGAAGCTTTCCGCGAAGTCCTCGCCACGCCCCAGCGGAATGGCTTTCGCCAGAACGGCGATGCCGCGTTCGGTCGCAGCCCCGCGCGGATCGACGATTTTGCCGAAGGGCAGACCGACGCGATCGGCTTCGCGCTTGGTGTCGAACATGATGTAGCGGCTTTTGGGCGGCGGCACGGGCAAGCCGCGCATCACCATCGGCAGGATGAAGCGCAGGCGCAGATCGGCGCCGTAATGCTTCGCGAGGCGGCGGATGCGCGGGATCGAAATCCACGTATAGGGACTGCGGAACGAGAAGAAATAGTCGAGCGTGGGCGTCGCGCCGTTGGTCGGCACGGCCTTCAACTCAACGTCCGTCACAGGCGCGATGGCGCTTTCGGGCGCATCCGGTTTCATCAGACCGGCGGCGCGCAGGCGCGCTTCCAGATAATGGAGACGGTCGAGGCCCCAATACCATTCCTTCTCGAAATAGAAGGTGCCGCCCAGATAATGCCCGGTTTCGGTGCGCAACTTCGCGGCGGCGGTGAGAGCGGCGTCCGTCTCCACCGCGTCGGCGGCAGGCATCGCCTTGAGGCTGGAGCTGTCGCCGCGCCACAGCGCCTCGCCGATCTTCAGCGCGGCGGCGGGAAAGCCGCCCCGCTTCGCCGCATCGACCAGCGCCGCACCGGCGAGGGCAGTGAGCGCAGGATCGGGCTGGGCGACGTTCTCGCTCCATGACAGGCCGAGGCGGCGGGCCAGCGTGCCGGCGTCGCGGATCGACCAATGGATGAGCCGCGCGCGTTCCGGCGCGGCCGCGTCGTCGGGCGGCGGGACGATATGCACCTTGATCGCCGGGACGGCGCGCGCCTCGAGCGCATCCAACGCCTGCAGGCAGAGATGGCTGTAGGGATCGTCCGCCTGGTGGAAATAATGGATCTCGCTCATGCGCCCTCCCATGCGCCGGGGCAGAGCCGCGAGCGCCCGGCGCATGTCGCGCCGCGCGTGACTGGTCAGCCAGGATGAAATCGCGCCGCTGAGCGCTTCCTTGACCGTCATCTCCTGCCCCGCGCCCGGCTTGACCGCCGCACCTTATAGTGACATTATACGTGCCACTATATCGGACGGATGAGATCCGGTCAAGGAGAGGACGCCATGAAGGTTCTGCGCACGCCCGACGCCCGTTTCGAGGGCCTGGAAGGCTATGCCTTCGCGCCGCACTATACCGAGATCGCCGACTCGGACGGCACGGCGTTGCGCATCCACCACGTCGATGAGGGGCCGCGCGGCGCGGCGCCCGTTCTGCTGATGCATGGCGAGCCGTCGTGGTCGTATCTCTATCGCAGGATGATTCCGGGGCTGGCGGCGGCCGGCCACCGGGTGGTCGCGCCGGACCTCATCGGGTTCGGCAAGTCGGACAAGCCGACCGAGCAGGACGACTATACGTTCGAGCGCCATGTCGCGTGGATGAGCGCCTGGCTGGGGCGGCTTGATCTCTCCGACATCACGCTGTTCTGCCAGGACTGGGGCGGGCTGATCGGGCTGCGTCTCGTCGCCGCCTTTCCCGAGCGGTTCGCGCGGGTCGTCGTGGGCAATACCGGCCTGCCCACCGGCACCGGCATGACCGAAGGCTTCAAGGCGTGGCTGGAATTCAGCCAGAACGTGCCGGTCTTCCCGGTCGGCTTCATCGTCAATGGCGGCACGACGCGCGACCTCTCCGCCGCCGAGCAGGCCGCCTATGACGCGCCGTTCCCGGATGAGAGCTACAAGGCCGGCGCGCGCGTCTTCCCGCGCCTGGTGCCGGTGACGCCGGACCATGCCAGCGTGGCGGAGAACAAGGCGGCGTGGACTGTGCTGGAGCGATTCGAGAAGCCGTTCCTGACGGCGTTCTCCGACAAGGATATGGTGACGGCGGGCGGCGAGAAGGTCTTTCAGGGCCGCGTGCCCGGCGCGCAGGGCCAGAAGCACACGATCGTCGCGGGCGGCGGCCACTTCCTGCAGGAAGACGCGCCGGATCAGCTCGTCTCCATCATCGACGCCTTCATCAGGGAGACGCGCTGATGCAGGTGGAGAACGCCGTCTATCCGACGGGTGAACAGATCGGCGCGCTGATGGCATCGCCCGATGCCGGCCCGGTCGTCATGCTCAACCTGCTGAAGTTCCGCGAGAAGGCGGAATACAAGGACGGGCGGGAGACCACCCTCACCGGCCGCGAGGCCTATATGAAGTATGGCGAGCTGATGAGCGCCTTCGTGCTGGCGCGCGGCGGCAAGCTGCATTTCAATGCGCCCTGCGCCCAGCCGGTCATCGGGGCCGTCGGCGAGATGTGGGACGTGGTGGCGCTGATGGAATATCCTTCGGCAAAGGCTTTCGTGGAGATCGCGACATCGCCCGAGGTCGCCGCGTTCGGCGTCCATCGCGAAGCGGGGCTGGCGGGCCAGCTTCTCATTCCCTGTTTCCCGCGATGAGCGCGCCGGCGACCGACGGCCGCATCCGCCGCGGAGCCGAAAACCGCCGGCGCATCAGCGAAGCCTTTCTGGAGCTGGTGCGCAGCGGCGTGCAGGCCCCCACCGCCGAGGCCGTGGCCGAGCAGGCGGGCGTGGGGCTGCGCAGCGTGTTCCGCCATTTCGAGGACATGGAGACGCTCTACCGCGAAATCTCCGAGGCCATCGAGGCCGAGGTCGAGCCGCTGTGGAACGTGCCGTTCGCCTCGCAGACCTGGCAGGGACGGCTGGCCGAGATGATCGAGCGGCGCGCGAAAGTGTTCGAGCGCATCACGCCGTTCCGCATCGCTTCGATGGTGTATCGCACGGAATCGAACTTCATCAGCCAGCGCCACGCGCGGTTCGCGCTTGAGCAGCGCCAGCTGATGATCGCGATTCTGCCGCCGCATGTGCTGAAGGACGCGGCGACCATCGACGCGCTGGATCTGGTGCTGAGCGTCGATTCATGGCTGCGCCTGAGGCGCGAACAGAAACTCGGCGTCGCCGCGGCCAGGGCCGCCATCGCACGTGCGGCGTCGGCGCTGACGGGGGAGACGATCGGATGAAATGGGTTTATCGCCTTCTGGGCCTCGCGGTCGTTCTGGCGGCCGCCGGGGCGGCGGCCGTGTACTTCATTCCCACCGTGCAGGACCGGATCGTCGCATCGCAGATCGAGGCGGCGTTCAAGATCCAGCGCGACGATCTGGTGAGCAGCGATGCGCTGCGCGTCGCGATCTGCGGCTCGGGCTCGCCCATGCCCGATCCGAACCGCCGACCGGCCTGCAATGTGGTGATGGCCGCCGGACATATCTTCGTGGTCGATGCCGGCCCCGGTTCGTGGTCGAACGCCTCGGGCTGGCGCCTGCCGATGGACAAGGTGGAAGCGGTGCTGCTGACGCATTTCCATTCCGACCATATCGGCGATCTTGGCGAGGTGAATCTGCAGAGCTGGGTGGCGGCGCGCCCCGCCCCGCTGCTGGTCTATGGCGGACCGGGCGTCGAGCGCGTGGTGAACGGCTTCAACGAGGCCTTCGCGATGGACGCCAGCCACCGCATCGCCCATCACGGCGCCGACTATCTGAAGCCCGAACTGGGCGTCATGCAGCCGCGCGTCATCGCCGATGCGGCGGGCGGCGTTCTGGCCGATGGCGACGAGGTGGTGGTGTTCGACAAGGACGGCATCAAGATCACCGCCTTCGCGGTCGATCATCACCCGATCCTGCCCGCCTATGGCTATCGCTTCGATTATAAGGGCCGGTCGGTCGTCTTCACCGGCGATACGGTGAAGGACGAGAATATCGCGCGCTTCAGCAAAGGCGCGGATGTGCTGATCAGCGAGGCGATGCTGATGCAGGTGGTGGAGAAGATGCAGGCCGTCGCGACGCAGTATGGCCGCGATCGCTTCGCCAAGATCCTGCACGACATCCGCGATTATCACATCGCCCCCGGCGACGCCGCCGACCTGGCGGCCGAGGCGGGCGTCAGGCATCTGGTGTTCAGCCATGTCATCCCGCCGCTGCCGCAATGGCTGGGCGCGCGCATGTTCACGCGCGACACCGATCGCCCGGGGCTGGATGTGCATCTGGGCTTCGACGGCATGCTGATCACCCTGCAGGCGGATGGCGGCGCAGCGACGTTCGACGATCTCAGTCCCTGAACCGCCAAGTTGCGCGGCGGGCGGATTTCGTGTCTGACCTGCCGCGCATATGACCGACCAAGGCGGGCTCATCGTCGGCGCGGGCTTCACCGGCGCCACCGCTGCGCGTCTCCTCGCCGAGGCGGGGGCGCGCGACATTCTGGTCATCGACCGCCGCGGCCATATCGCCGGCAACGCCTATGACGCGCCGAATGCGGCGGGCGTGACCGTGCACCGCTATGGTCCGCACATCTTCCACACCAACTCCGACAAGGTGTTCGCCTTCCTGTCGCGCTTCACGGCGTGGCGGCCTTATGAGCACCGGGTGGAAGCGGAGATCGACGGCCGCCTGGTGCCCCTGCCCTTCGGCATTCCGGCCATCGAGGCGCTGTTTCCGCCCGCCGAAGCGGCGGCGCTGATCGCCGCGCTCACCGAGCGTTATGGCGCAGAGGCGCGGGTGCCGATCCTGAAGCTGCGCGAGACCGACGATGCGCGTCTGCGGGCGCTGGCGGATTTCATCTATGCCAAGGTGTTCGACGGCTATAGCCGCAAGCAATGGGACATGGCGACGGAGCTGCTGGCGCCATCGGTCACGGCGCGGGTGCCGGTGATCGTGTCGCGCGACACGCGCTATTTCACCGATCGCCATCAGGCGATGCCGGCGGCAGGCTATAGCGCGCTGTTCGCGGCGATGCTGGCGCATCCGCGCATCACGGTGCGGCTGAACACGGCGCTGGAAGGCCTGGATGCCGAAACGCGGGCGCGGCGCACGGTCTATACCGGGCCGCTGGACGAATGGTTCGGGTCGGACGAGGGGGCGCTGCCCTATCGCAGCCTGCGCTTCGTGGAGGAGACGCGGCCGGCGTTCGGCGCGCAGCCCTGCGGCACGGTGAATTTTCCCAATGCGCACCCTTATACCCGCACGACCGAGATGGGCTGGCTGACCGGCGAGACGGCGGGCGCGACGACGCTGGTGACGGAGTATCCGCAGGCCCATATGCCGGGCGAGACGGAGCCTTTCTATCCGGTGCCGACCGACGCCGCCGACGCGCTGGCCGACCGCTATCGCCGCCGCGCCGACGCACTGGCGGGCCGGGTGTGGTTCGCGGGACGGCTGGCAGACTATCGCTATTACAACATGGATCAGGCAGCCGCCCGCGCGATGACGCTGGTGGAAAAGGAGATCCTGCCGACGCTGTGAGGGCGCCCGGCCGCTTCAGCGGCGGCGCGCCAGCCACATGAACGAGGGCGGCGCGACCAGCAGGCCAAGAGCCAGAAGCAGCGCGCCCCATGTGACCGAGACCGCCAGCGCATCGTGCGCCGCGACGCCGGAACGGCCGAGCACGAAGACCAGCACGGCCTCGCGCACGCCCCAGCCGGCGACACTGACCGGCAACGTCATCACCAGCAGCGCCAGCGGCACCGCCAGCATCAGCGGCTCCCAGCCGATGGCGAGGCCCAGCGCTTGCGCCGCGCACCACGCCATCGCGACATTGAGCGCATGGGGCAGAACGGACAACGCGAGCAGGTCCAGCGCGCCCGCCGGATCGCGCATCAACGCGGCGCCGGCCTGCAGCGTGCGCTCAAGCCCGAGCCTTGTCGCCAGACGACCCACCGCCGGACGCGCCGCGATCCATGGCGCCAGCAGGACGCCGAGCACCGCCAGCCCCGCCGCGACGCCGGCCGCCAGCGCCGCATCCTCCGCCCCCTTGGGTACGCCGCCGAGCAGAAGACCGAACAGCACGAGGCCCAGAAGACCCAGCAAGCCGGCCACCCGGTCCAACAGCACCGACATCATGCCTTCGGCCAGCGCCACGCCGCAGCGTTTCAGCACCAGCACGCGTACCGCGTCGCCGCCGATGCTGGACGGCAGAACCTGGCTGGCCGCATGGGTGAGGCCGGTCAGCATGACATGATCGCCGACGCCCAGCGGCGCGGCGAGGTGGAGCTTTCGGTTGAGCGCCCACCAACGCAGGCCCAGAACGCCGAGTTGCAGCAGCCCGGCCGCGAGACCCAGCGCCATCCAGCCGGCATCGGCATCAGCGAAGCGATCCACCACCGCCCCGACATCGACGAAGGCGAACAGCGCCGCCAGAACCGCGACGGAGGCCGCGACCTGGGCCAGCGCCCACAGGCGGCGCGTCTTCTGCGAGGTATCGGCGCTGTCGGTCATGGCGAAACGTCGATGATGCGGACGCCGGCGGATGTAAAGACCGTGCGTCCCAGCGTCCCGAGGCCCGCCTCGTCCAGCGCCGGATAGCGTTCGCGCTCGAAATCGCCGATCACGATGTAGCGTATGCGCCATTGGCCGAGAAAGGCGCGCCGCGCGGCGGCATCCATCGTCGTATAGAAATCGCGGATCGCATCGGCGCGCGGCGGCCACGCCCCCCAGCGGGTGCGCCACAGCCCATCATGGGCGTGGCCGCCGAGCCCCGTGGGGATTCCCGTCGTCGCCGACAGGCGTGCGGCATAGGTGAAGCTGTCGCCGGAGGCCTCCAGCATCGCCTCGCCGGGCGCGGGCCGATGGGCTTCCAGCCACAGCGCGGCCTCGCGGTCGCCGTTCTTCAGGAAGCGCAAGCCATCGACGTGGCTGGCTTCGGCCAGTTTGATGAAGATGCCCTCGCCATGTTTCAGAACCACGAAAACGAGCGGGCTGAAGCAGAGGCCAATCGCCAGAGCCCATATGCCGAAGCGTGCGAGGCCGCGTCGCGCCGCCGCGAGAGCCAGCGCGACGGCGGCGAAGGCGGCGACCGGCAGCATCAGATAGGCCTGATAGCTGAGCTTGAACATGGTGTTCGAGCGGGCGTTGTCGTCGCGGTAGAGATCCTTCACGTAAACGAACTCCGGCACCGCGAGCACGATGGCGGCGGCGATCAGCAGCACAATCACCGCGCGCCGCGCGCGGGCACGGCCGGATTCGGCGCTCGTGCGCGGCGCGATGAGCGTCAGGCAGACGAGCGCCGCCACGACATAGTTCCCGTAAAGCACGGCGAGCTGCCAGGCGGGCGAGGCGTAAATGGTCCAGCGCACGCCGTTGGTGAACGAGGTGAAGTGCAGCCAGAACGGCAGCGACAGAAGAATGGCGGCCAGCAGGAAGGCGCCGCAGGTCGCGCCCGCCTCGATCGCCGCCGGGATCATCGCCTGTCCGCGCGCCGTGGCGGCGGCGATCAGGGCGACGCCGAGAAGCGTCAGATAAATCGGCACGTCCCAGCTGTTCGCCATGGCGCTGATGCCGAGCAGAAGCGCCAGCAGCGCGGCGAAGGCGACGCCCTGAACGCGCCGCGCGAAGCCGGCATCGCGCCCCAGCGCCTGCCATCCCGCGCGGCGGCCCAGCGTCACGCCGCCGATCAGCAGCAGCAGCGCCGCCGCGACGGGCAGGTTCATCACATGGGCGTGGAGATCGCCGACCGCGATGGAGTAGCCGGGAAATTCGGTGATGGTCTTGTCGTCGGTCGGCGGGCGATGGCCGATGAAGCGCGAGGAATGCGTGAAGAAGTAATCGTAAGGCTCGGCGAGGCCCATGGCGGCGAGGATCGGCCGGACCACGCCATAAACGAAAGCATGGAAATTTCCGCCCAGCGTCAGGGTGATCGCGCCGCCCACCGCCAGCCAGCGCGCCAGTTTCATCGATGCGCCGCCACGCCGCGCCAGCGCGGCGATGGCGTGGGCGGCGGCGAGGCCCAGCGCCGCAAAGACATGGGCGAACATCAGATTGGTGCCGATGTCGGTCGGCTGGCCCGTCATCAGGCTGGCCAGCGCCACGGTGGCGTGTCCGAAATAGTAGTAGTTGATCGTCATCCCCGCGAGCCAGGGATCGGCGGCGGGCAGCGACGGCGCGTGATACAGGCTGTTCACGAAGGCGATGTTCATGAACTTTTCGAGGCCGAAGAGATCGGCGTCCCAGGCCCGGATCGTCAGAACGACGAGGAACAGCACGAGATAGAAAATCTCGCTGCGCCAGAGCGCGCCCGGCGCGGCGAGGCGGCGACGGACACGCGGCGATGCCGCCAGCGCGCCGAGCGCGAGGGCCATCAGAAGCGCGAGACCGGCGATCAGGGCCGGCCCGCCCCAGCTGATCCCCACCGCGCTGGCCATGAAGGCGGCCCAGGCGATGAGCGGCATGGCGACGGCGCGGGCCAGCGCCCAGGCAGGGCCGATGCGCCCCGGCTTCACGAAGACCGCGAGCGGCAGCGCGGCGAGCGCCGCCAGCAGCATGGCCAGATAAAACTGGCCGGCGGCGGCGAAGCCGGCGGCGTCGATCACGCGGTGCGGGCCTTCAGAGCGCGGACTTCCGGTTTCAGGCGGAAGGCGATGAGCGTGCGTCCGGCCAGCATGCAGAATTTCATCAGCTTCCAGCCGCGCAGCTCCGAAACCGAGCCTTCGCGGGCGCGGTGGCGGATCGGATATTGCACGATGCGCGCGCCGCTTCTGGCGAGATGCAGCGCCAGAAGCACCGAGGGCAGCGGATTGTCGTCGCCGATGGCCGGAGCGGCCCGCCGCCAGTCGGCGCGCTTCACCAGCTTGAAGGGGATATTGGGATCGCGTGGCACGCGGCCGAACATCAGCCGCAGCGTCAGGCGCATGCTGCGCGAGATGACGGCGCGCAGCAGGCCGTCCTTGCGGGCGGCGCGGATGCCGATCAGCGCGTCGGCATCCTTGAAGGCGGCCCAGGCGGCGGCGAAATCGTCGAGCGCGATCTGGCGGTCGCTGTCGAGCAGAAGCAGGTTTTCGCCCGACGCGGCGTTGAGGCCGGTGATGAGCGCCGGGCCGTGGCCGCCATTCGCGCGGTCGATGACCTTGAGGCGCGGTTCACGCGCCGCCAGGTCTTTCAGGATCGCGCCGGTGCGGTCTTTCGAGCCGTCATTCACCACCACGATTTCGGCGACGCCGACCGCAGGCGCGACATCGCGCAGGATGTCCTCGATCGCCGCGGCGATCGCCACCTCCTCGTTATAGGCCGGCATCACGATGCTTAAGTGGGCCGGCGCTTCGGGCATTAAAGGCTCAACGGGGTGACGTCAGGGCGGCTTCGCTAACATATCCCGCGAAATCCCGCCAAGAGCGGCGGGGACAAGCAAAAGGACGCGCCCCTTTTGAGGAAACGCGCCCTTTCGCCGGAAAGCCTTCGTTTGCGGCTCAGCCGTGCAGTTTCTTCGCAGTCTCGGCGACCACGCGGCCCTGATAGCGCGCGCCTTCGAGTTCGTTGGCGCTGGGCTGGCGCGCCCCGTCGCCGCCGGTGATCGTGGTCGCGCCGTAGGGCGAGCCGCCCGTCACTTCGTCCAGCTTCATCTGGCCCTGGAAGCCATAGTTCAGGCCAACGACCGTCAGGCCGAAATGCAGCAGGTTGGTGATGATCGAGAACAGCGTCGTCTCCTGGCCGCCGTGCTGGGTGGCGGTGGAGGTGAAGGCCGCGCCGACCTTGCCGTTCAGCGCGCCGCGCGCCCACAGGCCGCCGGCCTGATCGAGGAAGTTCGCCATCTGCGAGGCCATGCGGCCGAACCGCGTGCCGGTTCCCACGATAATGGCGTCGTATTGTTCAAGATCGGCGATCGTGGCGACCGGGGCTTTCTGGTCGAGCTTGTAGTGCGAGGCCTTCGCCACCGCCTCGGGCACCAGTTCGGGCACGCGCTTGATGTCGACGGTCGCGCCGGCCGAGCGCGCGCCTTCGGCGACGGCTTCCGCCATCTGCTCGATATGGCCGTAAGCGGAATAATAGAGAACGAGAACCTTGGTCATGACGTCAGCTCCGGAAGGGATGGCCGGGACGAGCCCGGCCATAAGAGGGTGAGGGAAATCAGGCGGCGGTATCGACGAGGACGACCTCGGCATCCTGAAGGGCCGTGATGCGCAGGGTCTTCTCGTCGCGGATCGCCGCACCGTCGCGGGCGTCGAGCGCGACGCCGTTCACGTCGATCTTGCCGGCGGCCGGAACGAGATAGGCATAGCGCCCTTCGCCCAGCTCGTATTCGGCCGTCTCGCCCGCCTTGATGGTGGCCCCGGCCACCCGCGCATCGGTGCGGATGGGCAGCGCGTCCTCATCGCCGGGCAGACCGCTGGCCAGCGTCACGAACTTGCCGGCGCGGTCGCCCTTCGGGAAAGGCTTGGCGCCCCAGGACGGCTTGTCGCCGGTCGCGGTCGGCTCGATCCAGATCTGGAAGATGCGGGTCGTTTCGTCTTCCAGATTGTATTCCGAATGACGAATGCCGGTGCCGGCGCTCATCACCTGAACGTCGCCCGCGACGGTGCGGCCCTTGTTGCCCATCGAATCCTGATGGGTGATCGCGCCTTCGCGGACATAGGTGATGATCTCCATGTCGTTGTGCGGGTGCGGCGGGAAGCCCGATTTCGGGGCGATCTCGTCGTCGTTCCAGACGCGGAGCGGCCCCCAGCCCATATTCTTCGGGTCGAAATAGCTGGCGAACGAGAAATGGTGTTTCGCCTTCAGCCAGCCGTGATCCGCGCCGCCCAGCGCGTCGAAAGGTTTGCGGATGATCATGTGTCTGTCTCCGAATGCCGGATGTCCGGCGGTGCTGGACACGAAGATAGGGAGAGACATACGATCAGAAAGAGAAACCTCGGAAAGCCATCGTTTCTGGATCTGACCTTATGAAACTCCCCGATCTGGAGGCGTTGGCCATTTTCGCCAAGGTCGCGGACACCGGCGCCTATGCCCGCGCGGCACGCGATCTGGGCATCTCGAAAGCGACCTTGTCGAAGGCGGTCACACGTCTGGAAACACGGCTGGGCACGCGCCTGTTCCATCGCACCTCGCGCCAGTTGTCGCTGACCGAGGCGGGACGGACGGTGCTGGCGGGGGCGCGCGACATGGTCGCCGCCGGCGAGGCCGCCGAGGCCCTGGCGCTGGACGGCGCGGCGGCGCTCAGGGGACAGGTGCGGCTGGCCGGGCCGATGTCGTTCGGCCTCGCCTATCTGGCCCCGACTTTGCCGGAGTTCCTGGCGAAATATCCCGACATCACCATCGATTTGCAGCTCAGCGACCAGACCGTGGACCTGATCGGCGGCGGCTTCGACGTGGCGGTGCGGATCGGCGCGCTGGCCGATTCCTCGCTGATGGCGCGACGGCTCTGCGACGTGGAGCGCTATGTCGTCGCCGCCCCCTCCTATCTGGAAAAGCATGGCGTTCCGGCCCATCCCCGCGACCTGAGCGCGCATGCCTGCCTGACCTATGCCTATCTGGCGACGCCCGAAATCTGGCGCTTCACCGGCCCCGGCGGCGAGGAGGTCGCGGCGCGTCCCGGCATGCGGATGCGCGCCAACAATGCCGACGCCCTGATGCCGGCCCTGGTGGCGGGCGCGGGCCTCGCCCTGCAGCCGGACTTCGTCATCTGGCATCATCTACGCGAAGGCCGCCTGAAGCGGGTGCTGGCCGACTGGAAACCCTCGGAGATCGGCCTGCATCTGGTGACGCCGCCGGGCGGACATCGCCCTGCCCGCGTCACCGCCCTGATCGACTTCCTCGCCACGCGGTTCAGCGGCGCGCCCTGGCGGGCATCGGCAACGCGCTGATTCAAAAGCCGGAATCGATACGCTTGACTCTGTTGCGGCGGCGGAGGCTGAATTAGAACGAAAGATGAACATTTTGCCCTCTCACCATGTCCGCCTCCACCGCCCTTCTGGAAACTTTGCGCCGTGTCGGCGCGGATGCGCGCCCCGCCGCGCGGACGGCGCTGGGCGTGGCCGCGATCGACGATGCGCTGGGCGGAGGATTGAAGCTGGGGGCGCTGCACGAGGTCTATGCCGCCGCAGGGCATGAGGCGGCGGCGACCGGCTTCACGCTGAGCCTGGCGCTCCGCGCCGCCGCCGGGCGTCCGATCCTGTGGGTGCGACAGGACATGCTGGAGGTCGAAACCGGACGCATCCATGCGCCGGGCCTTGTCGAGATGGGCCTGCTGCCTTCCCGTGTGGTGCTGGTGCGCGGTCACGATGCGGACGATGTGCTGCGGGCCGGGGAAGACGCGGCGCGCTGCGCAGGACTTGGCGCGGTGCTGATCGCGCCCTGGGCCGCACCGGCGCGGCTCGATCTCACCGCCAGCCGCCGTCTCGTGCTGGCGGCGGCGGCCTCCGGCGTAACGGTGTTGATGCTGCGCTGCGCCGCCGAGCCGATGCCGAGCGCGGCGGAAACCAGGTGGCGCGTCACCGCTGCGCCGTCGCAGCGGCTGGATGCCGATGCGCCGGGCATGCCCGCCTTCGACGTGACCCTGCTGCGCCAGCGCGGCGGCGCGGCGGGACAAAGCTGGCTTGTGGAGTGGAATCGTGACCGGCTGTCTTTCTGCGCCCGCGACGCGCGACGCGCCGCGCCGCTATCTCGCCCTGTGGTTTCCGTTCCTCGCCACGGAGCGGCAGGCGCGGATCTGCGGCGATCGGCGTGAGCCGCTTGTCCTTGTGGAACGCACCGGTTCTGCGATCCGGCTGGCGGCGGCGAGCCGGATC
>JAPUEF010000075.1 GCA_027492655.1 Alphaproteobacteria bacterium | reverse complement strand
CGCGAATAGCCGACATCGCTGAGCTTGCGGGCCTCGGGCAGCGCCCAGTCGGCGAAATAGGTGCCGGTGGGCAGGTCGTTGCGGTTGCGCACGTCGATACGCGGCGGGCGGATCGCCCGCGCCTCGGCGGGGGTGATATAGCCGGTATCGGCCATCGCCCCGACGACCAGCTTCATCCGCTTCGCCGCCAGGTCGGGGTTCTTGGTCGGCGCGAGGCGCGACGGCGCCTGAACCAGCCCGGCGCGCCGCGCCGCCGGCGCGGGCGGCAGCGTGGCGGGCTGGCGCGAGAAATAATGCAGCGACGCGGCGCGCAGGCCATAGGTATTGTCCCCGAAATAGGCGTTGGACAGATAGCGTTCGAGAATCTCGTCCTTCGACAGCCAGGCCTCGAGCCAGAAGGCGATCAGCGCCTCGCGCGCCTTGCGCCCCAGCGTGCGCTTCGGCGTCAGAAAGGTGAATTTCGCGAGCTGCTGGGTGATCGTGCTGCCGCCTTGCGGCCGTCCGCCCGACACATTCGCCCAAACCGCGCGCGCGACGCTGCGCGGATCGACGCCCCAGTGGCTGTAAAAGCGCCGGTCCTCGATCGCCAGGAACGCGCCGGTCACATGTTTGGGCAGCTTCGTCACATCGACGGGCTTGTCGACGATCGCCCCCATGCGCGCGATTGGCGTGCCGTCGGACGCCAGCAGCGTGATTTCCGGCGGCGCGATCGGCTCCAGCGATTTCGACAGCGGCGCAGTCAGCGCGAGCCAGCCGACGAGCAGGATGAAGGCGATGGAAAAGATCGCGAAACCGCGCGAGATGCGGCGCGTCCATTTGCGGCGATGCGATTCCCCGACCGGCGCAGGCGCCGTCGTCCCCGGAATACCCGTTTCGGGATAAGCCATGCCCGTCGTTTCGGGGGGCGGAGCGGCGGGTTTGCGAAATGAAAACATGCTCGGCATTCCGTATTACATCAGCAACACAGCATAGGCAAATGCCTTCGCCGCGTGCGATTTAGACGCGCCGATAGCGGAAATACCAGACCTCATGTCCCTGCGCGCGCGCCTTGGCTTCGTAGCGGGTCTCGGGCCAGCCGCCGGGGCGCGTCAGGAAATCCTTCGCGTCGTTCGCCAGCCATTCGAACTGGTGGCGATGGCGGCGCATCACCATCAGCGCGTGGGCGAGATAGATCGGGTGATCGGTGCCGAAGCGAAATTCGCCGCCCGGCTTCAGCTTGGCGGCGATCAGGTCGACGGGGCCGTCGTTCATCATCCGCCGCTTGGCATGGCGTGCCTTCGGCCACGGATCGGGGTGGAGCAGATAGGCGAAGCTCAGCGCGCCGTCGGGTATCCGGCGCAGCACCTCCAGCGCGTCGCCGTGATGGATGCGCACATTGCCGAGCGGCGGGTGCGCGCCATGGTCGCCGGAGACATGGACCAGCGCCTGCGCGACGCCGTTGACGAAGGGTTCGGCGCCGATGAAGCCGTGGTCGGGCAGCATGTCGGCGCGACCTGCCATATGCTCGCCGCCGCCGAAGCCGATTTCGAAATGCAGCGGGCGGTCATCGCCGAACAGGCGCTGGGCCGTGACCTCGCCCTCGTCGGGAACGGCGATCTGGGGCAGCAGATTGTCGACCAGATCCTGTTGACCCGCACGCAGGGGCTTGCCCTTCGCGCGGCCATAGAGCCGGTTGAGCGTTGTCGGATCGCCGGGTTTGTAAGCAGTCATGCCGCGCCCGTTAGCGCGGCGCGGCGGCGGGCGGAAGGCCTATCTATTTCACCGCGGAGTTGATCTGGACCTCGCGCTTCGTTCCCCAGGTGCCGATGGTGCTTGCGCGGCGGCCGGCATTGATGATCTCGATCGTCCGTTCGGGCGAGGGCAACCGGTCCTGCGCGAAAAAGAGGATGTCCTGCGCCGCGGTGTGGAGCGTGACGCCATAGCGGGGCGGCGCCGTCTTCGTCTTCTCGATCTCCGCGAACACGCGGTTCATGGACGACGGGCCGGCCCAGATGCCATTGCCGTTGTCGCCATAGGCCAGAAGATAGGAATCGGGCGATTCCGCGGGGCGATAGGCGGCGATATTGCCGCCAAGCTGTTTGTCGCGGCACCATTGGATGGCGGGCGTCGGCTGTTTTTTCGCATCATTGACCGCCACCGACATCAGAGACGCGCCCAATATGTCGGACATTCCGCCGGATGTGGCATCCTTCGACTTTTTGGGGAAGGACAGCGGGACGGGGCAGGGGATCACCGGCTGCGCCGCGGGTGCGGCGGCGATTTCGGCCGGCCAGCGGATTTCGGCAAGCACCTGGTCGATCAGGCGCGACAGCTCTTCGGGCGAGCGGTGCCGCGACGTCGCGCGGATCTTCACATACCAGTCGCCGACGGGCAGCAGCGCGACCCCGGTGCTGGTGTAGGGGCCGCTCGATTCCGCGGAATAGATGGCCTTGAGCCCGCTTGGCGTTGCCTGCCCCGGCGGGGTGAAGGCTTCGACCGCGCCGGCGAGCGTCGGCTTGCCGAAGGCGGCGCGATTCTCGATCGCCCATTGCGCCTGCGCGGTCCACACGGGGACGTCGCCATTGGTGTTGCGAAAGACATAGAAGGATATGAAATCCTTCGCACCCTCGGGCTCGAACGACAGGCCGACGTCCAGCTCGTCCTCGGCATAGGCCTTCGCCACGGTCAGTGCGTTGCCGCCGAGCGTCGGGGGAACCGAAATGCCGCTATGCTGGTGGGTCCAGGGCTGTCCGGCGGTGATCGCCAGATCCTGCTGCGCGGCGGCAGGTGTGGCGCAGGCCGCGCCTGCTATGGCGACCGCCAAAGCGGCTTTTACCCAATGACTTGGCATCCATCCTCCCCGATCAGCAGCGCGAAAGCTGTCAGATCGGGGTGCTGATGGCAAGCGCCGTCAGCCGGCGATGGCGGCCTTCAGCTTGTCGGTGAGGTCGGTGCGTTCCCACGGGAAGGCCTCGCCGGGCGCGTTCCGGCCG
>JAPUEF010000074.1 GCA_027492655.1 Alphaproteobacteria bacterium | reverse complement strand
TCGATCTCCACGCCGGCCAGATCCAGGGCTTCTTCGACATCCCGACCGACAACCTCTTCGCCGCCCCGGTCTTCGACCGCGACATCCAGATGAAGATCGGCGCCGACAACCTCACCATGGTCTCACCCGATGTCGGCGGCGTGGTGCGCACCCGGGCGCTCGCCAAGCGCGTGAACGCCGATCTCGCGATCATCGACAAGCGCCGCGAGCGGGCCGGGGAATCGGAAGTGATGAACGTCATCGGCGACGTGAAGGGCCGCACCTGCATTCTGGTGGACGACATCGTCGATTCGGCCGGCACGCTCTGCAACGCCGCCGAGGCGCTGATGAAGCGCGGCGCGTCCCGGGTTTTCGCCTATGCGACGCATGCGGTGCTGTCGGGCGGGGCGGTCGAGCGCGTCTCGAAATCGCAGCTGCAGAGCCTCGTCGTCACCAACTCGATCGCCCCCACGCCGGATATGCAGGCCAGCGCCAAGATCCGCACGATCGACATCGCGCCGCTCCTCGCCGAGGCCATGCGCCGCATCACCAACGAAGAATCGGTCTCCAGCCTGTTCGATTAACCTCAGAATCGCCCTGAGGCGGCCTTTTCACCCCGGCGAAAACGCCCTTTTGGGCGGCTTTCACGGGTTGCGCGCACGGCCCGCCTCATGTAGATAGCCGCACTTTCCGGAAGGCCTCGGCCCGCCGGAACCGTCATTTGAAAACTTGCGCCGACAGCGCCCCTCCGGCAATCCCGGAGCTTGCGGGCCGTCAGCGTTCGAAAGGTGAGTTAGGTATCATGGCCCAGGTCCGCCCCCTCAAGATCCAGTCGCGTGACCGCACCGGCACCGGCGGCGCCCGCGCCACGCGCAAGGCCGGCCTGATCCCCGGCGTTCTCTACGGCGGCAAGGACAAGCCGGCCGCCATCGCCATCGAAACCCGCGAACTGGAAAAGGCCATCACCACCGGCGGCCGCTTCACCTCGTCGCTGTTCGACATCGAGATCGGCGGCGCCAAGACCCGCGTCGTGCCGCGCGCCGTTCAGTTCCACCCGGTCACGGATCGCCCGGTTCATTTCGACCTCTTCCGTCTGGAAGCCGGCTCGAAGGTCGCGCTGTTCATTCCGGTTCGCTTCACCGGCCAGGAAGTCTCGCCGGGCCTCAAGCGCGGCGGCGTGCTCAACATCGTGCGTCACGAAGTCGAGCTGCACTGCCCCGTCGACAATATCCCGGCCGAACTGGTCGGCGATCTCTCGGCGCTGAACATCAACGACTCGCTGCACATCTCGGCCATCGACCTGCCGGAAGGCGTGACCCCGGTGATCCAGGGCCGCGACTTCACGATCGCCAGCATCGCCGCTCCGTCGGTGAAGGGCGCCGATGAAGAGGCTCCGGCCGCCGATGCCGCCGCCGCTCCCGCCGCCGCCGCCAAGGGCGCTCCGGCCGCCAAGGGCGCCACCGCTGCGAAGGCCGCTCCGGCCGCCGCCGCTCCCGCGAAGAAGAAGTAAGACCGGCCCGGGGTTCTCGCCCCGGCTTGAGGTTTTCACATGCTGCTGCTCGCAGGTCTCGGCAATCCCGGCCGCGACTATGCCGGGCATCGCCACAATGTCGGCTTCATGGCCGTGGACGCGATCGCGTCCCGGCATGGCTTCGGTCCGTGGAAGAAGCAGTTCAAGGCCGAAGTCTCGGAAGGCTTCCTCGATACCGCCAAAGGCCGCGTGAAGACGCTGCTGGTGAAGCCGCAGACCTATATGAACCTCTCGGGCGAAGCCGTTCAGGCCGCCGCGCATTTCTACAAGATCGGCCTTGAAGACATCGCCGTCTTCTATGACGAGCTCGATCTCGCCGCCGGGAAGATCCGCGTGAAGACCGGCGGCGGCGCGGCAGGCCATAACGGCATCCGCTCCATCGCCGCCAATCTGGGCGAAGGCTTCCGCCGCATCCGAATCGGCATCGCCCATCCCGGCGACCGGGCGCGCGTCACCGGCCATGTGCTGGGCAATTTCTCCAAGGACGACCAGACCTGGCTCGTCCCCACGCTGGACGCCATCGCCGCTTTCGGCGTGCCGGTGAATGCCGACCGCCGCGTGGTGCAGGGCGCGGCCGGGCTGGTGGCGTACCACGAGGCCATCGCCGCGCGGCGCGACGCGCTGCCTTTCGACATCGACGGCGTGGTCTACAAGGTCAACTCGGTGGCCTTGCAGCAGCGCCTGGGCTTCGTCTCGCGCGAGCCGCGCTGGGCGGTGGCGCACAAATATCCTGCGCAGGAGCAGACGACGGTGGTGCGCGGCATCGACATCCAGGTCGGCCGCACCGGCAAGCTCACGCCGGTGGCCAAGCTGGCGCCGGTGTTCGTCGGCGGCGTCACCGTCACCAACGCCACGCTGCACAACGAGCTGGAGGCGCGCCGCAAGGACGTGCGCGTGGGCGACACCGTGGTGGTGCGCCGCGCGGGCGACGTGATCCCCGAGGTGGTGTCGGTGCTGCCCGACAAGCGCCTGCCCGATGCGCCCGAGTTCAGCATGCCCGCGCAGTGCCCGGTGTGCGGCAGCGCCGTGGTGCGCGAGGAGGGCGAGGCCGACCACCGCTGCACCGGCGGCCTGTACTGCAGCGCGCAGCGCAAGCAGGCGCTGCTGCACTTTGCCAGCCGCCGCGCCATGGACATCGAGGGCCTGGGCGAGAAGCTGGTCGACCAGCTGATCGACGGCAACGTGGTGCGCATGCTGCCCGACCTGTACCGTATGGGCTTCGTCAGTCTGGCCGCGCTGGAGCGCATGGCCGACAAGTCGGCGCAGAACCTGATCGATGCGCTGCAAAAATCAAAGCAGACCACGCTGGCGCGCTTTCTGTACGCGCTGGGCATCCGCCACGTCGGCGAGAGCACCGCCAAGGCGCTGGCGCGCCATTTCGGCCGGCTGGGCGGCGTGATGGATGCCAGCGTGGAGCAGCTGGCGCAGGTGCCCGACGTCGGCCCCGTGGTGGCCGAGAGCATCCACACCTTCTTTGCCCAGC
>JAPUEF010000073.1 GCA_027492655.1 Alphaproteobacteria bacterium | reverse complement strand
CCCGGCTCCGGTCCGCCCTCACCGAGGACTCGCCGGCCGAGCCGGACGGCCCCGTCGTCCTTATCGGCCAGCCCGGCGCGGGCAAGACCGCCGCCGCCGCCAAGATCGCCGTCCGCGCCGTCCTCGCCGGTCGCAGCGCCG
Organism: Alphaproteobacteria bacterium; assembly: GCA_027492655.1. Taxonomy (GTDB): domain Bacteria; phylum Pseudomonadota; class Alphaproteobacteria; order Micropepsales; family Micropepsaceae; genus JADZAI01. Next base: position 2,868 of record JAPUEF010000073.1, on the reverse strand, counting down.
CCCTCGTCACCACCGATACCAGCGCCGGGGCGCTCGGCCAGATCGAAGCCTTCGCCGGCCTCATCCGCCTGCCGGTCGAGGCCGCCGCCGATGCCGAGGCGCTCGCCGCCCTGCTTCAGCGCCTGCGCGCCGAAGACCCGGCCCGCGTTCACGTCGTCGATACCCAGGGCATCAACCCGTTCGACCGCGCCGAACTGACCGCGCTTCGCAAGCTCATCGCCGCCTGCGGCCCCGACGCCGAACCCGTCCTCGTCGCGGAAGCGCTGGGCGGACGCGATCTTGAGGATCAGGCCGTCATCTTCAAGGCGCTGGGCGCACGCCGTCTCATCGTCACCCGCCTCGACATCGCCCGCCGTCTCGGCGGCGTCGTCGCCGCGTCGCGCGTCTCGGGCCTCGCTTTGGCGCAGGGCTCGTCCAGCCCCTACATCGCCGAAATCCTCGAACCGTTGAATCCCTTCGCCCTCGCCCGCCGTCTTCTCACCGGCGATCCCGCCGCCTCTCTCGCCGGAGCCTTGCCATGACCGCCGACCTCTTCGCCGTCGCATCCGGCAAGGGCGGCGTCGGCAAGACCTTCCTCGCCATCGCCCTGACGCAGGGCTTCGCCAATGCCGGCGCGCGCACGCTGCTGCTCGACGGCGATCTCGGCCTCGCCAATATCGACGTTCAGCTCGGCATCGCGCCGCAGGGCGACCTGCTGTCGGTGATGGCCGGCGGCATGACGCTGGCCGAAGCGGTCTCGCCCTATGAAGGCGGCGCGGGCACGCGGCGCGGCTTCGACGTCATCGCCGGGCGCTCCGGCAACGGCGCGCTCCGCAGCCTCCCGCAACGCGACGTCGCCCTGCTGGGGCAGAGCCTGAAAATGGTCGCTGCGGGCTATGACCGCACGGTGGTCGATCTCGGGGCCGGCCTCGATGCCGCGATGCTGGAACTTGCCGGCGCCTGCGGCCGCGTCCTCGTCGTCCTCACCGACGAACCGACCTCCCTCACCGACGCCTACGCGCTCATCAAGCTGCTCTCGCAGCGCCCGGATGCGCCTGCCCTCGCGGTCGCGGTGAACATGGCCTTCGACAGCGGCGAGGGCCACCGCACCTATGCTGCGCTGGAACGCGCCTGCACCCGCTTTCTGGGCTTCGCGCCGCCGCTGGCCGGCATCGTGCGCCGCGACCCGGCGGTGCGCGAGGCGATCCGTGCCCAGGTGCCGTTTCTCACCCGCAATCCCCGCGCCGCGGCCGCCGACGACATCAGCCGCCTGACGCAGGCGCTCGATCAGGCGTTTGCGCCCCGCCGCGTCCCTGCGGCGCTCGGTCGCGCGCGATAGCGCTCGTCACAGTCCCGAAGATTGGCGTCCGGCCCCGGGGCAGGATAAAATCGCCGGGCTTTCGCGCAGATTCCGGCGCGCCACTCGGGGAGACTTCGGATGCAGGATTATACGTGGCTGATCGTACTGGGCGTCGTCGTTCTCGTCGTTCTCTGGGGCGTCGGCATCTATAACGGCCTCATCAAGCTGCTGAACCTCGTGAAGGAAGGCTGGAGCGGCATCGAGACCCAGCTCAAGCGCCGTTCCGATCTCATCCCCAATTTCGTCGAGACGGTGAAGGGCTACGCCGCGCACGAGAAGGGCACGTTCGAGGCCATCACCCAGGCCCGCGCCGCCGCCACCGCCGCCACGACCCCCGAAGATCGCGCCCGGGCGGAGGGCCAGGTCGGCGCCCTGCTCGGCAAGATCGTCGCCGTGGCCGAAGCCTATCCCGAGCTGAAGGCCAACACGAACTTCCTCGAACTGCAGCGCGAGCTGTCGAACGTGGAAGAACAGATCAATCTGTCGCGGCGCTACTACAACGGAGCCGTGCGCAACTACAACACGGCGATCCAGACCGTGCCCAGCAATATCATCGCGGGCTTCACGCGCTTCGTTCCGGCCGAGTATTTCGAGATCGAAGACCCCGCCGATCGCGTCGCCCCCAAGGTGTCGTTCAGCTGACGACCATGTTCGCCCGCGCCGCTGCGTTCGCATTCCTCTTCCTCGCGCTGGCCTTCACGCCGGCGCGGGCCGAGGAGCTCATCACCTCGTATGACAGCGACATCACGATCAATCGTGATTCCAGCCTGACCGTCCGCGAGACCATTGCGGTGAACGCCGAAGGGATCGACATCAGGCGCGGCATCATCCGTTCCTATCCGACGCGCTACAAGACCGAGCGGGGCGACACCGTCACCGTCGGCTTCGACATTCAGAGCATCACGCGCGACGGCCATGACGAGCCGTGGTCCACCAGCAGCGTCGATAACGGCGTCGAGGTCCGCATCGGCGACGCCGATGTGATGCTGACGCGCGGCGTCCACACCTACGTCATCACCTACCGCACCACCTTCCAGCTCGGCCATTTCGACGAAACGGACGAGCTTTATTACAACCTCCTCGGCCTCGACACGCCGTATGAGGTTCAGGTCGCGACCGGCACCATCCGCCTGCCCGAGGGCGCGCGCCCCGGCCGTATGGCGGTCTGGACCGGGGCCGGCGGCATGCGCGGCGACGCCGCCACCATCTCCGAAGTCGCGGCGGGCGTGATCCAGGTGAAATCCACGCGCCCGCTCAGCCCGCGCGAAGGCATCACCATCGCCGTCGAATGGCCCAAGGGCTTCGTCGAACGCCCCTCTGAAGGCGACTATTTTCTGCGCTGGCTCACTGCCAACATGCCGGCATGGTTCGGCTTCGGCGGCCTCCTTGCGGCGTTCGGCTATCTCTATTCGGCATGGCGGCGCTGGGGCAAAGACCCCGAACGCGGCACCATCATCCCGCTCTTCGAGCCGCCGGACGCCATCGAACCGGCCGAGGCCCGCTTCGTGGAGGAGATGGGCTACGACAAC
>JAPUEF010000072.1 GCA_027492655.1 Alphaproteobacteria bacterium | reverse complement strand
CTATTCCGCGGAGATCTATCGCGGCGGCATCCAGTCCATCGAGCCGGGGCAGTGGGAGGCGGCGCGCTCCATCGGCATGAGCGGCTTCCAGACGCTGCGCCGCGTCGTGCTGCCGCAGGCGCTCCGGCGCGTGCTGCCTGCGCTGACCAATCGCGGCATCGAGATCTTCAAGATGACGACGCTCGCTTCCGTCGTCGCCTATGTCGAGCTGCTGCATCAGGGCAAGCTGGTCGCCTCGCTGAATTTCAACCCGCTGGAGGTCTATACGGTCGTCGGCGCGCTGTTCTTCCTCATCCTCTACCCGCTGGTGCGCGCGACCTACGCGCTCGAGCGGCGTCTCGCGCGGAGCGACTGATGGCCGGCCCCGTTCTCAGCCTCAAGGGCCTCGGCAAGCGCTTCGGCGCAAGCCCGGTCTTCTCGGGCGTCGACCTCGATGTCGCGAGCGGCGACCGCATCGCCATTATCGGCGCGTCTGGCTCCGGCAAGTCGACGCTTCTGCGCTGCATCAACTTCCTGGAGCGACCGGACGAGGGCCGCGTGATCCTCGGCGGCGAGCCGGTCGGCGAGGCGCGCGAGCGCGGCGACAGCACGGAAATGCGCTACGACGAGCGCGCGCTGAACCGCCTGCGCCAGCGCGTCGGCATGGTGTTCCAGCAGTTCAACCTGTTTCCGCACATGACGGTGATCGCCAATGTCATGGAGGGGCTGGTGACGGTGAAGCGCCTCGCGCGTGACGAGGCCCGGCCGAAGGCGCTGGCCGAACTCGCCCGCGTTGGCCTCGCCGACAAGGCGGAGGCCTATCCGGCGCATCTCTCGGGCGGGCAGAAGCAGCGCGTCGCCATTGCGCGCGCGCTCGCGATGGAGCCGGAAATCCTGCTGTTCGACGAGCCGACCTCGGCGCTCGACCCCGCCCTCGTCGGCGAGGTGCTGAACACCATCCAGTCGCTGGCCGAGGACGGCCGCACCATGCTGCTGGTCACCCACGAGATCGGCTTTCATCGCCGGCCATCGCCGGTTCAATTTCTGACGGGAACAGTGCCATGAGCAGCACCGCGGGCAGCGCCCAGGGCTATCTCGACGATCCGCGCAACGAGGCCGTGCTGGTCTATGTCGACGGTGCCTTCGTGCCGCGCAACGAGGCGCGGGTGTCGATCTTCGATTCGGGTTTCGTGCTGGGCGATGGCGTCTGGGAGGGCCTGAGGCTGAAGAACGGCCGGCTGATCCAGCGCGAGGCCCATCTCGACCGGCTGTTCGAGGGCGCCAATTCCATCGCGCTCGACATCGGCCGCTCGCGCGAGGAGGTCGCCGCCGCCATCGACGCCACGCTGGCGCGCAACGGCATGACCGACGGCGCGCATATCCGGCTGATGATCACCCGCGGCGTCAAGAAGACGCCGAACCAGGACCCGCGCTTCGTCATCGGCAAGGCGACGATGGTGATCGTCGCCGAATACAAGACGCCGCGGCCGGAATCGAAGGCGCGCGGCCTGTCGCTGTTCACCTCGGCCTTCCGCACCAGCACGCCCGACGTCTTCGACCTCAGGCTCAACTCGCACAGCCGGCTGAACCTGATCCAGGCGCTGATCCAGGCGATCAATGCCGGCGCGGACGAAGCGCTGATGCTCGATCCCAACGGCTTCGTCGCCAGCTGCAACTCGACCAATTTCTTCATCGTGCGGCGCGGCGAGCTGTGGAGCTCGACCGGCAGCTACTGTTTCAAGGGCCTCACCCGGCAGGCGGTGATCGATGCCTGGCGGGCATCGGGCACGCAGGCGCTGGAAAAGGACTTCACGCTGGCCGAGGCCTATGGCGCCGACGAAGCCTTCGTGACCGGCACGCTCGGCGGCGTCACGCCCGTGACCCGGATCGACGGCCGGACGATCGGCACGGGCGCGCCCGGTCCGATGACGCAGCGCGCCTCGGAGCTCTATCAGGCATGGGTCGCCCGCTGATGCGCGCCGCGTCCGCCTTCATGGACGAACCGCTGGCGCAGATCAGGCGCGCCACCTTCCGCGACCAGATCGCCGAGCGCCTGCGCCATGCGATCGTCGATGGGCGGATCGCGCCGGGCGGCGCGGTGACGGAACAGCAGCTTGCGGCCGAATTCGGCGTCAGCCGTGGGCCGCTGCGAGAGGCGATGGGCCAGCTGGTGGAAGAGGGGCTGCTGGTTTCCGTGCCCTACACGGCGACACGGGTCGTCAGTCTGTCGCGCGACGATGTCAGCGAGATCTACTCGCTGCGAACCGCGCTCGAAACGCTGGCCTTCGAGCAGATCTGGGACCGGCGGACGCCGCAATTCGCGCGCACGCTGAAGGCGCGGCATAAGGAACTGCTGCTCGCCCTGCCGGCCGGGGACGGCTTCGCCTCCTCGCTGGCCGAGGTGAAATTCCACTCGACGGTCTACGAGTTCTGCGGCCATCGCCTCCTCCTGGAGACCTGGCGGCGGATATCGGCGCGGCTGCACCTCTATCTCGCCATCCACCAGAAGGCGCATGGGCGCGCGGGCCCGCTGGACGACGCCCACCGGCGCTATGTGGAGCTGGCGCTGGGCGACAGGCTGGATCTCATGCTGTCCGAGATCGATCACCACATGCGGCGCGGCATCGTTCAATTGCAGACCTATCTGCAGGACGGCGGCCTCGTCGAATCGGCATCGACCCGCCGCGCAGACCCCGGATCGGGTGGCGGCGCGCGCTGACGGCAATTGTCGCGGCGTGACGATCCGGGCCGGGTGCCCTAACAAACCGGGCGCGATCCGACGCGGGCACCATTGCGGGTGATTGGCGAAGCTCGGCGGGGACGCGGCACCTCCCGGTGCTGCGGAGTGCCCCGCTCGCGTCAGGCCCCGTCCTCGACGAACCTGACGCCGACCGCCTGTTCGTCCCGCCAGACCACGCGGCAGTGCCGGGTTGCCTGCCGGTTGCCCGACAGCCGCAGCAGGAATTCGTCGGGAATCGCGACCAGATCCTTCAGTCCGCGTTTGGCGCCCGTCTCGGAAATGTCCTGGATCACGCA
>JAPUEF010000071.1 GCA_027492655.1 Alphaproteobacteria bacterium | reverse complement strand
CGGCGGGGATGATCGTCAATCTGCGCGAGCGGCTGGAAGGTGCGGTATGAGGATCATCGCCAATATCCTGCTGTTCCTTCTGCCTTTCGCCGTGTTCTTCACCTATGCGCATTTCGCCAACAAAGCGCGCGCCGCGAACGGAACCGACCCGCTGCGGACGCCCTGGTACTGGCTGTGGATCCTGGGGCTGGCGATGGGGATCGCCGGCTTCTTCGTGATGCGGATCAGCGCCGATCCGCATAAAGGCTGCTATGTGCGCGCCCAGGCCGGGGCGGACGGCAAGGTGGTGGCGGGATACTTCTCGGACAATCCCGACGATCCCGCATGCGAGCGCAAATGACGACGCCCTCGCTCGCCGCTGCGCCCTGGCTGACCAGCGCCCGCACCGGGCGGCTGTTCGACGCGCTGCTGAAAGGCGGGGGCGAGGCGCGCTTCGTCGGCGGCTGCGTGCGCAACGCCCTTCTGGGAACGCCGGTCGCCGATGTCGATATCGCGACGACCATCCTGCCGGACGAGGTGGCGGCCCGGTTGCAGGCGGCCGGGATCATCGTCGTGCCGACCGGAATCGCGCACGGCACGGTGACGGCGATCGTCGAGAAGCAGCCGTTCGAGATCACCACGCTGCGCCGCGACGTGACGACCGACGGACGCCGCGCGACGGTGGCCTTCACCACCGACTGGCGCGAAGACGCCGGCCGGCGCGATTTCACGTTCAACGCGCTCTATGCGACGCGGACGGGCGAGATCATCGATTTCACGAACGGCATCGCCGATCTTGAGGCGCGCAAGGTGCGCTTCATCGGCGAGGCGCGGCAACGCATCGCGGAAGACTATCTGCGCATCCTGCGCTTCTTCCGCTTTCACGCATGGTACGGGAAGGGCGAGATGGACGCCGAAGGACTGAAAGCCGCCGCCGAGGGCAAGGACGGCATCGCGACGCTGTCGGGCGAGCGCATCCATGATGAGTTGCTGAAGCTGCTGGCGGCGCCCGATCCGACGCCGGCGCTGCGGGCGATGGCGGCTTCGGGCATTCTGCCCGAGGTGCTGCCGGGGGCGCTGGATTTCGAACGTCTGGCGCGTCTGGTGGAGATCGAGGAGCAGCATCTGTTCCGCGAGGGCGACGCGTTGCTGCGGCTGGCGGCGCTGATCGCGGGCGGCCCGGCGGAGCGGCGTCTGGGCGTCGTGCGGCGGATGCGATTCTCGAACGCCGAGAACCAGCGGCTGGCGGAGATCGACCGGAGCGACGTGAAGATCATCTCGTATCTGTCGATCCGCGAGGTGCGCCGCGCGCTGTACCGGCTGACGCCCGCCGTGTTCAAGGACAAGGCGATGCTGGGTTGGGCCGCCGACCGCAAAGCCTCGAATGCGCCGCAATGGCGGGCGCTGCTGGCGCTGGCCGACAGCTGGCAGCGGCCTGAACTGCCGCTGAGCGGGCACGAGATCATGGCGGCGGGCGTGCCGAACGGGCCGGATGTCGGGCGCATCATGGCGGAGGTCGAGGAATGGTGGATCGATTCCGATTTCACCGACGACAAATTCTCGGTCATCGAACGGCTGAAGGCCGTGGTGCAGGCGACGGTCTATTGAAGGCGGGGCTGGTCATCGCGGCGCTGGCGGCGATCGCACCGGCTTCTGCGGCGGGGCTGGATGCGTGGAAAGGCGTCTGGAAGGGCGCGTGCCGGCTGACGCCCGCGCATGACGGCATCGCGCAGTTCGCCGCCTCGCTGACCATCGCGGGCGGGGTCGGCGACGGGCGGCTGCGCTGGCGGCTGCAGTATGAGATCGGCGGCGGCGATGTGCGCGACTATGAGATCGCGACGGTGGACGAGGCCGCCGGGCATTACGCGATCGACGAGAAGAACGGGCTGGTGCTGGACGCCGTGCTGTCGGACGGCGTGCTGTATGCGCCGTTCACGATCAACGCAATGCTGATCACCGCGACCTACGCCGTCGGGGCGGACGGGACGATGATCGCCAATATGCCGGCTTTCGGCGATGAGCCGGTGCGCGAGACCTGTCTGACCGGCCAGCCGCAGACCTGCGCGCGCTCGTTCCTGCTGAAGAGCACGCAGCATTGCACGCTGAACCGCGTGGAGATGCGCAAGCTGGAGTGACGCGCCGATTGCGCGGCCGTCGCGCCTGATGGAAAATCGGCGCGAGGCAAGCGACCCGGGGGAATGGAGCCGTCATGGCGGCAGCAAAGCAGAAAAGCGGCGGCTGGGGCGGTCTGATCTTCGCGGCGGTGGTCGCGACGATCGCCTACGCTCCGGCTTTCGCGGGCATCGCCGTGGTGCTGGGTATTCTGTGGCTGGTGTTCGCCTCGAATGCGAAATTCAATCTCGGCAACAATCCGTGGCTGATGCAGACCGGACAGCGCGGGCAGGGCGTCGTCGCCATCGCCACGCGAAGCCAGGTGCGCAGCCGCAGCGGCGGCGGGCCTTGGGTGCATACCTGGACCATCGTTCTGGACATGCAGCCGCCGCAATCGGCGGGCTATCGCGCGACGGTCTATCGCAAGCTGCCGCAGAACGATCGCGGGCCGGAGGTCGGGCAGCGTCTGGCGGTGTGGTTCGCGCCGGGCGCGCCGCAGACCTTTCATATCGACTGGGCGCGCGGCGCCGCCGGCGCGCCGGTTCAGGAGACGCCGCGGCACAGGGCGCAGCAGAGCCAACCAAGGCCGCAGCCGCAGCGAAAGCCGGCGCGCACCGAGACGACCGCCTACACGTTGCCGCAATACGAGGCCGCGCCGCTGCCGATGGTGGAGGCCGATGGCGGGTTCGGGTTCGATTTCGCAGCCAAGGGCGCGGACGGCCGGGCGCGAATCGATGATTTCGGTTCGGTCGATGACGGTTCGACCGAGATCGCGCTGACGGTGATGCCGCGCCGGGGCGCGCCTTACCGGACGATCATCAACACCTTCGTGCCGGACGAGCGTCGCCATCGGCTGGCGCGGGGGCTGTCGCTGCAGGTGCGGCTGGACCCCTCTGCGCCCGGCCGCCTGATGATCGTCGGTTAGCTGCC
>JAPUEF010000070.1 GCA_027492655.1 Alphaproteobacteria bacterium | reverse complement strand
TGATTTTTTTGCTGCTGAGGGGGGGGGCGCGCCGGCGCCGGCCCCCCCCCCGAGACCGGGACATCAGAAGCTGACTGAACCGCCCACAGACAGCCTGTGCGCCACGCCGTCACGGTCGTCACCGACGCCGATATCGGCATCGTACCCGACGAACCAGGTCGAATTGGCATCGCCGCCCTGCAACCCCAGGCTCACCGTCACGCTGTCGCCCGCCGCGCCGCTGGCAAGCACGTTCTGGGTCGCCATCGGATCGGCGATGCTGACCAGCGTGACCGGCAGCACGTCTTCATCGGCGTCGCGCCAGCGATAGACCACACGCAGCGAAGGCGTGACGCCTTCGAACCTGCCCATCGCTTCGGCGCCGATCGCGTAGTCCAGCGTATCGAAGGACTGCTCGGGATAGAGGATATTGCCGCCCGAAGCGCCGACTTCGGTGTAGCCGTCGATGGTGAGGTGCGACCAGTTCAGCGAGGCCACAGGACCGGCATGGATGTCGTCGCCGACGGCGAACATATAGCCGGCATTGAGCGACCCGACCCAGCCATCGGCATCCGTGCTGCCGGAGCCGATCAGGCCATAGGCGCCGGGGCGCTGCAGGCGGCCGAAATCGATCAGGCTGTAGCCGAGCAGCGCATCGGCGAAGAAGCCGTTCGCCTCGAACCCGCCATAGATCGCGCCGCTGACGGCTTTGGCCTTGGCGGCGAAATCGAAGGCATAGTCGCGATCCGCATGGGCGAAGTTCAGCGCGACGCCGATGCGGGCGTTTTCGCCAACGCCCCTATCGTAGCCGATCGTGCCGTCGAGGCGCGCATCGTCGGTGGTGGTGAGGCCCGCCGACTCCGGGTCGTTGCTGTGGCCCCAATCCAGCGTGCCCCAGAAGCGCCCGGAGGCGGCAACGCCCGCGCCCGTCGCGCCGACGCGGCGGCCGGCGTTCAGATAGTCGAACGTCTGCTGCGAAATCGAGCCGGCCAGCTGGCCCGCCGTCGATCGGGCCATATCCGCCGCGATCGGAGCCGTCGCCAGCATCGCGCCCAGATATTCGGAATCGACATAAGTGGGTAGCGTCAGGCGATAGGTCAGGATCATCGCGTCGCTGTTCACGGCCTGCGCGCAGTTCTGCCCGCCGACATTGCAGCTCTGCGATAGGAAGTCGTTGTCGTTGCCGATGAGCAGGAAATAATCGTTCGGCGCACCCTCCTCCAGAACCGGCAGCAACGCCATGCCTTCCCATTTCTCGGTGAGCGTCAGCGGCGATGCGGGGGTGTTGTTCAGGTTGATGCCGAACTTCCCGAGTTGGGTCGAGTTCAGGATATTGACCAGCTCGATCTGGCTGACCGGCGTGATGCTGGAGTTCAGCACGCCGCCGGGCGAAATCGGCGTGTAGCTCGTCTCATAGGGCGTGCCGGCGATGTTCGTCGCACCGGTGATATCGACCAGCAGCACGCTCTTGTAGACGATAGGCAGGCTCGCCTGCCCGAGCCCGTTGCCGTCACGCGACAGCACCAGGAACTGCGTGTCGTTCAGCGCCAGGATTTCCGACTGCGCGGCCGTCCGGTCGGGCGCCGCGCCATCGCCGTTCGAACGATAGATCGGCAATTGCAGCACGTAATGCGCCACCGGCGTCGTCGGCACGCGATTGCTGCTGATGTCGTAGACCATGATCCGCGTATTCGTGCGGTTCGCCTGGGCCGAGGTGCTGTCCTGCATCGTGCCGCTCTGCAGCACCGTGACCAGATGCTTGCCGTCGGGCGTGATGTCCATGCCCTCGATGCCCTGGTTCAGCCGGCGGCCGACCGCCGCATCGGCGAGCGAGGTATAGGAGAGCGTGTCGGGCGTCGTCCCGGCCGCGTTGTTGCGCGGGATCAGAGCCGTCGGGGGCAGGATGACGCCCTGAAGATTGCCGGCGGCGTTGAAGTAATAGACGTTCGCGCCATATTCGTCGGAGACGTAGAACGAGCCGTCGCTCAGGAAGCGCAGACCCTCGGCGTCCAGGCTGATCTTGCCCGCCGCCACGCCGACTTTCGAGCCGGGCAGATTATAGCCGTTCTGCGTCACATAGGCGTTCGGGCCGGGCGCGCCGGGGTCGAGACCCGTGGTCAGATTGCCGTTGAAGTCGCGGAAGAACATCCCGCCCGTGGCGGTCAGCTCAAGCTGGTGCTGCGAAGCCGTGCTGACCGGCAGGTTGGCCGTACCCGTATAGGGGTTGAACAGCATCGCGAAGCTCGACATGCGGCCGGCATAGTCGCTGAACGTCACGCTGCCGACGCCGTTCGGGCCGCGATCCGGCAACGCGAAGATCACCCCGCTATAGCTGCCGTCGGCGTTGCGCCGCCAGCTGCCCGGCTGAATATCGAGGCTGGAGAACGCGCCGAACGTATCGCCGTGGAAGTCGATCGTGCTGGCCGGCAGGCGCGCGACGCCCTGCAGGCCCTTGTTCACGAAGCTATTGCCGTTGAACGTCACGGTGACGGAGCCGGCCGTCGTGGTGATGTTCGGTGTCCGGATCTGCGTCGGCGCCGCGATGGCGCTCCCCAGCGCCGCCAGTGAAGCGGACGCGATCAACCAACTCGCCAATCTGCGCATGAAATTCCCCCGTCAAAGCTGACGGGAAGCGGTCTCACGGGATGAATGACTTGCTGTGACGCTCGCGCGACGAGTCGATGACAGCCGGCGATAACCTTGCGGCACCCGGCCCGGCGCGCACGGGCGGCTTTCTGTTCGCTGCGGCCGGCAGGCCGGCTTCGCGCCGGATCATCCTTATGCGGATGATCAATCCGATCACACTCGCGCGAGCCGACGCCATCTCACGCGCGCGTGTATGGCGCGCACGCCGTCCCGCGCACACGCTCAGTGCATCATTTCTCTGGCGCGGGGGCGCATTATGGTTCGGGGTATCTGGCGGGCGGCGCTTCTTTCGACCTGCATCACGGCGTTGACGGGGCTGGCGATGGCGGACGATCTGCCAAGGCGCGGCGTGCTCGGCGTCAAGCTCAGCGCCGCTGACGGCGGCGTGAAGGTCGAGGAAGTTCTCAATCCCGATTTGGGCGAGGTGAAGCCCGGCGATCTTCTTGTCACGGTCGATGGCAAGGCCGTCACCAATCCCGGCCAGGTGATCGCGGCGCTCGGACGTCACAAGGCCGATGAAACCATCCCGCTCGGCCTCAAGCGCGACGGCGCCGCGATGGACGTGCATGCGAAGCTGATGCCGGCGGCGATGCCGGCGCTCGACGGCAAGCCGTTCGAGCTTGGTGAGGTGAAGCTGCCGTCCGGCATCCGGGTCCGCACCGAATATCTGCCGCCCGCCAGCGCCGATCTCAGCCGCGACGGCAAGGCTCCGGTGCTGATGATGGTTCAGGGCATTCCCTGCATCACCAACGATACCTTCTCCACCACCATTTCGCCCATCGGCAATCTCTATCGCATGCTGAACGCAGCGGGCTTCGGCATCTATCTGGTTGAAAAGCCCGGCATCGGCGACAGCGAAGGCGAAGACTGCCAGACCGGCGGCTTCAACATCGAGGTCGAAGCCTTCCGCACCGCCGCGCTGGAATTAGCCAAGCGCCCCGGCGTCGATCCGACGCGCCTGTTCGCCGCCGGCATTTCCATGGGCGCGATCCAGGTGCCGCTGATCGCCAAAGACGCCGGATTCAAGGGCGTCGTCACATGGGGCGGCGCGGTGATGCCCTGGTACGATTACATGATCGCGACCTTCCGCCGCCGCATGGTGCTGCAGAACCAGCCCGCCGCCGAAGTCGAACCGATGCTGCGCGTCTGGCGGAAAATCTTCGCCGCCGCTTTCGTCGACAAGCTCAGCCGCGACGAGATCGCCGCGAAAATGCCCGACGATCTGAAAGCCTTCGAAGACAGCGCCGGCAGTCTGGAGGCGATCGGCGGCCGCAGCCTGAAATTCGGCCGCGAGTGCGACGAGGCCAACATCGCCGCCGGCTGGCAGGCTTACGAGGGCGAGCTGCTGAACCTGCACGGCGAGTTCGACTGGGTGTCGGAGGAGTATGACGACCGCCTCGCCTCTTTCATCGTCAACGCCAACCGCCCCGGTCATGCGACATTCGAGATCGTCCCCGGCCTCGACCACACCATGACCGCGCACGCGACGCTGGCCGACAGCTTCCCCAATCTGATGAAGGGCGCAAAAAGCGACCTCTTCGAAAAACGCGCCGCCACCTGGCTGATCGAGAAGGCGAAGCTTTAAGCGTCCATCGCATCAGGTTCCGGCAGATCGGAAGGCGTTGCACGCACGCCTTCCGAATACGGCGTTTCCTTCGCCGCCACGAGCTCTAGATATCCTGCGACTTCGCGCCATCGTCGCTTGCGTTTTACTCACAATCGCCCGGATCGTCTTTTCTGACCGCACAGGCGATCAGCACGCCGCGCTCGGGGCCGTAAACCCGCGTCAGTTCGGCCTCGAACCACGCCCATTTAGCGCGCGCGTCTGCCGCCGCCGCCGTGACCGCCCGCTCGAAATTGCCGCCCGTCGCGCCGCGCGGCGTCGTGCCCGGCCCGGTGGCGCCGCGCGCCGGATCGACCGGCCCGTCATCCTTGTTCAACGCCGCGTGCTTCACCCGCGCCCAGTCGCCGTTATAGGTGCAGTACCGGCTTTCCGGGAAACCCTCATAGCAGCCGCTGATCAGCCCCTTCGGAAACGCGCCCTTCGCGGCCGGGTCGATGAACGGGGCGGGGGCGGATTGATCCAGCCCCGCCGGATTGTCCGCCGTCAGCGCGCCGGGCGCGGGCCGGTCCACCCAGTTCGTGTGGGCATAGAAATCCTCGCTCGCATGCAGCGCGAGGCCCAGCGCTTCCAGCACGTCGCATTTGGCCCGGCCGGACGAGCCGTCGAAGATGCAGGGAATATGCTCGGGGATTTCGCGGTCCATGATGGTCAGCGTCCGCTCCGGCACGATCCGCCCGGCCGCGACCACCGCCTGGTCGAGCGCCGCGAAGATGAAATCCCGGCACGCCGTCAGCTTGGCTTCCGCCTCCGCCGCGCTCTGCGGATAGCCGGGCGCGCCCAGGAAGTCGCCGCCGTCGCAATGCGCCGCCTGGTTCGACATCAGGCCCCGGTCCGGACGGTCCGGCGCGCCGACCGCCCCGAACGCGCCGCGCTCGCCCGCCAGCGCATCCATCGTGTCCGGCCCGATCCCGGCATCCTTCAATCCGAACCGCGTGATCTTTTCATGCTCGGACGATTGGCCCAGCCCTTCGATCGTCCCGAAGGCGAGCGCGGCGGGCAGAAGGAGACCTCCGAACGCAACCACAGCGGCGCGGCGCATGGCGACCCCTCCCCGCGAAAAGCTCCCCCGAACGCTACGCCCCGCCCCGGCCCGCGTCACCTGCGGCGCTTGCGCGCGGCGGGGTTATCGCCGTAAGCGGGATCATGCCCGCCGCGAAGCCGCTGAAGCTCGTCACCTGGAATATCAATTCGGTCCGACTGCGCATGCCCTTGCTGGCGCGCCTCATCGCCGACGAACAGCCCGACGTCATCTGCCTTCAGGAAACCAAGGTCGACGACCCGCTCTTCCCGCACGACCCCATCGCGGCGCTCGGCTATCCCTATCGCGCCATCAACGGCCGCAAGGGCTATCACGGCGTCGCCATTCTCTCGCGCGAGCCGTTCGCCAAGGTCTCCAAGATCGAATGGTGCGGCAAGGACGATGGCCGCCACCTCACCGTGCGGCTGGAAGACGGGCTGGAGATCCAGAACTATTACATCCCCGCCGGCGGCGACATTCCCGATCCGGCGGCGAACGAGAAGTTCGCCCACAAGCTGCAATTCCTCGACGAGAAGGAAGCCTGGTGGGCGAAACGGCGCGGCAAGAAAACCGAGCGCGTCATCGTCGTCGGCGATCTCAACGTCGCCCCGCATGAAACCGACGTCTGGAGCCACAGGCAGCTTCTGAACGTCGTCAGTCACACCCCGCCCGAAACCGATCGCTTCAAGGCCATCCTCGCCGGCTGGGACTGGATCGACGTCACCCGCCAGTTCGTACCCATCGAGGAGAAAATCTTCTCGTGGTGGAGCTACCGCAATCACGACTGGAAAATCTCGGATCGCGGCCGCCGGCTCGATCATGTCTGGGCCAGCCGCGCCCTTCAGGGTCATGTCAGCGCGCATTCCATCCTGCGCGACGCGCGCGACTGGCCGCAGCCCTCCGATCATGTCCCCATCGTGGTGACGGTCGAGCGCTAGACGCGGAAGTTCACTTGCCCGCGTCCAGACGGCCCTGCGCCTCGCGCAGACGGTCGGTCGTATCCTCCAGACGCTCGGCCAGCTCGCGCATCACCTCCAGCGCGAATTGCGGCACGTCGCGCAGCAGCTGGAAGAAGGCGTCTTTGCCCACCTTCAGCGCGGTGATGGGCGAGGCCGCCACCACCGTCGCGGTGCGCGGCACGTTCCTTAAGACCGCGATCTCGCCGATGAAGGCGTTCTTCGGCACCTTGGCGACCACGACATCGTGGCCGTCGTCGGTCTTCACCACCACCTCCGCCTCGCCTTCCAGCAGGATATAGGCGGCGTCGCCCGGCTCGCCCTCGCGGCACAGCACGCCGCCCAGCGGCAGCTGCAGCCGGTGGCTGGCGAAGGCCAGCAGCTTCAGCTTGGCGCTGTCCATCGTCGCGAAATAGGGAATGCGCCGCAGCGCCTCGACCTCGTCGATGATGCTCATGCCGTGCGCTCCCCAAGGTGTCCCATCATGCCGCACCCGCGATGCGGCCATGCTCGAACGAGATCACGCGGTCGAACGCCGCGCTGTCCTGCCCGGGCGACAGCGTCCAGACGAGGCCGCGCCCGGCGCGCGCCCCGGCCACACGGCCCAGAATATCGGCCTGCGCCTGCGGATCGAGCACCGCAAGCGCGCCATTGACCACCAGAATGTCGGGGTTCTTCACCAGCGCGCGGGCCAGCGCCAGACGCTGACGCTGCGAGGGCGTCAACCGCTTCCCCGCCGCGCCGGCATGGAAGCCCAGCCCGATGCGCGCGATATCGTCCTTCAGGCCCAGCTCCGCGATCACGCCCTGCAGGATCTGCTCGATCCGCATCTGCGCATCCGGCGCGCCATAGACGATACGTCCGAACAGGATGTTGTCCTCCACCGACGCCGCCTCGTTGTAGTCGTCGGCGTCGTAGAACGCGATCTTCGGGCGCTCATGCGCGGGCAGGCGCGCATTGAACAGATGCCGCGCCGACAGAAGCCGCCCGCGCATCTCGTCGTCCAGCAGGCCCAGACGATGACGCGATTCCGAATAGTCGAACGCCAGCCCCAGCACCCGCGCGCGCTGTTCGGCGCTCGGCGGCTGGCCCGATGTCAGCCGCGCCAGAAGCTGTTCGAAATAGGGAAGATCGGCGGCGGCGATGAAGCTGAACTGCGCGAAGAACGGGTGATCCGCCGGCAGGCCGCGGAAGATTTCCACCATGGTTTCCGCCACGCCGCGCCCCAGCTCGAACAGCGGCCGCGTCAATCCGGTCTCGTCCAGCAGATGCGACACCGTGCGGTTGCGCGCCAGATTGTCGGGGGCATAGGCCGGCCCCACCGCCACGCCGAACAGCAGATTCTCGCCGATCGAGGCCTGGTTGTTGTAGTGCTGCGCATCGAACGGCTCGACGATATCGACATCGCCGCTCATCTCGCGCGATTTGAACAGCGCCCGCGCCTGCAGCAGCCGCTCCGCCACCACCGGCGCATCGTCGGGGTCGAAGCGGCCCTGCAGGCCGAAGCGGAAGACGTCGTTCTCCAGCCCCGCCAGCGCCACGAAACGCATCAGACAGGCATCCAGCCCCCGCACATCGTCGCAGCCCAGAAGGCTGTAATCGATCCAGTCCGCCTCGGCGTCGAAGGGCGCATTGCCCGCCTGCCGGTCCTCGGCATGACGCGCCTCGGCCCGCGCCGCCGCCGGCCCTTCGCGCATCGCGTCGCGGCGCGGCTGGTTGCGCAGCCCGTAGAGCAGATTGTCCTTCAGGCTGACGCCGAACAGATAGGCGTCCTGCCCGACATAGGCGATGCGCCGTCCCGTCACCGCCTGCGGCAGCGTATCGATCGGCTGCCCGTCCACCACGACCGCGCCCGAGCGCGCGCTCGCCTGCCGCGCGATCAGCGCCGCCGCCGCTTCCTTGCCGCCGCCGTTCGGCCCGGCCAGCGCCACATGCGCCGCCGCCGGAATGGTGAAGCTCACCCCGTCCAGCAGCCGCGCGCCGGTATCGTCGGCGACGGTCGCCTCGCGCACCTCGATCCCGTCCTTCAGCGGCCCCGGATCGACCGGCGCGTGCATATCTTCCGCGATCAGCTTCTCAGCGGCGAACTGCTCCACCACCTGTTCGTATTTGATCTGCGCGTCCTGCTTGTCGAGATACCAGTCCAGCAGCTCCTTCACCGGCCCCGGCAGATCCTTGTAGGCGGCGATCACCGCCACCAGCTGGCCGATCGAAAGCTCGCCCATGATCGCGTAGTAGCCGCCGACCGCGTAGAAGAAGAACGGCGTCACCTGCGCCAGGAAGTTGTTCAGGAACTTCACGAAGAATTTGCGCCGGTAGATCTCGAACCGGATGTCGTAGATGCGGCCCAGCCGCCGCGTGATGTCGGCGCGTTCCCAGTTCGAGGTGTCGTTGGCCTGGATGTCCGCCGCCGCATCGACGATCTCGCCGACCCGGCCCGACAATTCGCGCGCGGTGAGCTGGCGCTGCCGCCCCAGCGCCAGGATGGGCTTGCGTAAGTAGGGGATCAGGAACGCCTGGATCGAAACGATCCCCACCGCCACCAGACCCAGAAGCGGGTTCTGCAGCATGATGAAGATCACGGCGGTCAGCGCCTGCCCGCCCAGATAGGCCGGCGTCGCGAAGGCCTCGCCCACGAACCCGCCCAGCGGCTCGACCTCGTCCTTCACCATCGAGGCGACCTCGGCCGGCTTGGTGCGCCGCAGCCGCGCCGGATAGAAGCGCAGCACCCGGTCCACCAGCTCATAGCGCAGACGGCGCAGCAGCCGCTCGCCCATCCGGCCCTTTAGGACGTTGATGCGGTATTTGAACAGGCCGTTGATGCAGACGAGGCCGAGAAACGTGAAGGACAGCGCGAACAGCGCGCTGATCCGGTCGAGATCGAGGCCGTCGAACAGCCTCACCCCGCCCAGCCAGTCGGGCAGCGCCACGGCGTAATAGGTGCGCGCCGCGCCGTCGGCGAAGCCGTCGCCCTGGATCGGCCCGTTGACGATCAGCTTGGGCAGATTGAGCGACAGGAAATAGAACGGCAGCGACAGCGCGATCAGCGCGATGATCCGCAACTGCTCGCGAAGGCTATGCCGCCAGATATAGGTGAAAAGCCGCCGCTCCATCGCCTGATCGTTAGGCGGCGGCCGCGAAGCGCGCAAGCATCCCCGTCACATACCCATACTGTCATGCCCGCGACGGCGGGCATCCACCGGCGCACTCCGCTCCCCAAAGCCCGCACCCCGCCCCATCATGGATGCCCGCTCTCGACATCCACAGTCGAAAGCCCCCGCTGACAACGGCGCGCGCATATGCACACTCCGTCCAATCGCCATTCTCGGCCCCCTGTTTCCGGAGCATCTGCTTGCCGGCCTCACCCGCCCGCGTCCTTCTCTACAGCCATGACAGTTTCGGCCTCGGCCATCTCCGCCGCTGCCGGGCGCTGGGCGGTGCGCTGACGGCGGCGCGCGGCGATCTCACCACCCTCATCATCTCCGGCTCGCCGATCATCGGGGCGTTCGAATTCCCCGAGCGGGTCGATTTCGTCCGCGTCCCCGGCGTCATCAAGCTGCGCGACGGGGCCTACACGCCGACCAAGCTGACCGTCGAAACCGCCGACGCCTTTCGCCTCCGCGCCGAGATCATCGAGGAGACCGCCCGCGTCTTCCGCCCGGATCTGGTGATCGTCGATAAAGAGCCGCTGGGCCTTCGCGGCGAACTCACCCAGACCCTGCGCATGGCCAGGGATATGGGCGCCCGCCTCGTCCTTGGCCTCCGCGACGTGCTCGACGACGCCGAGGCGCTGGATCAGGAATGGGCGCGCAAGAATGTCGGCCCCGCTCTCGCCGACCTCTACGACGAGGTCTGGATCTACGGCGTCAAGGACATCTACGATCCGCTCGCCGGCATCGCCTTGCCCCCCGGCCTCACCGAAAAGACCCGCTATACCGGCTATCTGCGCCGCGACACCGCCGCCATCGGGCGCGGCCAGCCGCGCTTCGCTCTGCCGGCCGAGCCGTATGTCCTCGTCACCACCGGCGGCGGCGGCGACGGCGACGGGCTGATCGACTGGGCGCTGTCGGCCTATGAGCATTTCGGGCCGGATCTGCCGCCTGCCGTCTTCATGCTCGGCCCCTTCATGGACCCCGCGCGGCAGGAGCATTTCCTCGCCCGCGCCGCCGCCGTGCCGGAAGTCACCGCCGCCGTCTTCGACGCCGAGATGGAGCGCATCGTGGAACGGGCCGGCGGGGTCATCGCGATGGGCGGCTACAACACGTTCTGCGAAATCCTCTCGTTCGATAAACCCGCCTTCATCGTGCCGCGCGAGAAACCCCGCCGCGAACAATGGATCAGGGCCGCCCGGGCGCAGGAGCTGGGCCTCGCCGCGATGCTGGAAGACCCCGCCGAACGGGGCGAACCGCGCGACATCGCCGTGATGGCCGACGCCATCCGCACGGTCATGGCGCGCCCCCGTCCCTCCGCCGCCTTCACTCCCGGCATGATGGACGGGCTGGACGAGGTGGTGCGGCTGTCGGACATCTGGCTGGCGCGATGATCGCCGTCATCCTCAAGGGCTGGCCCCGTCTCTCGGAAACCTTCATCGCCCGCGAGCTTCAGGCGCTGGAGGCGCGCGGCCTCGCCCTCACCCTCTGGTCGCTGCGTCACCCGACCGACGCCCGGCGTCACCCGGCCCATGACAGCGTCCGCGCGCCCGTCACCTATCTGCCGGAATATCTGCATAACGAGCCGGGCCGGGTTTTCCGCGCCTGGCGCAAGCTGCGCTCGACCGAAGGCTACGCCGCCGCAAAGGCCCTCTTCCAGGCCGACTGGAAACGCGACCGCACCCGCAACCGCATCCGCCGTTTCGGTCAGGCGCTGGTCCTCGCCGCCGAACTGCCGCCGGGCACGGCCGCCCTCTACGCCCATTTCATCCATACGCCCGGCAGCGTCGCCCGCTACGCCGGCGCCCTCACCGGCCTTCCCTTCGCGCTCAGCGCCCATGCCCGCGACATCTGGACGACCCCGGACTGGGATCTGGCGGAAAAACTGGCGGGCGCGCGCTTCACCACCACCTGCACCGCCGACGGTCAGGCCCGCCTTGCGGCGCTCAGCCCCGGAACGCCGCCGCATCTTGGCCGCCATGGTCTCGATCTTGCCGGCTGGCCCGCCGCCGCACCGCGCCCGCCGCGCGACGGCGCCGACCCCGCCGACCCCGTGACCATCCTCTCGGTCGGCCGGGCGGTCGAAAAGAAAGGCTACCCGACCCTCCTGCGCGCCCTCGCGGTCCTGCCCAGGAGCCTTCACTGGCGGCTCGTCCATATCGGCGGCGGGCCGTTGCGCGACGAGCTGCGGAAAGAGGCGGAAACGCTGGGCCTTTCGGATCGCATCGTCTGGCGCGGCAGCCTGCCGGAAGGCGATGTCCGCGCCGCGATGCAGGCCGCCGACCTCTTCGCCCTCACCCCGGAAATCGCCGC
The DNA here is from genome assembly GCA_027492655.1 of Alphaproteobacteria bacterium. Lineage (GTDB taxonomy): Bacteria > Pseudomonadota > Alphaproteobacteria > Micropepsales > Micropepsaceae > JADZAI01. Next base: position 12,175 of record JAPUEF010000070.1, on the reverse strand, counting down.
CGACGGCGACCGCGACGGCCTTCCCAACGTGCTGGTCGAGGCCCAGAGCCAGGGCCTCGCCGTCCTCGCCACGCCGGTCGGCGGGGTCGCCGAGCTGATCGCCTCCGGCCATAACGGTCTTCTCGCCCCGCCCGGCGACATCCCGGCCATCGCCGCGGCGCTGGAACGTCTGATCGCCGAACCCGAAGCCCGCGCCGCCATGGGCGCGGCGGGCCGCGCCCGCGTCGCGGCGGATTTCAGCGCCGCCCCCACCGCCGACCGGATCGCCGCCATGCTGCGCAGCATGGAAGCGGGCGAAGGCGCAGCATGAAGCGCGTCCTTCTCTACGCGCCGATGAATCCACTCCGGCCCGACGCGCCGCCCTCGGGCGACCGCGCCATGACCGGCCTGCTCGCCCGCGCGCTGGATCGGATCGGCTATCGCGCCGAGCCCGCCTCCACGCTCCGCACTTACGACGCGACAGGCGACGCAGCGCGGCAATCCGCCATCGCCGAGGCCGCGAAGGCCGAAATTCCGCGCCTGATCGCCGCCCACCGCGCCGATCCGCCGGCCCTCTGGATCACCTATCTCAGCTACTACAAATCGCCCGATCACCTCGGCCCCGAAGTCGCGAAGGCCCTCGGCATCCCCTATGTGATCGTCGAAGCCAGCGATGCGCCCAGGCGCGCCACCGGCGATTTTGCTGCACCCTATGCTGCAGCGAAAGCCGCGCTCGCCGCCGCCGACGCCGTCATCGCCATGACCGCCCACGACGCCGCCATGCTGCGGCAGGCCGTGCCGCCCGAACGTCTCCACATCCTGCCGCCCTTCATCGACGCCGCCCGCTTCAGGGACGTGCCGAAGAAACGCGGGCTTACGCCCCTGATCCTCTCCGTCGCCATGCTGCGGCCGGGCAAGAAGCTCGCGAATTTCCCGCTCATCGCCGCCGCCCTCGCCCGCATCGCCGATCTCAAATGGTTCTATGTCGTAGCCGGCGGCGGGGCCGGCGAAGCCGAGGCGCGGGCGGCCTTCGCGAACTTCCCCGCCGACCGCATCACCTTCATGGGCGCCGTCCCGCCCGACGCCATGCCCGCGCTTTACGCCCGCGCCGACCTCTATCTCTGGCCCGGCCTGAAAGAGGCCTACGGCCTCTCCTATCTGGAAGCCCAGGCCAGCGGCGCGCCGGTCGTCGCCTGCGACACGGCAGGCGTTCCCGCCGTGGTCGAACGCGGCCGAGGCGGCCTGCTCTCCCCGGCCGGCGACCCCGACGCCCTCGCCCAGTCGCTGCGCATCCTGCTTATGAACCGCCAGACCCGCGACATCATGGGCGAGGTCGCCGCCGAGTTCGTCCATGGCGAGCGCGACATCGCCCACGCCGCCCAGCGCCTCCGCGGCCTCCTCGGTTCGCTCGGCGCATGACCCTCATCGCGCTCATCCGCCACGGCGCGACCGCCTGGAACGCCGAAGGCCGCATTCAGGGCCGGGCCGATGTGCCGCTCTCGCCCGAGGGCCGGGCCGAACTGCGCGCCCTCGCCCCGCCGCCCGAACTGGACGGCGGCGCGTGGCTATCCTCCCCCCTCCGCCGCGCCCGCGAGACCGCCCGCCTGCTCCATGGCGCGGCTTCCATCGACCCCGGCCTCGTGGAAACCGACTGGGGCGCATGGGAAGGCCTCACCCGCGACGCCACCACCGCCCTCAGCCACCGGATTGCGGCGCGCGGCGCGGCGGGTCTCGATTTCTGTCCCCCCGGCGGCGAAACGCCCCGGCAAGTGCAGCAAAGACTGCAGGATTTCTTCGCGCGCAGGGCCGCCGGCGGCCATGGTCTCGCCATCGGCGTCACACATAAGGGCGTCATCCGCGCGGCCCTCAGCCTCGCGCTCGGGTGGGACATGCTGGAAAAGCCGCCGATCAAGCTGAAATGGCGCGCCGCCCATCTCTTCCGCGCCCGCCCCGACGGCACGGTCACGCTGGAAAGCGCCAATCTCCTGCTGCGGCCGCGCGCATGAGCCTCTCCGTCCTCTTCCATGTGAACCATCTGTGGGGCGTCGGACACTTCACCCGCATCGCCGCGATCGCCAACGCGGTCGTGCGACAGGGCGGCCGCGCCACCCTCCTGTCGGGGAACGCGCCGGTTGCGGGCCGTCTCGATCCCGCCGTCCGGCTTGTCGTCCTCCCCGCCCTCCGCGCCGCCGACACCAGCTACGCAAAACTCGTCGATGCGCAGGGCACCCCCGTCACCAGGGACATCTGGGACCGCCGCGCCGCCCTTATCGCCGGTGCGCTCGACGACGCCGCGCCGGACTGCCTCGTCACCGAGACGTTTCCCTTCGGCCGCCGCAAGCTCGCCTGCGAAATCCTGCCCCTGATCGCCGCCGCCCGCGCCCGGGGCGCAAAAATCGCCGCCTCGCTCCGCGATATTCCCACCCCGCCGACCGACGCGAAGCGCCTCGATGAATGCGCCGCCCGCCTCGCGCAGCATTACGACGCGGTGCTGGTGCATGGCGATCCCGCGATCACGCCGCTCAACGACATCTGGCCGGGCGACATCCCCGTCCCCACCCATCTTACCGGCTATGTCGTCGATGCCCCCGCGCCGCAGGCCGCCCGGCGCGGCGTCGTCGTGTAGGCGGGGGGCGGCGGGGCTTGCGCGCCCGAGGTGGGCGCCGCCGTCGCACCCGGGGGGGGCCGGGCGGGCGCCCCCCAGCCCTGGACCATCGTGACCGGCCAGCACGCACCCGACAGCCTGCACGCCGAGATCGCCGCCGCCGCGCCGCGCCATCCCGGGCTGGAGCTTCTGCGCACCGCCCCCGACCTTCCTGCCCGCATCGCCTGCGCGCGCCTCTCCATCTCGCGCGGCGGCTACAACACGATGGCCGAAACCGTCGCCGCCGGCACCCGCGGCCTCATCGTCCCCTTCGCGCCGCCCGGCGAACCCGAGCAGCGCCTTCGCGCCGAACGCTTCGCCGCGCTCGGCCTCGTCACCCATCTGCCTGAAGCCGATCTCGCCGGCCTCCCCGACGCGATGACCGCCGCGCGCGCCGCGCCGCCGCCCAACCCCGGCGCGATCCAGACCGGCGGCGCCGCCGCCAGCGCGGCCCGGCTCGCAGAGATCGCAGGCAGAGGCTAAGGTCGCGATATGCCGGTGCTTTCTTTCCGCGACGTCTCGCTCACTTTCCCCGGCCAGCCGCCGGTGAAGGCGCTGGACGCCGTCTCGTTCGATGTCGGCCTTGGCCGCATCACGGCGCTGGTCGGCGAATCCGGCTCCGGCAAGAGCGCCCTCGCCACCGCGACCATGGGTTTGCTGCCGCAGGGCGCGAAACTCAGCGGCTCGATCCTGCTCGACGACGCCAAGGGCAAGCCGCTCGACCTGGCGACGCTCAGCCCCGCCGATCCGGCCTTCCGCCGGGTGCGCGGCGGCCGCATCGGCCTCGTCTTCCAGGAGCCGCTCTCCGCCTTCTCGCCGGTCCACACGGTCGGCAGCCAGATCGCCGAGGCCGCCCGCGCCCATGACGATGTCTCCAGGCGCGCCGCCCGCGCCGCCGCCATCGAGATGCTGCGCCTCACCGGCTTCCCCGATCCGGCGCGCGGCTTCGACGCCTATCCGTTCGAGCTCTCGGGCGGCCTGCGCCAGCGCGCGATGATCGCCGCCGCGCTCGCCGCGCGCCCCGCCGTGCTGATCGCGGACGAACCCACCACCGCGCTCGACGTCACCATCCAGGCGCAGGTTCTCGCCCTCATCCAGCGCCTCCAGGGCGAGCTTGGTCTCTCGGTGCTCTTCATCACCCACGATCTCGGCCTCGTCGCGGCGCTCGCCGACGACATCGTCGTGCTTTATCGCGGCCGGGTGATGGAGCGCGGCCCCGCCGACGCCGTCTTCGCCGAAAGCCGCCATCCCTATTTTCAGGCGCTGAAAGGCGCGAACCCCAGCCTCCATCGCCGCGCGGCCCGCCTCGCCGTCGTCAGCGGCGCCGATGACGCAGCAGCAGCAGCCGGCTATGCCGCGCAGCCCGCCCGCCGCCGCGACCGCGCCGCGCCCGGATCGCCGTTGATCGCCGCCGAGCATGTCAGCCGCATCTATATCCCCCGGCGCGGGGCCGACCCGGTGCGCGCGCTCAGCGATGTCTCGCTCGCCATCGGCCATGGCGAAAGCGTCGGGCTGGTCGGAGAATCCGGCTCGGGCAAATCCACCCTCGCGCGCCTGTTCATGCGCGCCGAACACCCCGATCAGGGCCGCATCCTCTTCCACGCGAAGGGCAAGGGCCGCGATCTGAAGACGCTGGAGGGCGCGCATCTCGCCCGCTTCCGCCGCCGCGTCGCCTATGTCTTCCAGGATCCCTATGCCGCGCTGAACCCGCGCATGACCATCCGCGAGACGCTGACCGAGCCGTTCGCCATCCACCGCCTCGCGGGCCGCAAAGGCCGCGAGGTCCGCGCCCGCGAGCTGATCGATCTCGTCGGCCTGCCGCGCGCCGCGCTCGACCGTTTCCCGCCCGCCTTCTCCGGCGGCCAGCGCCAGCGCATCGCCATCGCCCGCGCGCTGGCCCTGCGGCCGGAGCTCGTCATCCTCGACGAGCCGACCTCGGCGCTCGACGTGTCGGTGCAGGCGCAGATCCTCAACCTGCTGGGCGATCTGAAGAAGGAGCTGGGCTTCGCCTATCTCTTCATCAGCCACGACCTCGCCGTGGTCGAGCATATCGCCGACCGCGTCGCCGTCATGCGCAAGGGCCGCATCGTCGAGGAAGCGCCCGCCGCCGATCTCTTCCGCAACGCCGCGCATCCCTATACGCGCGCGCTCATCGCCGCCGCCCCGGAAGCCGATCGCGCCAACCGCCTCGATCTCGCCGCCGTCGCCGCCCGCGCCCAGGGCGACACCGGCTATATCGACGCCCCGCTCATCGAAATCGCCCCCGGCCATCGCGCCGCCATCGGAGCCGCCGATGTCCGCGCCGCCTGACCCGCGCCCCCGCGCATCCTCGATGCCTATTCCGTGCGGTGCGGGCGCGCGTCTGTCCCGCTGGCTGAGGCCCCTCGTCCTTCTCTGCGCCATGGCGGCCCCTGCGCTCGCCCAGTCGCCCGCGCCGCGCGATCCGCCGTCCCTCGCCGCCGCCGTCGCCTCGGGCGAACTTCCCCCCGCCGCCGCGCGCGTCCCTGCCGAGCCGTTCGTCGGCGGCCTCGACACGCTCGGCCGCACCAGCGGGAAAAGCGGCGGGCGGCTGCGCATGCTGCTGCCCAAGGACAAGGACATCCGGCTCCTGAATGTCTGGGGCTATGCCCGCCTTGTCGGCTACGACGAGAACCTTCAGCTGCGTCCCGACATCCTGAAAAGCGTCGATGTGCAGGACGGCCGCATCTTCACCCTGCATCTGCGCGCGGGCCATAAATGGTCCGACGGCGCGCCGTTCACGGCGGAGGATTTCCGCTATTACTGGGACGACATCGCCAACAATCCCGAGCTGACGCCCGCCGGCGTGCCGGAAGAACTCACCATCGACGGCGCGCCGCCGGTCTTCACCGTCATCGACGATCTGACCGTCCGCTATGAATGGCCGACGCCCAATCCGCGTTTCCTGCCCCTGCTGGCGATGGCGCGCGAGCCGTATATCTATCGCCCCGCGCATTATCTGAAACGCTTCCACATCAGGTATGGCGACAAGGCCGAGATCGACCGCCTCGTCGCCGAGGCCAAGGTGAAGGGCTGGGCCGCGCTGCATAACCGGCGCGATTCCATGTACGACAACGACAATCCGGAGATGCCCAGCCTCCAGCCCTTCCTGATCGAGGCGGGCGGCGGTCCGGTGTTCCGCTTCCGCCGCAATCCGTATTTCCACCGCCTCGACCCTTACGGGATGCAACTGCCCTATATCGACGGCATCGACGTCACCATCGTCGAGCCCGGCCTCATCGCGGCGAAGACGGCGGCCGGCGACGCCGATCTCCAGTTTCGCGGCCTCGCCTTCGCCGATGCCGGCGCGCTGAAGGCCGCCGAAGGCCGCGGCGGATTCACCGTGCGCCTCTATCCCACCACCAAGGGCGCGCAGATCGCGCTCTATCCGAACCTCACCACCGCCGATCCCGTGTGGCGCGCCGTGCTGCGCGACGTGCGCTTCCGCCGCGCCCTTTCCGCCGCCATCGACCGCGACGACATCAACCAGACCCTGTTCTTCGGCCTCGCCACGCCCGGCAACAACACCGCGCTGAAGGAAAGCCCGCTCTACGATCCCGCCCGCACCACGCGCGAGGCGGTGTTCGATCTCGCCAGAGCCAACGCCCTGCTGGACGAGATGGGCCTCGACAGGCGCGATAGCTCGGGCCTGCGTCTGCTGCCCGACGGGCGGCCGATGCTGCTCGTGGTCGAGACCTCGGGCGAAAGCGCCGAGGAGACCGCCGCGCTCGACCTCATCGGCCATACATGGCGCAAGGCGGGCATCCGCCTCGTGGTTCGTCCCTACGAGCGCAGCGTCCTGCGCAACCGCGCCTATTCCGGCGAGAGCGTGATGACGGTCTGGTCCGGCTTCGAGAACGGCGTGCCGAACCCCGCCGCCTCGCCGGACGAACTCGCGCCCGTCCACCAGGAATTCCTCGCCTGGCCGAAATGGGGCCAGTATGTCGCGACCAGAGGCGCCTCGGGCGAGGCGGTCGATCTGCCCGAGGCCCAGCGCCTGCTCCAGCTCTACAAGGACTGGATCGTCGCACCCGACGATTCCGCCCGCGCCGCGATCTGGCGCGAGATGCTCGACATCCACGCCGACCGGCAATTCTCCATCGGCCTCGTCTCGGGCGTGCTGCAGCCGGTCGTGGTGTCGAACGCGCTGCGCAACGCGCCGGCGACGGGTCTCTTCGGCTGGGATCCCGGCGCGCAGTTCGGAATCTATCGCCTCGACGCGCTCTGGCTGGATCGGTGAGCGGCTGATGCTGCGTTACGCTCTCTGGCGCATCCTTGCGATGATCCCCGCGCTCCTCGCGGCCAGCCTGCTCATCTTCGCGGTCGTGGAGCTGCCGCCGGGCGACTATCTCTCCAACGAGGTGCAGGAGCTTCAATCCCAGGGCGAAGGCGCGGGGGCCCAGCGCCTCGCTTTCCTGCGCACCGAATTCTCTTTCGACCGGCCTTTCCTCGTCCGCTACGCCATCTGGGCCGGCCTCATGCCGGGGCCGCACGGCTTCGACGGTCTGCTGCAGGGGAACTGGGGCTGGTCTTTCCTCTATGCCAGGCCGGTCGGCGAGGTGCTGGGCGACCGTGTCGGCCTCACCGCGCTGCTCAACCTCGCCACCGTCTTCCTCGTCTATCTCATCGCCTTCCCGGTCGGCCTCATCTCGGCCCGGCGGCCCGGCGGGCCGTTCGACACCGGCGCGACGACGCTCTCCTATCTCGGCCTCGCCATTCCGTCCTTTCTCCTCGCCCTCGTCCTGCTCGTCACCGGACAGGCCTGGTTCGGCCTCTCCATCGGCGGCCTGATGGACCCGCGCTTCGAAGGCCAGCCCATGTCGGCGGAGAAATTCCTCTCCATCGCCGCCCATCTGGCGATCCCCGCGCTGGTCATCGCGCTCGGCTCGGCCGGCATTATGATCCGCCGCCTCCGCGCCAACCTGCTCGACGAGGTGAACCGGCCCTATGTCACCGCCGCGCGCGCCCGCGGCCTGTCCGAAACCCGGCTGATGACGCGCTATCCGTTGCGCCTCGCCTTCGCGCCGTTCGTCGCCGACATCGGCAATCTCCTGCCCAGCCTCGTGTCCGGCTCGGTCATCGTCTCGGTCGTTCTGAACCTCCAGACCGTCGGCCCGGTGCTGCTTTCGGCGCTGCGCGCGCAGGACACCTTCCTCGCCGCCTTCATCCTCACCTTCACCGCCGCGCTCACCTTCCTCGGCATGCTGGTCAGCGACCTCATCCTCGCCTGGCTCGACCCGCGCGTGCGCCTCGGCGCGGGAGCCCGGCGATGAGCGCCCCGCTCCCGCGCCGCGACGGCGCGCCGCCCCATGTGGTGGACGACCGCCCCTTCCCGCCGCCCGCGCCGCCGCCCGCGAAGGATGCCGCCACTTCGCCCTATCGCCTGTTCTGGCGACGCTTCCGCCGCCGCCGTCTGGCGCGCCTGGCTTTCTGGTTCCTCGTCTTTCTCTATCTCGTCGTCGTGCCGTTCGCCGAAGTCATCGCCCCTTATGGCCGCGATCAGCGTTTCCCCGACGCGATGAGCCATCCGCCCCAGACGCTGCACATCTTCGGCAAAGGCGTCGGCGGACCTTTCGTCTATGCCACGACGATGGAGGTCGATCTCCAGGCCTTCCGGCGGATCTACACGACGGACAAATCGCAGCCGCAGAAACTGCGCTGGTTCTGCGAGGGCGAGCCTTACCAGCTGCTCGGCCTCGTCGAAGCCCGCACGCGCCTCTTCTGCGCGGCGCAAGGCGGGCACGTCTTCCTCTTCGGCACCGACACCGTAGGCCGCGATCTCTTCAGCCGGGTGATCTTCGGGGCGCGCATCTCGCTCACCATCGGCCTTGTCGGCGTCGCGATCTCGTTCCTGCTCGGGGTCTTCTTCGGCGGCATCGCCGGCTATCTCGGCGGCGCCGCCGACTGGCTGATCCTACGCCTCATCGAATTGCTGCGCGCCATGCCCGAACTGCCGCTCTGGCTGGCGCTCAGCGCCGCCATCCCCGCCGACTGGCCGCCCATTCTCGTCTTCTGCGGCCTCGTCGTCATTCTCGGCCTGCTCGACTGGCCCGGCCTCGCCCTCGGCGTCCGCGCCAAGGTGATGCAGCTGCGCGAGGAAGACTACGCCGCCGCCGCCGTCTTCATGGGCGCGACGCCCCGCCGCGTCATCTTCCGCCATCTGCTGCCGAATTTCTCCAGCCACCTCATCGCCAGCGTCACCCTCGCGATCCCCGCGATGATCCTCGGCGAGACCGCACTGTCCTTTCTCGGCCTCGGCATCCGCGATCCGCAGGTATCCTGGGGCTCGCTCCTCAACGCGGCGCAAAGCTATGCCGCGCTGTCGGTGACGCCGTGGCTTCTGCTGCCGGTGGTTCCGGTCGTGTTAACCGTCCTCGCCTTCAATTTTCTCGGCGACGGCCTGCGCGACGCAGCCGACCCATACCGCTCGGCCTGACGCGGTTCCCGTTCACGCCACTGTGACCCCGATCACCGACTGAAAACCCTCATCCCCGTAGGTATAAGGCCGGGCAAAGCGCTGCACCGCCGCAGCGGGGGACATCATTTCCATGAATCACATGTCGAGCACGCCGTCGGGCATCGAGAAGACGCTTGGCGTCGGCAAGAAGAAGATGTCGGGCCGCAGGAAGGCCTTTATCTGGCTCGGCGGATCGCTCGCCGTGCTCGTTCTTCTGATTATGATGTTCTCCGGCGGCGGCGGCGGACCTGTCGGCTTCAAGACCGAAGCGGCCAAGCGCGGCCCGCTCTCGGTGAAAGTCACCGCCACCGGCACGCTCCAGCCCGTCGATCAGGTCGAGGTCGGCGCCGAGGTTTCGGGCCGCGTCGTCGAAGTGAAGGTCGATTTCAACTCCGCCGTGAAGAAGGGCGACGTTCTCGCCCAGATCGACACCACCCAGCTGGAAGCCCGCCGCATCCAGACCGAGGCCCAGCTCGCCGCCGCCCGCGCCGGCGTGAAGGAAGCCGAAGCCGGACTTTCCGACGCCCAGCGCCGCCTCGCCCGCATCCGCGACCTCGCCAAGGGCCGCAACGTCAGCCAGCAGGATCTCGACACCGCGCAGTCCACCTACGACCGCGCCATCGCCTCGCTCGAAGTCGCCAAGGCCCAGGTCGCCATCCAGGAGGCCAATCTGCAGGTCGCGCTCAGCGACATCGACAAGGCGGTGATCCGCGCCCCGATCGACGGCATCGTCCTCTATCGCAGCATCCAGGCCGGCCAGACCGTCGCCGCCTCGTTCCAGACGCCGGTTCTCTTCACCCTCGCCTCCGACATCAAGGAGCTGGAGCTGCTCGCCGACATCGACGAGGCCGATGTCGGCCAGGTCGGCGAAGGCCAGAAGGCCAGCTTCACGGTCGATGCTTTCCCCAACCGCACCTTCGAGGCGCAGATCCGCTCGATGCGCAACGCCCCCAAGCGGGCCGACGGAACCAGCACCGTCACCCAGGGCGTCGTCGTCTACCAGGGCGAGCTGACCGTGAACAACGACAGCGGCCTGCTGAAGCCCGGCATGACCGCGACCGCCGAAGTCACCGTGAAGACGGTCGAATCCGCGCTTCTGGTGCCCAACGCTGCGCTGCGCTTCGTGCCGCAGCAGATCGCCATGAAGGAATCGATGGCGCAGCAGCAGGGCGGCGGCGACGCCGGCGGGAAGCCCGACCCGTCCGCGGGCCGCGTCTTCGTGAAGGACGCCTCCGGCCAGCCCGTCGAGCGCAAGGTGAAGATCGGCGTCACCGACGGCGCGCTCACCGAAATTATCGAAGGCGATCTGAAGGAGGGCGACGAAGTCCTCACCGATGTCGAGCGCGCCGGCTCGGGCGCCCAGGGCTAAGCCGGTGAACGACCAGACGCTCAGCGGACACAAAGGCCCCGTTCTCGCCTTCCGCAACATCGCCAAGGTCTATGGCGAGGGCGACGCCGAAGTGCGCGCCCTCAACGGGGTCGATTTCGAGATCTATCCCGGCGAGTTCGTCGCCGTGATGGGCGCCTCCGGCTCGGGCAAATCGACCACGCTGAACATTCTGGGCTGCCTCGACGTCCCCTCGTCCGGCTCCTACGAATTCATGGGCGTGCCGGTCGAAACGCTCGACCGCAAGCAGCGCGCGCTGCTGCGCCAGAACTATCTCGGCTTCGTCTTTCAGGGCTTCAATCTGCTCAAGCGCACCACCGCGCAGGAGAACGTCGAACTGCCGCTCGTCTATCGCGGCACCTCGGCGCGCGAGCGCCACCGCCTCGCGCAGGAGGCGCTGACGCTGGTCGGTCTCGGCGACCGCATGGATCACACCTCGTCCGAACTGTCGGGCGGCCAGCAGCAGCGCGTCGCCATCGCGCGCGCGCTCGTCACCAGCCCGGCCGTGATGCTGGCCGACGAGCCCACCGGAAATCTCGACAGCCAGCGCACGCACGAGATCATGCGTCTCTTCACCGATCTCAACGCGCGTCACGGCATCACCATCATCCTCGTCACGCACGAGGACGACGTCGCCGCCTACACGAAACGTCACATCCGCTTCAAGGACGGCCGGATCGCCTATGACGGCCCGCCGATCACCAAGGCGGAGCTTGAGGCGATGCACACATGATCTGGTCGGCCCTGCGCCTGGCGCTGCGCGAGCTCTGGGCCAACAAGCTGCGCACGCTGCTCACCTGCCTCGGCATGATCATCGGCGTCAGCGCGGTGATCGCCCTGCTCACCATCGGCGCGGGCGTCTCCTCGTCCATCAACCGCGAGTTTGCCTCGATCGGCCAGAACCTCGTCTGGATCTGGCCCGGCGGCGAGGGCGGACGCGGGCCGCAGCAGGCGGCGCGCAAATTCACCTGGCGCGACCTCGATCTCGTGCGCCGCACCGTGCCCCAGGTCGTCAGGATCGCCCCCTCGGTGGGCGAAGGCCACACCGTCAAGTTCGGCAATCTCGACGCGCGCACCACGATTCTCGGCTCGACGCCCGACTATTTCGACATCCGCCTCTGGGCGCTCGACGGCGGCCGCTTCTTCTCCGAAGCCGAATCCGACGCCGGCCGCATGGTCTGCGTCATGGGCAAGACGCTGCGCGAGAAGCTGTTCGGCTCGATGGACCCGGTCGGCCAGCGCGTCCGCATCGACGGCGTGGCCTGCGAAGTCATCGGCCTGCTGAAGCCCAAGGGCGCCTCCACCTTCGGCGACGACGAGGACGACCGCATCATCCTGCCGCTGCGCGCCTATCAGCGCCGCTTTCAGGGCGACGACTGGATCAACACGCTCCAGCTTATGGCCGGCAACAAGGAAGACGTCGCCCCGATGATGGAGAACGCGCGTCAGGTGATGCGCCAGCTCCGCAGGATCCCGGCCGGCAAGCCCGACGATTTCACCATGCAGGACGTCTCGTCCTTCGGCGCGGAAACCGCCAGCGTCCTCGGCGTCGTCACGCTGTTCGTCTCGGCGGTCGCCTTCATCTCGCTGATCGTCGGCGGCATCGGCATTATGAACATCATGCTGGTCAGCGTGACCGAGCGCACCCGCGAGATCGGCATCCGCCTCGCCATCGGCGCGCAGGAGCGCG
>JAPUEF010000069.1 GCA_027492655.1 Alphaproteobacteria bacterium | reverse complement strand
CCCGCTCTAACCGATCATCGACCCAAAAGACAACCGGCCTGCCGCCCCGATGCATGAGAGGGGGGAGGCAGGCCGGTCGATTGGCCTCTAAGAAGCCCTAAGAAGGCGCACAGGGCGCAGAGAGGGCGCGGCGGCGGGGGCAGGGCGGCCCCCGCACCCCTCAGGCGCTCGCTGAGGCGATCCGCCGAACGGTTCAGCCGCCGAAGCGCCGCTGGTTCATCCGGTGCTGAAGCGCGTGCGTCAAAGCCGTATCGCGCGACACGGCCGCCTTCACGCCCGCATCTTCGGCATCACCCGCCAGCACCCGGTCGATCGCCGTGCGGATATCGCCCAGCTGCTTGAGGCCGGTCGCCGATACACAGGCCGGGTCGGCGTCGATCGCGGTTGCCAGTTCGCCTAGGTCGGCGATCAGCCGGGCGCAATGCTCGGAGCGCAGCTTGGCCCCCTTGATCGACAGCGTGCGCGTCCCGTTGCCCGCGCCGCGCAGCACCGGTGACGTTTCGTCGACGTCCAGCTTCTTCAGCACCCGCACCCGGCTGGCGCCGCTCACACGATAGTCCATGTCCACGATGTTATAGCCATAGGACCATTCCTGCACCGGCTCGCCCGTCGCCATGTCGAACAGCAGGGCTTCGTGCCAGTCGCGACCGGCCGTCGTCTTCAGGTTCAGGTGCAGCTCGGCTAGCGCGTCGTCGCCCTCTTCATAGATACGGGCCTTGCCGAACGGGATCGCCTGCCGGTTATGGCCGGGGACCATCATCGCCCATTGGTGCCCGCCGGCCTTCCAGCTGAAGGCGCCACGCTCATAGGTGTCACCGTCGCTGTCGACTTCGGTCATGCGGGCGAGCCGCGCCAATCCCTTGCCGGCCTCGTCCATCTCGGTGATGGTCATGCTCTTGATCTGCATCTTCAGTCCTCTTCGAAATTGGGGGCAAAGCTCAATGTGCCGTTGGGGTGTTCGGCTTCGGCCATCGCGACGGCCTCGGCCGTCGTCGCGATCAGGCCGTCGCGGGCGATATGGTCGGGCTTCGATCGGCCCGGTCCAAGGCGACCGTCAAAGATGATGAAGCTGGTGACGCCGGCTTCGCGTCCGCGCTCGATCGTCGAGATATTCTGCGCGAACTTCGCCTCGGTGCGCGCGATGATCCGCGCCCGCGTTTCCGGGCTTAGCCACGGCCCGCCCTCGACATGGGGCAGGATGCGCGCCGCGAGCTGCTCGGCGCCCTCGCCGGCCGCGCGCCCCTCGGCCAATGCGTCGAACAGGGCGGCGCGCGTCTGCCCCTCCAGGTCGATCAACCCCGAACGCCGGCCGCCCGCCGCGACGATCGCGCGCGCCACCATGTCGGGCATCGATGCGCCCAACCCCGCATCGGCCGCCGCCGCCGCATGGGCTTCGGCAACGTTCAGGAACTGCGCCTCATAAAGCGCCTTCAGCCTGCTGGCCCAGCGCGGTATACCCAGCCGCCGCAGGATCGATGTCACCACGTCATCGTCGCTCTTCGTCCCGCGCGCCTTCCCCAGCTCGGCGCGCAGCGGCTCCAGCGCCGCATCGGACGCCGCCTGGCCCAACTCGCCAAAGAAGGTGATCAGAGGCTTCTCAAACGCCGCTTGGAGGCCGCGCTGCTGCTTCTCAAGTATCTGCGCAAAGCGCAAACCTCGCTGAAATGCCGCCTCGCTGGCACGACGTTCGACAGCGGGCCGATGCTCGCCCGGCCCATGATCGCCATGCTTGGCGCCGCGTCCCTTCGCCGCGGCGTCGCCAGCGGGATCGCGGCGGACACCGTCCGCAGGAACCTCGATCACCGATATCGGCCGCAGATAGATGCGGTGGCTGTCATCAACATCGAAGCCCATCGCTTCGCGCGCGTCATAGACCATCACCCATCCGGCGGTGACCATCTTGTTCAGCCGTTCGGCCTTCTTGTCCTGGTCCTCCTGCATCGCCGGCACGTCGGACGTGTCGAACAGGACATCATGCACGCCCTGCGACGGACCGACAAAATCGGGGAGCAGCGACCGCTTCAGCTCGCCCGCGATAATCTTGCCGACCGGGATGACGCCATTCTCCCAGGCCTGCTTGCGCATCTCCGACATTGTCGCGCCGACCTTGGTCGCTTGCAGCCCCGCGCCGAACCCGACAACAGCTGCGGGAACGCCCGCCAGCGCGCACACCCGCTCCTCCGCAACGTCGCGCGATTCGCTCATGTTCATCTGCTGGGGGTTGAAGCCATAGGGCTGCACCTCGGTCGGCGCCCCCATCACCAGCGGCTTGCCGCGATTATCTCCGCCAAAGGCCTGCTGGAACCACGCCTTCGTCGCCTCGACATCCTGCGGGGTGGGCATCGCGCCACCCTTCGGGCTGATCACGACGCCGGGCACGCCCATATTCTTCAGCAGCGCCGCGACAAAATTGCTCGCTTCCAGGTCGCCGAAGATTTCTCGGATGGCGGGGTCAAGCGGCGAAAGCCCCTTGCGCATGTTGCGCGGATTGATCCCGTGCCGGAAATGCACGACATCCTCGAAAGGCACATCTTCGGGGCCGACGCCACCGCCCGGCGTGTAGCGATAGTGGCTGATGAACTTGCTGCCGTCATTGGGCCATTTCGGCTCCATCATCCAATGCGGGATATACCAAAGCTCGGCTGGCCGGCCGACGCCGTTGCGCACGATCCGCCAATAGCCATTGCCGTCCAGCATGATGCTCAGCACCGTCGCCCACATCAGAGCGACATCGTCGTAAAATTCGTTGGGGTTCTGGATCAGCGCCAGCATCGGCTGCTCGATCAGATCCTCGACCTTGCCGTCCTTGCCGCGCCGCGTGACCGCCAGCCGCGCTTCGGGCAGCGCGCGCTGCACCCATTGCACCGGCGCCATGACGACCGACGCATCCAGCAGGTCGCCGACCTCGCGGCGATAATCGATGCGCGTCCGCCGCAGCCGCGATCCCCAGAATGTCGACGTGCCCCCGTGCCGGAAGCTATGCACCGCCGCCTGGGCGGCCTTCACGAAACGGCTCATCATGCCGGGATCCAATTCTCG
>JAPUEF010000068.1:1506-3042 GCA_027492655.1 Alphaproteobacteria bacterium | reverse complement strand
CGCACCAAAGCCGCGCCGGACGCGAGAAGTCAACATTTCTGCCATGCGCACCCGCGACTTGCCGCAACGCAAGAGAGGGGCGCATAGGGTCGGTGCATGGCCACAGGCAGCATCGAGACCGCCCCGCTGGAGCCGGTGCCGTGGCGCGCGCTGTTCGTGCTGGGCGCGGCCTCCTTCGCGTCCTCGGCCGCCCTGCGCTTCTGCGACCCGCTCCTGCCCAAGCTGGCGCTTGCCTTCAACACGACCCCCGGCGGGGCCGCCATCGTGGTGACGACCTATGCGGTCGCCTATGGCGGGTTCCAGCTGATCACCGGCCCGCTCGGCGACCGTTTCGGCAAGGTGCGGGTGATCGCGCTCGGCGCCCTGCTCTGCGGATTGTTCACCACTGCCTCGGCCTTCGCGACCAGCCTTGAACAGCTTGCCCTGCTGCGCTTCCTCGCGGGGGTGACCGGCGCGGCCATCATTCCGAACTGCCTCGCCTTCATCGGCGACACCATTCCAATGCCGCAGCGGCACGCGGTGCTGGCCCGCTACATGATCTTCATGAGCACGGGCACGGTCTCCGGCCAGGCCATAGGCGGCGTGCTCGCCGACATGTTCGGCTGGCACGCGGTGTTCCTGATGGTGGGCGGGTTCCTGCTGTTCGGCGGGGCCATGCTGGCACTGCAGATGCGGACCAATCCGGTCCTCTCGGCCCGTTCGCCGCCGCCCGAAGGCGGGCTGATGGGTTCGTTCCGCCAGATTGCCGCGGTCCGCAACAGCGTCACCGGCCGGCTCGTTCTTGCCACCGTCGCGGTCGAGGCGGCGGTCTATTTCGGGGCCTTCACTTTCCTCGGCGCGCACCTGCGCGAGGCCTACGGCATCAGCTACACCGCCATCGGCGTATTGACGGCGCTCAGCGCGGCCGGCGCCGTGACCTATTCGACGCTCGCGCCCTATCTGCTTTCGCGCATCAGCCAGTCCGGGCTCATGCTGGTATCGGCGACGCTGTTCGCAGCCGGCTTCATCGCTTTCGCGGCAACACCGGCGCTCTGGCTCGTGGCGCTGGCCATCGTCGTCTGCGGCGCGGGATTCGCGCTGTTTCACAACTCGCTGCAGATCATGGCGACGCAGATCAACCCGCAGGCGCGTGGCGCCTCGATCGCCATCTTCGCCTTCGCCTTCTTCGCGGGGCAGACGATCGGCGTGTTCATTACCAGCCTCGCCTACGACCGGTTCGGGGCGCCGCCGCTCTTCGCGGCGACAGCCGTCCTGCTGCCATTGATCGTGCTGTGGTTCCGGGCCCGCGTGGTGACGCGGTTCGATCTCTGAAGGCTCAGCGGCCCGAACCGCCCCGCGAGACGCGCTCGATTTCCGCGCGCACCAGACGCTCGACCAGCTGCGGCAGATTGTCGTCCAGCCAGTTCTTCAGCATCGGGCGCAGCATGTCCTTGACGAGGTCGTCGATCGTCCGGCCGTTGCCCGAGAGCATGGTATTGGCGAGCGAGCCGAACGCCGCGCCGAAAACGACAAAATACAGCGAGGTCGAAATCACCG
>JAPUEF010000068.1:0-1496 GCA_027492655.1 Alphaproteobacteria bacterium | reverse complement strand
GTCTATCGTCGGGGCGGTGCCCTAGAGCTTGGTTGTGGCGCGCGCCCGGCCGGCCGCGCCGCCGGCCGCTTGGTTCTCCGCCGAGATCAGCGCCGCGGCCGGCGCGACCGCAGCCGGAGCCGGCGGCGGCGCGGGCGGCGGAGACGGCTGATCCATGAACTCGACATCGGCCCGCTGGGAGATGGGGCGGATCATGCCGACACGCTCGGGGACCGCGTCGGCGCGCGACAGTTCGAGGATTTCAGGCTCGCGCGGCGCGGGGGCGGGTGGAGGCGGCGGCGGCGCGACCTTGACCACCGGCGGCGGAGGCGGAGGGGGCGGCGGAGGCTCGGGTTCATCGTCGAAGCCCGCCAGCAGGGCGTCGATATCGTCCTGCGACTTCGGTGCCTCGTCGGCCACGGGCGTCAGCACCGGCTCGGCCGCCTTGGCCGCAGGCGCGGCTTTCGGCGGCTCATCGTCGGCGATGATCCGTCGGATCGACGCGAGGATTTCCTCCATCGACGGTTCATTGGCCTTGGCCGTCTGCGACATCCCAGCCCACCCCACGAGTTGCACGCATCGGGGCGGCCCACTTGCGGTCTGCGCAGAGCGCGAATCGCCACCGAATCAACAAT
Organism: Alphaproteobacteria bacterium; assembly: GCA_027492655.1. GTDB lineage: Bacteria > Pseudomonadota > Alphaproteobacteria > Micropepsales > Micropepsaceae > JADZAI01. The sequence goes on along the minus strand of JAPUEF010000068.1, from coordinate 882 downwards.
GCCGACTATGCACTCGCAACGACGCGATGGCTAACGGCCGCAAGGGCGATCCACAGCGAAGTCGACGGGCGGATCAGCGCCCGTCGGGGGTGCGGACGCCGATCCAGAGGTCGCGGACCTGATCGTAGTGGACGGTGGGGTCGTAGATCTCGGTGCGGAGCGCCAGGCGCGAACCGCTGAGGCGGCCCATGGCGGCAAGCACCGAATAGGACAGCACCACGCGGTCGCGCTGCGCGCGAACCAGCGCCACGCGCGCCTCGGTCAGGGTCTGGGTGGCGTTCAGCACGTCGATGATCGTGCGCTGGCCGACCTTGTACTCCTCCCTGATGCCGTTGACCGCGATTTCCTGCGCGCGGACCTGCACCTCGGCTGCCTGGATCTGGGCGCGGGAGGCTTCGAGCGCGGCCCAGGACTGCATGACCGCCTGGCGGACGCTCGCTGCCGCCGTTTCGATCTGGATGCGCCGCTGGCCGTAGGCCTCCTTGGCCTGACGGATGGTCGCGTAGTCGCGGCCGCCATTGGCGAAGATCGGAATGGTCAGGGTCGCGCCGACGGCCGCCGAGAAGGTCTGCGTCGCCGGGCCGGTCTGCTCGGCGGCGCGGGTCACGGTCGCGGAGAGGCCGAGTGTCGGATAGAGCGCCGATTCGGCGATGCGGACCTGCAGCATCTGCGCGTCGGCGCCGTGGCGCGCACCGCGAATGGCGGGATGTTCGGACTGCCCGGTGATGACCGCGCCGTCGAGATTGCGCGGCAGGAGGCGTTCAATCGTCCGCGCGGGCGTCAGGCGCCCCGGCGCGATGCCGACCTGCTGGATATAGACCGAGCGCGAGTTGGCGAGATCCGATTCGGCGCCGGTCGCGGCGGCGACCGCAGCCTGCAGTG
>JAPUEF010000067.1:2431-3047 GCA_027492655.1 Alphaproteobacteria bacterium | reverse complement strand
TCCCGAACCTGCTGGTCAACGGCGCGGGCGGCATCGCGGTCGGCATGGCCACCAATATCCCGCCGCACAATCTGGGCGAACTGATCGACGCCTGCACGCTGCTGATCGAAGACCCGCAGGCGACGATGGAGGCGATCCTCGACATCGTGCAGGGGCCGGACTTCCCGACGGGCGGGCTGATCATGGGCAAGGCGGCGACGCGCGCCGCGCTGGCCAAGGGGCGCGGCTCGGTCATCATGCGCGGCCGCTGCCATGTGGAGGAGATCCGCAAGGACCGCGAGGCCATCGTCGTCACCGAGGTGCCTTACCAGCAGAACAAGTCGGCGATGATCGAGAAGATCAGCGAGCTGGTGAAGGACAAGCGGATCGAGGGAATCGCGGACCTCCGCGACGAGAGCGACCGGCAGGGCGTGCGCGTGGTGGTGGAGCTGAAGCGCGACGCCATCGCGGACGTGGTGCTGAACCAGCTCTATCGCTTCTCGCCGCTGCAATCCTCGTTCGGCGTGAACATGCTGGCCATCGACGCCGGCAAGCCCGAGCAGCTGAACGTGCGCGACATCCTGATCGCGTTCCTGAAATTCCGCGAACAGGTGGTGACGCGGCGGACCAAGTTCCG
>JAPUEF010000067.1:0-2421 GCA_027492655.1 Alphaproteobacteria bacterium | reverse complement strand
GGCAAGGCGCGCGACCGCAGCCATATCCTGGTCGGCCTCGCCATCGCGCTGGCCAATATCGACGAATTCATCCGCATCATCCGCACCTCGCCCGATCCGGCGTCGGCGCGCGAGGCGCTGGTCGCGCGCCGCTGGCCGGCGAAGGACATGGCCCCGCTGGTGGCGCTCATCGCCGATCCGCGCCACGAGATGGCGGACGACCATACGATCCAGCTTTCGGACGAGCAGGCGCGGGCGATCCTGGATCTGCGCCTGCAGCGCCTGACGGCGCTGGGCCGCGACGAGATCGGCGCGGAGCTGGAGAAGCTGCGCGCGGAGATCGAGGACCATCTGGAGACGCTGCGTTCGCGCGACAAGCTGATGGGGATCATCCGCGGCGAGCTGGAGGCCGTGAAGGCGGCGTTCGCGACGCCGCGCCGGACCGAGATCGTCGAGCTGGACGCCGATGTCGAGGACGAAGACCTGATCCAGCGCGAAGATATGGCCGTCACGGTGACGCATGAGGGCTATATCAAGCGCGTGCCGCTGGCGACCTATCGCGTTCAGGGACGCGGCGGCAAAGGCCGCACCGGCATCACCACCAAGGACGAGGATTGGGTGACGCGGGTGTTCGTCGCGAACACCCATACGCCGATCCTGTTCTTCACCTCCACCGGCATGGCCTACAAGCTGAAATGCTGGCGGCTTCCGCTGTCCACGCCGCAGGGCAAGGGCAAGGCGCTCGTCAATCTTCTGCCGCTGAAGAAGGACGAGAAAGTCACGACGATCATGGAGCTTCCCGAGGAAGATCAGTGGGACAGGCTGCAGATCATGTTCGCGACCCAATCGGGCAGCGTGCGCCGCAATCAGCTGTCGGATTTCGTGGATGTACGCGCCAACGGCAAGATCGCGATGAAGCTGGACGAGGGCGACCATATCGCCGGCGTGGCGATCTGCACCGAGGCGGACGACGTTCTGCTGTCGACGCGCGGCGGCAAGGCCATGCGTTTCCCGGTGGATGAGGTGCGCGTCTTCCAGGGCCGCAATTCGGTGGGCGTGCGCGGCGTGAAGCTGAGCGACGACGATGCGCTGCTGTCGCTGGGCATCGTCCGCCATGTCGAGGTGACGGCGGCCGAGGCCCGCGCCTATCTGAAGCAGGTTGCGGCGCTGCGCCGTGGCGAGGGCGAGGAAGAGGCGTCCGACAGCCCGGGCGACGAGGACGAGGACAGCGCCGAGGAAGCGACGCTGTCGCCCGAGCGCTTCGCCGAGCTGGAGAAGCAGGAGCAGTTCCTGCTGACCATTACCGATCGCGGCTTCGGCAAGCGGACCAGCGCGTTCGCCTATCCGGCCAAGGGCCGGGGCGGCATGGGCGTGAAGGCGATCACCCGGCCGGAGCGGGTGGGCAACGTGCTGTCGGTGTTCACGGTGGAAGACGGCGACGAACTGATCATGATGTCGGACAAAGGGCAGACGATCCGTCTGGCGGTCAGCGATATCAGCTTTCAGGGCCGGGCCTCGAACGGCGTCATCCTGTTCCGCACCGACGCCAACGAGCGGGTGGTTTCGGCCGAGCGCGTGACCGAGGCGGGTGACGATGCGGCGCCGGCGACTTGACGTGCGCGTCATCTGAAATCAGTGGAGCGATAACCACTTAGCGACTAGGCTCGATCCTCAGCAGGCGGAAGAATGCTGCGGGGGAGACGATGACCAGACGTGTTGGTTTGTATCCGGGGACGTTCGATCCGATCACGAACGGGCATCTCGATATTATCCGCCGCGCCGTGAAGCTGGTGGATCATCTCGTCATCGGCGTCGCCATCAACGAGGGCAAAGGCCCGCTCTTCTCGCTGGAGGAGCGGGTGGAGATGGTGCAGCACGAAGCCGACCGCCTGAAGGGCGCGGCGACGGTGGAAGTTCGGCCGTTCAAATCGTTGCTGATGCAGTTCGCCGAGGAAGTGGGCGCGCAGATGATCGTGCGCGGCCTGCGGGCCGTCAGCGATTTCGAATATGAATTCCAGATGGTCGGCATGAACATGCGCCTGAACCACGAGGTCGAGACGGTCTTCCTGATGGCCGAACCGATGAACCAGGCGATCGCCTCGAAGCTGGTGAAGGAAATCGCCTTCCTCGGCGGCGACATCAAGCAATTCACCTCGCCTTACGTCGCCGAACGCCTGCTGAAGCGGGTGGCGGAGCGGGCGGGGCAGGCCGCGCGCTGACGCTCCGGTCGGTTCGGCGCGGCGACGACGGCGGGGCCGCCGCCAGAGGGCGATCCGGGGCGCCTTTTTTCTGAGGCCTTGCGCCGGTGGCTCCGATCCCGGAAAAGCCCGCCATGCTGGTGTCCGACTTCGATTTCGAGCTGCCCGAGCGGCTGATCGCCTTGCGGCCGGCAAGCCCGCGCGACGCGGCGCGCCTGCTGGTGATCCGTCCGGGGCGTCCGCT
>JAPUEF010000066.1 GCA_027492655.1 Alphaproteobacteria bacterium | reverse complement strand
GTTGTGGCGAAAGAGGCGCTTCTCGGCGCGGCCGCGCATGATGCCCTCGAACATCGAGGCGAGGTTCAGATCGTCGGAATAGATGATGACGCCCGGCAGGATGGCCGAGAGGGTCGAAAGCGTCGCGTCGTTCGAGACATAGCCGCTGGTGAACAGCAGCGCGGCTTCCTTGCCGTGCAGGTCGGCGAGCTCGCGCTCCAGCTCGACATGGTAGTGCGTGGTGCCGGAAATGTTGCGGGTGCCGCCCGAGCCGGCGCCGACATGGTCGATCGCGGCATGCATCGCCTCGGTGACGACGCTGCTCTGGCCCATGCCGAGGTAATCGTTAGAGCACCAGACGGTGACGGCGCGCTTGCCCTGCGTTTCGCTGGCGTGGTGGACCGCGCGCGGAAACGCACCGCGCTGGCGTTCAATGTCGATGAAGACGCGATAGCGGCCTTCGGTTTTCAGTCCGTCAATCGCGTCGTCGAAAATCTTGTCGTAGTCCATCGAAGTCCCCGCGCCGTGAGGCTGGTCCCCAAAGATGGGTGAATACTTAACGGCAGGATTTGCGCCGCGCTTTGATCAGGGTCAAGCGGTGAACAGTCAAAACCCTGAACTTGATTTGAGAACGCTTCTCAAGAGCGAAGGCCTGTCGGTCATAATGCCATCGACGCCGAGCGCGACGAGCCGTCTCATCTCGGCTTCGTCATCGATCGTCCAGACATGCATTTTGAGGCCGAGACGATGAGCGGTGCGCACCGAAGCGGCATCGACAAGGGTGAACGGTCCCTGCTTCACGGGAATCTGGATGCAGTTTGCGCGAAAGCGACCCGTCGGGATGCGGCGCTTGGCGAGCCAGAAGCGGCCGACTTCGCGCGGCCCCATCGAGGTGCAGACGGCAGCGCCGAACGCCGCCCGGACGCGCGCGATGCGGGCGTCGGAGAAAGAGCCGATGCAGATTCGGTCGAGGGCGTTCATCCGGCGCAGGAGATCGATCAGCGGGGCGACCGCGCCGTCATGCTTGGGGTCGATGTTGATTTTCAGATCGGGCCACGCGGTGAGCAGGTCTTCCAGAAGCGGAATACGTTCAGCGCCGCCGATCAGAGCGCCCTTCACATCGGCATAGTCCATCTCGCCGATGACGCCCTTGCGATCGGTCACGCGATCGAGCCGGTCGTCATGGAAGGCCAGCAGAACGCCGTCGCGCGTGGCGTAGGCATCGGTCTCGACATAGCGGTAGCCGAGTTCGACGGCGTAGGCGAAGGCCTTCATCGTATTCTCGGGCGCTTCGAGCGCGCCACCGCGATGAGCGAAGGCGATGACGCCATCGTGCTGAAGATACGGATGCAGGTTCATTGTAGCCTCCCGCCCCTACTCTGCCGCCATTTGGCGCAGACATGAAGTGCGACGCGGCGCTGACATGCGAAAGCCCGCCAGCGTTCCCGCCGACGGGCTTCGTGAAACCTGCGCTACGCCTTCAGAGGCGGAAGCGGATCTGGTCGGCCCAGTAGCGTTCGAGGCGGCGAAGCGCGTCGTTCAGCATGGTGAAGTTGCCGGCATCGACGCCGCCGACCTTGTCGACCGAGAGCGTGTGGCGATCGAACAGCGAGGCGCACAGGCGGTGGACGATGCGGCCCTTCTCGGTCAGGCGCACGCGCACCGAGCGGCGATCGACTTCGGAGCGGGCGTGGTTGATATAGCCCATATCGACCAGCTTCTTCAGATTGTACGAGACGTTCGAGCCGAGATAATGGCCGCGCGAACGCAGCTCGCCGGCGGTCATTTCGGCGTCGCCGATATTGAACAGAAGCAGCGCCTGCACCGAGTTCACGTCGCGGATGCGCACGCGCTCCAGCTCGTCCTTGATCACGTCGAGCAACTGGCGATGCAGCCGCTCGATGCGGTTCAGCGTCTCCAGATAGAGCGGCTTGATCTGATCGGAAGCTTCCGTCGCGGCCGGAAGTTCCGGCGCATGAGGAAGACGAGTTTTGAGCGCTACGTTCATCGCGAAGTTTCCCGCGTTAGTCACCACCATTGACGATGACACTACGGGGGCGCGCTTAAGCCTGGGTCAAAGAACGCGGTGAACGCGGGTTAATCTTGATTTTCCTTCAGCAAACGAAGCTGCGGAAATCCGCCGTCAAGCGTGAACGCGACTGAGGACATTCCGGTCAGGCTTCACTTAATTCGCCTTAACGCCCGCCGAACTACAGAAAATTTGAGGCGAGTATGCGTCTCAGATTTCAGCACGCCATTCCTTTTCGAGCGGCGCGAAATAATCGTCGATCATCCAGGTCTTCACGTCCTCAAGGGCGGCCGGGCTCCATTTCGGGGCCCCGTCCTTATCGATGATGGCAGCGCGCACGCCCTCGTAGAAGTCATGCCCCTTCCGGACGCGCTCGGTGAGGCGGAACTCGATCTCCATGCAGGCGCGGAACGGGCGTGCGATACCCATCTCCATCTGCCGGAATGCGATCTTGAGGCTGGTGGGCGACTTGGTGCGGATCGTCTTCGCAGCCGCCTGCGCCCACGCCTCCGGATCGGCGTCGAGGCTGGCGAGCACCTGCTCGACAGAGGAGCCGCCGAAGTGAAAATCGACCTGGCGCTGCAGATCTTCGATCGGATCGGGAATTTCGTCAGCCCACGGACGGAGCGCGTGGGTCGCCGCCTCATGGCTGAGGGCCTCGACCACGGCGTCGAATTCCTCGAAGCGGGCGATATGCGTGGCGAGGCCGAGATGGCGTAACGCATCGGACTTCAGCCTTGCGCCGGTCAGAGCGAGGTAAAGGCCCATCCGGCCTTCGAGGCGCGGCAGGAACCAGGTGCCGCCGACATCGGGGAACAGGCCGATGCCGGTTTCGGGCATCGCAAAGCTGGTGGTTTCGCAGACGACGCGGTGCGAGCCGTGCACGGAGACGCCGACGCCGCCGCCCATCACGACGCCCTGCATCAGAGCCACGTAAGGCTTGGGAAATTCCTTGATGAGGGTATTCAGCCGATATTCCTCGGCACAGACATCGCCGGCGGACGGCGTGCGGTGGAGGCCGCGTTCGGAGAGTGCGAGGACGTCGCC
>JAPUEF010000065.1:2822-24266 GCA_027492655.1 Alphaproteobacteria bacterium | reverse complement strand
CGACCGCGCCGCTGACCGCGAGCTGCGGCTCGGGCATTTCGGCCTGCGTCATCCTGCTGGCCCTCGCCGCGCTCGGCCAGGACGGCGCCGCGCTTTACGATGGCTCGTGGGCCGAATGGGGCGGCCGCGCCGACGCCGCCATTGCGACCGGCGCATGACGCCGCTGCGCACCACCGTCACGTTCCTGCAGATGTGGGAGCGGCCGGCGCGCCCGCCGCGCATGATCCCCGGCGTTCCGGTCTCGATCATGCGCGCTGAACGCTGCACGGTGCCGTTCTATCGCTATCTCTACGAGACGGTCGGCAAGCCGTGGGTCTGGGTGAACCGCCGCCGTCTCGGCGACGCCGAACTGGCGCGTATCCTCGCAGAAGACGGCATCTTCATTCAGGTGTTGTACGCCAACGGCGAACCGGCGGGTTATGCCGAGTTCGATGCGCGCAATGCGCTGAACATCGAGCTTTCCTATTTCGGCCTCGCGCCGGCGTTCGTCGGCATGGGGCTCGGCGCGTTTTTCCTCGGCGAGGCGATCGCCATGGCCTGGGATATGCAGCCGCGCCGGCTTCATGTGCAGACCTGCACGCTGGATCATCCCCGCGCGCTGCCGCTCTATCAGCGCATGGGTTTTACGCCGTTCTCGCAGACAGAAGCCTATGTCGAGCCGATCGGCGACGAGCCGCACCCGCTGGTCGAAGCGCAGCGGCGCGCCGCTGCGGGTTAGTGCCCGGTCAGGATCTGGCTCAGAAACTGCTTCGTCCGTTCGTGCTGCGGATTGTTGAAGAACTGCTCGGGCGGCGCGCGCTCGACGATCTCGCCGGCGTCCATGAAGATCACGCAGTCCGCCACCTTGCGGGCGAAGCCCATTTCGTGGGTCACGACCATCATGGTCATCCCCTCCTCCGCCAGCTCGACCATGACCTCCAGAACTTCGCCGATCATCTCCGGGTCCAGCGCCGAGGTCGGCTCGTCGAAGAGCATGATCTTCGGCTCCATCGCCAGCGCGCGTGCGATCGCCGCACGCTGTTGCTGGCCGCCTGAAAGCTGGCCGGGATATTTCTGCGCCTGATCCGCGATCCGCACGCGGTCCAGCAGCTCCATCGCGGTCTTCTCCGCCACCGCCTTCGGCCGCTTGCGCACCCAGGTCTGGGCCAGCGTGCAGTTCTGCAGCACGGTCAGATGCGGAAACAGGTTGAACTGCTGGAACACCATGCCGACTTCGCGCCGCACCTCGTCGATGGCGCGCAGGTTGCGGGTCAACTCACGGCCCTCGACGACGATCTTGCCGCTCTGATGTTCCTCAAGCCGATTGATGCAGCGGATCAGGGTCGATTTGCCCGAGCCGGACGGGCCGCAAATGACGATGCGCTCGCCGCGCGCCACGGTCAGCGAGGCGTCCCTCAGCACATGAAAGCGGCCATACCACTTGTTCACGTTCTCCATGACGATCGCGTGCTGAGCGCTCATAGCCTGCCTGCCCCTACCTTGCCGCCCGCCACGGTGCGTTCCAGATACGCGCTGTAGCGCGACATGCCGAAGCACAGCGTCCAATAGACGAGCGCTGCAAAGAGATATCCGGTGAACGCCACATTCGGCGCCGACCATGCGGGGTCGGCATTGCCCGACTTGATGACCTGAAGAAAATCGAAGAACCCGATGGTGGCGATCAGCGAGGTGTCCTTCAGCAGGCTGATGCAGGACGAGACGATCGAAGGGAGCGAAATCTTCAGCGCCTGCGGCAGCACCACCAGCAGCGTCGTCTGCCAGTAGCCAAGACCCAGCGCCGCCGCCGCCTCGCTCTGGCCGCGAGGCAGCGCCTGAAGTCCGCCACGGACCACTTCGGCCATATAGGCGGCGCTGAACAGCGAGATCACGATCAGCGCCCGCAGCAGCTTATCCAGCGACACGCCCTGCGGCATGAACAACGGCACCACGTTCGCCGCCATGAAAAGCAGCGTGATCAGCGGCACGCCGCGCACGAATTCGATGAAGCACACGCACAGCATGCGGATGACCGGCAGGCTGGAACGCCGTCCCAGCGCCAGCAGAACGCCGATGGGAAACGATACGGCGATGCCGACCACCGAGATCAGCAGCGTCAGCAGCAGCCCGCCCCACCGCTCGGTGGGGACGACGGGCAGATCGAAGACCCCGCCCGACAGCATGACGAAAGCGAAAACGGGGAACAGGATCGCCATGCCGATTCCCGCCCACAGTTTGCCCGGCAGACGCGGGATCAGAATCCAGGCGAGGCCCAGCGCCCCGGCGAGATAGACCACATCCACGCGCCAGCGCTGATCGGCGAAATACTGCCCGTAGATAATCTGGTCCTTGCGCGCCACGATGAACGGCCAGCACGCGCCCTTGCCTTCGCCGATGCAGTCCGCCCGCCCCGTGCCCGACCACACCGCGCTGAACACCGCCCAGTCGAGGATCGGCGGCACGACCGCATAGATGAAAGCGATCGCCAGCACCGTCAGCAGCGTGTTCGTCACCGACGAGAACAGGTTCTCGCGCAGCCAGTCGAACACAAGCGGCCCGAACGGGCGATCGGGGGGCGCGCGATGGGCGGCCGGCTTCGCCATCTCAGCGCTCCTTCAGCCGGGTCATCGCGTTATAGACATTCATCAGGCCCGAAGTCGCGAGCGAGATGGCGAGATAGATCGACGCGGTGATCGCCAGGATCTCCAGCGCCTGCCCGGTCTGGGTCAGCGACGTTCCCGCGAACACATGCACGAGGTCCGGGAAGGCGATGGCGGCGGCCAGCGACGAGTTCTTGATCAGATTGAGATACTGGCTGGTCAGCGGCGGAATGATGATCCGCATGGCCTGCGGGATCACCACCAGCCGCAATCTCTGGCCGCGCGTAAGGCCCAGCGCCGAGGCGGCCTCGGACTGTCCCTTGCTCACGCCCTCGATGCCGGAGCGCACGATCTCGCCGATATAGGCCGCCGTGTAGATGGTCAGCGCGAACAGCAGCGCCACCAGTTCCGGCAGGATCGACAGACCGCCGTTGAAGTTGAATCCCTTCAGTTCGGGAAATTCCAGGCTGACCGGCGCGCCGGTCGCGAAGAACGCCGCCACCGGCAGCCCGACGATCAGGGCGAGACCGATCAGCAGATCGGGCGGGCGGTGCCCCGTCGCCTTCTGCCTGCGCCGCGACCATATCGTCGCCGCCGCCGCCAGGACGATCGCCGCGACGAAGGCGACGACGATCCAGATCGCGCCGTCGGTCCAGTGCAGTTTGGGCACGTAAAGGCCGCGATTGGTCAGAAACACCACATCGCCCAGCGACATCGCCTGTTTGACCGGCGGCAGAACCGGGATCAACGCCAGGTAGAAGAACAAGATCCACAACAGCAGCGGCACGTTGCGGACGAATTCCACATAGGCCGTCGCCATGCGCGAGACGAGCCAGTTGGGCGACAGACGGGCGATGCCGATGACGAACCCCAGAACCGTCGCCAGCACGATGCCGAGGCCGGAGATCAACAACGTGTTCAGCAGTCCGACGACCAGCGCATCGATATGCCGGTCGCGCGCGGTGTAGGCGACCAGCTTGAAGCCGATATCGAAACCGGCGGTGTTCCACAGGAAGCCCCAGCCGGTCGCCTGGCCCGAGCGCTTCAGCGCCTCGCCGGCATTCGACGCCATCGTCCAGAACAGACAGACGACCAGCGCCAGCGCGACCGCCTGAAACAACACGCCGCGCAGACGCGGATCGGCCCAGAACGCAGTCGCGGGCGGCGCGATCGCCGCCGCCGCATCGTCCCGCCCGCTCAACCGACCGATCCCTTCACCCCCAAGGCGAGCCCGCTCAGCGGATCGGCGGCGCGTATTGCAGGCCGCCGTCTTTCCACAGCGCATTCTTGCCGCGCGCGATGCCCAGCGGCGAGCCGGAGCCCAGATTGCGCTCGAATATCTCGCCGTAATTACCGACCTTGCGGATGATACGGACCGCCCAGTCCTTGCTGAGTCCCAGCTGCTCGCCGAAATCGCCTTCGATGCCCAGCAGGCGGCGGATTTCGGGGTTCTGGCTGTTCAACTGCTCGTCGATATTCTGTGAGGTGACGCCCAGTTCCTCGGCGTTCACCAGCACGTAGAACGTCCAGCGCACGATATCGCCCCAGCGATCGTCGCCCTGGCGCACCGCCGGTCCCAGCGGTTCCTTCGAGATCAGCTCGGGCAGAACCGTATGCGCATTGGCGTCGGCCAGCTCCAGCTTGGCGGCGTAGAGACCCGACTGGTCGGTGGTGTAGGCGTCGCAGCGCCCGCTGTCATAGGCGGCCAGCGCCTCCGATTCCTTCTCGAAGGTCAGGATCTGATACTGCATGCCGTGCGACGTGAAGTAGTCGGCGACGTTCAGTTCGGTGGTGGTGCCGGACTGGGTGCAGATCGTCGCGCCGTTCAGGTCGTTCACGCTGGTAACGCCGGAATCGGTCTTCACCATGAAGCCCTGCCCGTCGTAGTAGGTGACGTTGGTGAATTCCAGGCCCAGCGCCACGTCGCGCTGCATGGTGACGGTGGTGTTGCGCGACAGCAGGTCGAACTCGCCCGATTGCAGCGCCGTAAATCGCTCCTTGGCGGTGGTGGAGGTGTAACGCACCGCATCCGGATTATCGAAAATCGCCGCCGCGACCGCGCGGCAGACATCCACGTCGATGCCGGTCCAGTTACCGTTGGCGTCGGGGTTCGAGAATCCGGCGAGGCCGTCGCTGACCCCGCATTTCAGATAGCCGTCCTTTTTGACCTTATCGAGAGTCGGGCTGGCCGACTGGGCTGCGGCGGCCGATATGGCGGCGGCGGCGAGCAGGACGGCGGCAAGAGCGGTCTTCATGGCCTAGAATCCTCATGAGTCCGGTGCCCGCCTTCAGGAGGCTTCCCTTCGGGCGGCGCTGCATCGCACTATGCTCACCGAAAGCGCGCAGCGCGCAAGGGGTTGTATGAAAGACGAAACCCGCCTTATCCACAGCGGACGCGACGCCGCCGCCCATATCGGCGCCGTGAACGTGCCGGTCTATCGCGCCTCCACCATTCTGCATCAGACCGTCGAGGCGCTTGAGGGCAACACCCAGGCCTATGGCTATGGCCGTCGCGGCACGCCGACCACGCGCGGGCTTGAGGCTTCGATCTGCGAGCTGGAAGGCGGCGCCCGCACGGCGCTCACCCCCTCGGGCCTCGCCGCCTGCAATGCCGCGCTGATGGCGGTGCTGAGCGCCGGCGACCACCTGCTGATGGCCGACAGCGTCTATTCCCCCACCCGCACGTTCTGCGATCTGCAGCTGAAGCGCTATGGAATCGCCACGAGCTATTACCCCGCGACGATCGATGCGGAAGGCTTCGCCGCCCTCATCCGCGCCGAAACGCGCGCGGTGTTCCTGGAATCGCCCGGCTCAGGCACGTTCGAGGTTCAGGATATTCCCGGCATCGCCGCCGCCGCCCATGCGCGCGGGCTCAGCGTCATCGTCGATAACACCTGGGCGACGCCGCTGTTCTGCAAGCCGCTGACGCTCGGGGCCGACATCTCGGTCAACGCGGCGACGAAATACATCGTCGGCCACGCCGATGCGCTGCTTGGCACGATCACGGCCAAAGAATCCCACGTCGAACCGATGATGGACTTCCATGGCCGCTTCGGCCTTACCGTCTCGGGCGACGAGGCCTATCTCGGCCAGCGCGGCCTCAGAACCATGGCCATCCGTCTCGCCCGCCATCAGGAGACGGCGCTGAAGCTGGCGCGCTGGTTTCAGGCCCGGCCGGAAGTCGCGCGCGTGCTTTACCCGGCCCTGCCGGACGACCCCGGCCATGCCCTCTGGCGGCGCGACTTCTCCGGCGCGTCGGGGCTTTTCGGCGTCGAGCTCAAGCCCGCGTCCAAGGCGGCCGTCGCGGCCATGCTCGACAATTACAAGCTGTTCGGGATGGGCTGGTCGTGGGGCGGTTTTGAAAGCCTTGCGGTGACGACGAAAATCCATCGGAGCCAGCCCGGCTATCGCCCCGCCGGCCCCCTGCTCCGCTTCCATGCGGGTCTTGAGGATGCGGACGATCTCATCGCCGATCTCGCGGCCGGTTTCGACAGATTGAATGCGGTGAACTGAATGGCCTTTGAAAAGGAACTGGAGGCGTTCCAGCGCCGCAGCGAAGCCGCGCGCGCGATGGGCTCCCCGAAGCGGCTGGCCGAACGCAAGGCCGCAGGCATTCTCAACGCCCGCGAGCGGGTCGATCTGCTGGTCGATCACGGCACGTTCGAGGAAGCAGGCCTCTTCGCCAGGTCGATCCGCCCGGAAGCCGCCGACGTCTCGAACGGCGATGGCGTGGTCAGCGGCTTCGGACATGTCGATGGACGCCTCGTCGGGATCAACGCGGCCGATTTCACGGTTCTCGGCTCGTCCTCGGCTGCGATCCACGGCAAGAAGCAATCCTTCGTCCGCAACGCCGCTGCGGCCAACGGCCACCCCGTCATCAACCTGATGGAATGCGCCGGCGGCCGCATCCCCGACATCATGGGCGCAGCCGGCATCGGTGCGTCGGGCGAGATCGCGCGCTACTCGCGTCGCCGCACGACGCCCGCGATCTCGGCCGTCATGGGCCTCACCTATGGCGGCGGGGCCTTCACCTGCATCAATTCCGACCTCGTCGTGATGCGCAAAGGCGCCGTCCTCGCCGTCTCCAGCCAGATGGCCACCAGCGTCGCCATCGGCGAGGAAATGGACCCGCAGGATCTCGGCGGATGGCGGCACCATTCCGAAGGCACCGGCTTCGTCCACGCCGTGGCCGATACGGATGAGGACTGCGTCGCCTGGGTGAAGCGCGCGCTCTCTTACCTTCCCGATCACGCGAACGCCGTCACGCCGCGCACCGAATTCGCCGCAGACGCCGAGGCCGCCGTCGCCGGCATTCTCGACCTCGTGCCCGAACAGCGCGGCAAGACCTACGACATGCGTAAAGTGATCGCCGCCATCGCCGATCCCGGCAGCGTGCTGCCCATCAAGGACCGCTTCGCCAAGGTGGCCGTCACCTGCCTCGCGCGCATTCGCGGCCGCGCCGTCGGCATCATCGCCACCAACCCGATGTTCAAGGGCGGCGCTCTGGATCCCGACAGCTGCGACAAGATCGCCGGCTTCATCGTGCTGTGCGACAGCTTCAACCTGCCGATCGTCTTCCTCGCCGATACGCCGGGCTTTCTGGTCGGCCTCGAAAGCGAGAAGAAGCGCCTCGCCGGCAAGATCATGAATTTCATGGCGGCGCTTGAGCTCTCCACCGTGCCGAAGATCGCGCTGATCCTGCGCAAGAGCTTCGGCCAGGCCTATCTCAACATGGGCGGCGGAAAGTCCGACACCACCGCCACCTGGTTCACCGGCGAGATCAGCTTCATGGACCCGGCGGTCGCCGTGAACATCGTCTATGCCGTGAAGCGCGAGGACGATCCCGAACGCTTCGAACAGCTCGCGCGGGAGGTCTCCAAGGATACCTCCGCCTACGATCTGGCCGCGCCCTTCATGGCGCATGCCGTCATCGACCCGCGCGAGACCCGCGCCTATCTCGACCGCCAGCTCGACATCTTCAGCCGCAGCCTTACCGGCGGCGTCGGCGCGCATCGTCTGGCCGACTGGCCGCCCGCATTCTGAAAAGCCAAACGAGGAAACGCCATGAAGCAGCAGAAAGTCGCCAGCGAGATCACCGGCAAGGTCTGGAAGATCGTCGGCGCGCCCGGCGCATCGCTGGCCGAGGACGATCCGATCCTGATCCTCGAAAGCATGAAGATGGAGATTCCGGTCTCCGCCCCGCTCGATTGCAGAATCGTGGAGATCCTGGTCGCCGAGGGCGACACGGTCAGCGAGGGTCAGCTCGTCGCGGTGATCGAGGCCTGAGGCCTCACCATTCGCGGCGGGCCATTTTCTTCCAGGGAATGGAGCCGAAGCCGATCGCCATGGTCAGGCCGGTGCCCAGCCCGATGGCGAGACCATCGATCAGTTCCAGGCCGCTCGCCACCTGAGAGAGCCAGCCGCCAAGCGCCAATCCTGAGAGGGCGCCGAAGATGAGCCACGCTTTCATGCCGTTAACTTAAGGCGGAAAGCGCCTTTACGCGATGCCGGTTTCGAACAGAGTGCGCAGATAAGGCGACAGGAACTTGCCCTCCGGGTCCACCCGGCGGCGGGCGGCCTGGAAACGCTGCCAGTCAGGGTAGATCCAGGCGAAATCCCGTCCCGTCAGATTGTGCTGCTTGCCCCAGTGCGGGCGGCCTTCATAGGCGCGGAATACCTCTTCGCACGCCTTGAAAAGCCGGGTCTGGTCCATTCCGGCGAACTGATGCACCGACAGCGTCGCGCTCGCCCGGCCGCTGAACGGGCTGAGCCATATATCGTCGCCCTGCACGAAGCGGAATTCGATGGGGAATGCCGTCGGAATGCGGTCCTTGCGGATACGCGCCACCACGGCCCGGATCGCCTCCGCCGCCATCGGGGCCGGCACGGCATATTCCATCTCGTTGAAGCGCGTGTTGCGGGCCGAGGGGAAGGTCTCCCAGCTCCACCGCACCCGGCCGGGCCGGGCCTCGCCGGCCGCCATCTGCTTCGTCAGAAGGCGATGGAAGAACGGCGCGCTGCGCGGCACCGCTTTCACGAACTTGCAGATCATCCCGAACAGCTTGTCGTCGCGGCTGATGCGCTCGCCCCGCGCCTTCATCGCCGCAATGTCCAGCGCCCGGCCCGGCGGCTCGCCGCGCCAGACATCCAGCGTCTTCACGACCACCTGATCGGCATAGGGAAACCAGAAGAACTCGAAATGCCGATGCAGCCGCGCGAGATTGTCGAGGTCGTTCAGGATCGTATCGGCGTCCGCGACATAGCTGGTCTCGGTCAGCGCATAGGAGGGGACCAGCTTCAGCCGGAAACGGGTGATGACGCCCATGCTGCCGATGGAAAGGCGCGCCGCTTCAAACAGTTCCGGCTCGTTGCTGCGATCCAGATTCAGAATATCGCCGGCCGCCGTCACCAGCGTAACACCCGTCACCATGGTCGCCAGCGAGCCGAGATCCGGCCCCGTTCCATGCGTGCCGGTGCCGATCGCGCCGCCCAGCGTCTGGCGGTCGATGTCGCCCTGATTCGCCAGCGCGAGGCCGTGCGCATGCAGCAACGGCCCGACGGCATAGACCGGCGTTCCGGCCCACAGCTCGGCCTCCCCCGCCTCCGGGTCGGCGGCGATGAGACCGTTCATGTTCTCCAGGCTGACGACCGCGCCGCTCGACGCGCAGAGCGGCGTGAAGGAATGGCCGGACCCGGCAGGCCTGATCGGCCCCTTGAAGCTGCGGATCAACGCCGCCAGCTCCGCCTCGTCGCGCGGGCGCCAGATCGCCTCCGGCGTGGCTTTCACCCCGCCCGACCAGTTCGTCCAAGTCTGATGCGTCCCTGTCGTCATGGCAGGGAAGCTATCTGCTTGGAGCGGTCTTTCAATCCTCGATCGGCTTGAACGCGGCGGCGCGATCCTCGGCCTCACGGACATCCGCGGCCGGCAGCGTCAGGCGCAGGCGGTCGAGCGCGCTCTGCGCGTTGTTATCGACCCGCCCCATCTCGTCCACGGGGATCGAGCCGAAGCCCTGCTCGGCGGCCAGCGCGTAGAACTTCAAGGCTTCCACCTTGTCCTCCAGAACGCCGTCGCCGTTCTCCAGCATAGTCGCGTAATTGTACTGCGCCTGCGGATACCCACGCTCGGCGGCGCGGCGATACCATTCCGACGCGGTCGCAAGATCGGCCGGCACGCCGGTGCCGTATTCGTACAGAGTGCCCATTTCGAACTGGGCGCGCGGCTCATTCGACTTGGCCGACTGCAGCATGAACTTCGCGCCCTCGACCACGTCGCGCTTCACGACGCCGGGCTTGCCGTCCAGCAATTCGACGCCCAGCCGGTAAGCCGCCCAGCGGTCGCCGGCCTCGGCGTTCTTGCGCCAATAGGCCAGCGCCTCGGGATAAAGCCCGGCCCGGAACAGACGATCGCCCTCTTCCCGGGGCCGAGCCGCATCGGCTTCAGCGACGCGCTCGCGCACCGCCGACAGCGCCCGATCCTCAAGCGATGGCTCCGCCGCCGCAGCGGCGGCCGGCGCTTCGGCCACGCGCGTATCTTCCGAAGCCATGCGGGTTCGCGCATTTCCGGAAAGCAGGCCTTCGGTCGAAGCGCCCTCTTCCCGCGCCTTGGCCGCCAGTTCCAGCTTGGCGGCGCGCATCCCTGTCTCGCCCGGACGCGGCGCGAAGGCGTTGCGTTCCTGTATGCGGCGTTCGATATCGGCCTGGTTGATCGTCGCCGGCGCTGCGGCGACGATGGTTTCGCTGGCCGCCCCGCGCTCCGGGACATTGGCGAAGAACAGATAGAATCCCGCCCCCGCCAGCGCGGCCGCAAAAGCGACGCCGCCGAACAGCAAGGTGCGCGAGGGATCTCTCATCGAAACTGACATTTACAATCCGTGATCCGAGTCACACTGACCTTGCCGGGGGACTATGGCAAGACGGCGGCGGCGGCGCGGCGACAGCAGGGACAGCCCGGACATGACGTAGGGCCGGCGCGCTGCCCCCGCGCGCGCCAATCGATGAGCAAACCCTTTGAAAATTCGCTTAATCCGAGGGCGACGCCGATGCCGCACGGCCGTCTGCAGGTAAATGCCTGCCCTGTCCAACCGTTCACATCCGCTGAAATATGGCGACCTCGGCGTGACTCGAACACGCAACATCCCGCTTAGAAGGCGGGTGCTCTATCCGGTTGAGCTACGAGGTCTCTGAACGCCTTTTCGCCAGTGACGGCGTCCGGCGCAAGCGATTCAAGCGGCGCGCGGCCGCCGCGCCTCAGTGGGTCCAGAGACCCTTGCGGTCGAAGCGGAAATTATAGGCATAAGCGCGGCTATTCGGCTTGCGCACAATCGGCTCGAACACCAGATAGGGGATGGCGTTCGCCTCGGCATAGGCGACCGCCTCATCCTTCGTCTCGAAGGTCAGCTTGAGCTGCGTGCGGGTGTCGCCCGTCGAGGTCCAGCCCATCAGCGGTTCGACTTCGCGCTTCTGCGCAGGCTCGAACTCCAGCACCCAGTCCGATTTGGCCTGGCCGGACTGCATGGCGGTCTTCGCGGGACGGTAGATGCGGGCGAGCATGAGGCGGATTTCCATAAAGCCGTTCGACGCGCATGTATCAAAAAGAAAGGCCGGGGCCAATGCCGCCGGCCTTTCTTCAATTCAGGGCCTTAAGCCTTACAGCTTGGGCGCCTTCGAATCCGGCGGCGCGGCGGAATCCGCGCCCATCTTCCTGGCGAGTTCGTCCTCCAGGAATTTGTCGGTCGCCATGAAGTTCTCGTACTGGCGCTGCAGGCCGCCCATTTCGATCTTCATACTTCTGGCCATACCGGGCACCTGTCGGTCCTCATAAACGACGATCCGAAGCACGCCCGAACAGTCCTTGCGATCCAGCAGCCGGTCGCGCTTGGGCGGCACGGGAGGCTCCGGCTCGTAGTAGTAGCGCGAGACCGGGCCATCGAACGCGCAAGCGGTCGGCGCATCGCTGGTCCGCTTGCCCGACCAGTTGCCCTCCGGCAGCGTCGCCTTTTCACCCTTGTAGTAGATCCAGAACGCCGACCCCTTGCTCAGATCGCCGAAGGATGGCGGGCCGTATTTCTCGGTCAGTGACGCGATCAGGTCCGGCATACGCGGCGCGTCCGGTCCGACCCAGTTGATCTCGCGTTCAAGCCCCGAGACGCGCTCGCCGGAAATACCCGTGGTGAAGTGAATGAACAGCCCGTCGACCGTGCCATTCGGCGTTTGGGAGCGCGCCTGATAGGCCCACGGGAAACGATAGAAAACCTGGATGCCGTACTCGCCGGCGATCCCCGTCTCTTCCTCGGCGAGCGAGCGATTGTATTCGTCCGGATTGATGCCCTCGATCGCCTTCTGCTGCGCCGCCTCACGCGGCATGCCGATGGTGATGCCCAGAACGTCGAACGGCGCCGGGTTCCCGTTGAATTCCCATCCGTCGGCCAGATCGTTCACAACCGGAAACGGCGGCGCCCCACCCGGTTCCTGCGCCATGGCGAACGCCGAAATCGAAACAGCCGCCAGCAAAGCAACAGCGATACGCATTACCCCTCCTCGTGCGCCCCCAAGCGCCCTCGCCTAAAATGCGGTTGAGATGCGCGAAGGGCAATCAACTTTTGCGCGTATCAGGCTCCCATCGCCCGCCATGCTTTAAAACACGCATCAGACCGGCGGGCTGGACAGCTTTTCGACCCGCCCCGCGTGCCGCCCGCCGCCGAACGCCGTCGCCAGAAAGGCATCGATGCACGCCTTGGCCATGTCCACGCCGGTCAACCGCGCGCCCATGGCGATTACATTGGCGTCGTTATGCGCGCGCGCCAGCGCCGCCGACAGCGGTTCCGACACCAGCGCACAGCGACAGGCCGGATGACGGTTCACCGCTATCGAAATCCCGATTCCCGATCCGCACAGCGCCACGCCGCGCTCGGCGCGTCCCTCCGCGATCGCCGCCGCGAGGGCATAACCATAGTCGGGATAATCCACCCGCTCCGCCGTCTCCGGTCCGAGATCGCTCACCTCATGCCCCAGATCCGCCAGATACGCCCGCAACGCCGCCTTCAGTTCGACGGCGGCATGATCGGAGGCGATGGCGATCCGCAAGAGGTCTCGTCCTTTTTAGAAAAAATGGTCGGGGCGGCGTGATTCGAACACGCGACCCTCTGCTCCCAAAGCAGATGCGCTACCAGACTGCGCTACGCCCCGTCCGGCGGCACCGCTATCACGTCGCCGCCTCTCCGCTCAAGGCGCGCTTTGCGCGCCGGGCATGGCCTTCCATCAGCTTGAAGACGCCGCTGGCGATGAAGATGGGCTTCGCGCCGCTGCGGATTTCACATTCCGCGAAAGCCATCGAGCGGGTCACGCGCGTCGTTTTCGCCGACCCTTCCACCCATTCCCCGATCCGGGCGGGGTTCAGGAAGTCGCTGGTCATGCGGATGGTCAGGATCGGCGTCCCGCTCGCCCGAAAGCAGGCCTCGGCCAGCAAGCCGTCCGCAAAGGCCATCAGCCAGCCGCCATGGACCAGCCCGAACGAATTGCAGTGCCGCCGCAGCACGCGGAAGCCGCGCTTCCATGTCGCGCCGTCGTCGAAGGCATAGAGCGGGCCGTTATGGGTGGTGAACGGACCGCGATTGCGGGCCGGTTCAAAGCCCGGCGGCGGCGGCGCTGCGTCCGCGTCCTCGCCGCTCAAGGGGCGTTCCCGAAAATCTCGTGCCGCACCTTGTCGCCGCGCCGGATGCCGATGCGGTCCACGGTTCCGGCGTTCACTTCCAGCACCGCGCGCACCATGCCGCCCGACGAGATCACGTCGAGGCTGTAGGGGACCGCCCCCTTCACCACGTCGAACACGGTGCCGTCGGCGCTGATGAACACCATGTCCAGCGGCAGGATCGTGTTCTTCATCCACATCGAGATGTTCGCATCGTGATGGTAGTCGAAGATCATCCCGTGATCCTCCGGCATGGTTTCGCGGAACATCAGCCCGCGCTCGCGCTGCGCCGGGGTCTCGGCCACTTCGGCGGTGAATCGATGCGCGCCGCTTGCGGTTTCCAGCGTCAGCGGAGTTTCGCGGAAATCGACGGCGGCGGGAGCGTCGGCCGGCTCGGGCGCGGCATCGGCGCAGGCGGCCGGCGTCAGCGACAGGACCATCACGAAAGCGGCGGCGAGACGAAGCATGAAACGACTCGATCAACGGAGGGATACCCCCTTATACTGCGCTTTCATCCGGGGGAGCCGCCAGACGCGCGGCTGAGAGGCTTCGACAGGAAGCGACCCTTAGAACCTGACCCGGTTTGGACCGGCGGAGGGAGGGGAAAAGCACCGTGGGGGCGTTCGCCGCACCAGCGTTAAGCCTGTCCGGCATCACCGTGCGTTATCGCGGCGCGGCGTTGTTCGATGGCCTCGACTTCGCCGCGTCCGGCGCAGGCCTGACCGCCCTGCTGGGGACCAGCGGCGTCGGCAAATCGACACTGCTGCGCATCGCGGCGGGGCTGGTTGCGCCGCAGACGGGCCGCGTCGAGGCCGCCGCGCCGATCAGCCTCATGGCGCAGGACGATGCGCTGGCACCCTGGGCCGACGCCGTCGCCAATGTGACGCTGGGCGCATGTCTGCGCGGCGAAGCGGCCGATCCGGCGCGCGCCCGAAGACTGCTGAACGCGGTGGGGCTGGGCGATCTGCCCGGCCTGCCGGCGACATGGTCTGGGGGGATGCGCAAGCGCGTCGCTCTCGCCCGCCTGCTCTACGAGGATCGGCCCATCGCGCTGCTGGACGAGCCGTTCTCCGCGCTGGATGCGCTGACCCGCGCCGATATCCACGCCCTCGCCGCAAGGCTGCTGGAAGGCCGGTTGGCGCTTCTCGTCACGCACGATCC
Source organism: Alphaproteobacteria bacterium (assembly GCA_027492655.1). Taxonomy (GTDB): domain Bacteria; phylum Pseudomonadota; class Alphaproteobacteria; order Micropepsales; family Micropepsaceae; genus JADZAI01. The sequence goes on along the minus strand of JAPUEF010000065.1, from coordinate 9,842 downwards.
GCTGGAAGCCCTGGCGCTGGCCGACCGGATCGTCGTGCTGTCCGGCGCGCCCGCCAAGATCGCGCTGGATGAAGCGCCGCCGCTTCGCGCCCATGCGGCGCTGCGCGATGCGCTCGATCCGGGTCTGCGCCGGCTTCACGCCCGGATCCTGCTGGCGCTGGAGCGTGCGCCATGAAGGCGGCGCTATCCGCTATCGCCGTGCTGCTGGTGCTGGTGGCGATCTGGCAGGCGCTCGATCTCGCGCTGGGGCTGCCCGCCTACATCCTGCCCTCGCCTGCCGAAACATGGCGGGCTGGCATGGCCCAAGGCGGCTTCATTCTCGACAACGCGCTCATCACGCTTGGCGAAATGGCGCTGGGGTTCCTCGCCGGGTCGCTGCTCGGCATCGTGGCCGCGCTGACGATGGCGGCGGCGACGCCCGTGCGCCTTGTCCTGCGCCCCGTCCTTGTCGCCAGCCAGGCGATCCCGGTTTTTGCGCTCGCGCCGCTCTTCGTCGTGTGGATGGGCTATGGCCTTGCGCCCAAGATCGCCATCACCGCGCTCGTGATCTTCTTCCCCGTCGCCATCGCCTTCGCGGACGGGCTGCGCCGCACGCCGCCGGCGCTGCTTGAGGCGGCGCACGTCATGGCGGGGCGCGGCTGGCGCGCCCGCTGGCGGACGCTTCGCCATGTCGCGCTGCCCGCCGCCTTGCCCGCCCTCGCCACCGGCCTGCGCCTCGGCGCGGGCGTCGCCGCCATCGCGGCCGTCATCGGGGAATGGGCCGGGGCCAGCTCGGGGCTCGGCTATCTCATGCTGTGGGCCAATGCGCGCAGTCAGGTGCCGCTGATGTTCGCCGCCCTCATCGCGCTTTTCGTGCTGGCCATCGCGTTCAGCGCGCTCATCGACATCCTCAGCCGGAGACTGACCCCATGGATCGCCGAAACGGATTGACCCGCCGCGCCGTGATGGCGGGCGCCGCGATGCTGCCTTTCGCCGCGCCGGCTCTGGCGCGCGCCGAGAGCATCGCGCCGCACACGCCGCTGAAGCTGCTGCTCGACTGGTACATCAACCCCAATCATGCGCCGCTCTTCGTCGCGCAGGCGATCGGCGCCTATGGCGCGAACGGCCTTGAGGTCGAGATCGTCGAACCCGCCGATCCGAACGATCCGCCCAAGCTGGTGGCGGCGGGCGAAGCGGATGTCGCCATCACCTACCAGCCTCAGCTGATCATGCAGGTCGATCAGGGCCTGCCGCTGGCGCGCATCGGCGTGCTGGTCGATACACCGCTGAACATGCTTCTCGCGCTTGCCGACGGGCCGGTCGCCTCGATCGCCGACCTCAAGGGCAAGCGGGTCGGGAACTCGGTCGGCGGGTTCGAGGACGCGCTGCTCAAGACCATGCTGGGCACCGCGGGACTGACGCTGGCGGATGTCGAGGTGGTCAATGTCAATTTCGCCCTCGCCCAGGCCCTGCTTGCCGGCAATGCCGACGCCGTCATCGGCGCCTACCGGAATTACGATCTCAACATCCTCGCTTTGCAGGGGAAGCCGGCCCGGCCGTTCTTCGTCGAAGACTATGGCGTGCCGGCCTATGACGAGCTGATTTTCGTCGCCAAACGGGACAAGGCGGACCAGCCGGTCATGGCGCAATTCCTGAACGCGGTTCAGGCCGGCGTCACGGCGACGCTGAACGATCCAGAGGCCGCCTGGGGGCATTTCATCGAAGGCCGCCCGCAATTGGACGACGAGCTGAACAAGCGGGCCTTCGCCGACACCCTGCCCCGCCTCGCCCACGTCACCGCCGCCGCCGATCCCGCCGCCTATGAGGCATTCTCGCGCTACATGGCCGATCAGGGCCTCGTCCAGGCGGCACGCCCGGCGGCCGACTATCTGATCCGCCCGCGCGGCTAGCGGCGGGCATGAAAAAGGGGCGTCCCTGCGGAACGCCCCTTTTCGTTTCCCGCTATGACGGGATCAGTCTTCGACCTTGATCTCCGCCACCATCACGCCCTTGGGGCCGTTGCCCAGACGCACGGTCACTTTCTGACCCGGCTCCAGCTCGCGCAGATCAGCGCGGCGCAGCGTCTCCATATGGACGAAAATGTCCGGCGAGCTGTCGTTGCGCGTCACGAAGCCATAGCCCTTGGCGCGGTTGAACCATTTGACGGTCGCGGGCTCGGGATCACCCGTCGGCACGACCTCAGGCATCGAGGAACGGCCGCTGTCGCCGTAATCGCGGCGCGGACGACGATCGCCGTAACCACCACCGCCACCGCCGAAACGGTCGCCGCCGCCATAACCACCACGGTCGTCACCACCGCCGCCGTAGCCGCCGCCACCGCCGAAATCACGGCGCGGACGGCGCTCGCGGTCGCCAAATCCACCGCCGCCGCCGCCGAAGCGATCACCGCCACCGCCAAAACGATCTCCGCCGTAGCCGCCCCGGTCGTTGCCGTAACCGCCACGATCGCCACCGCCGCCGAAACGGTCGCCGCCACCGCCGAAACGATCTCCGCCGCCACCGAAACCGCCGCGGTCGCCGCGCTCACCAAACCCGCCGCTGCGCGGCTGGTATTTGGGAGCTTCGGTGATGTCGACCGGATTGCCATCGGCATCGGCCAGATTGATCAGGCGAACAGCCTGCAAGCCTTTGGGACGTTTTACGATTTCAAGAAGCATGCGCGCATTGGCCGGCGGCACTTCGACGCCGGAATTGCGAAGACATGTCTGGTGGATCAGCGCATCGCCCTGATTGTCAGCGAGCGTCACGAATCCGAACCCTTTGCCGGGGTCGAACCACTTCAACGTTCCCTCTGACGTAAACGTCTCTTCGGGCGCACCACCACCTCCGGCACGACCGCCATAACCACGATCAGACACTCACAGCCCCCAACGCATTCAAGCCTCACCCTCCGACAAACTAACAGATTGGCAACGAATGGGAAGGCGGCGACCCGGTTCCGGCAAGGACAGAACGTCTCATGCGCCAGCCTGAGACGGCCTGTTCTTCAGGCCGCCGGTCGCCGGGCCGGGATAGAACAGCCATCGCGAGCAATAGACGAATGCCAGCAAAGACTTACGGCTCATTTTCAACGATGATGACGACAAGTGCTTCAATCGGCAAAGGCGAAGCCCTATGGTGAATCCATGACGAGCGACGCCGGACACCCCTCACGCGGACTGCCGCCCCTCCTCTGGGGCGCAGGCCTCATCGCGATCGTCGCCGCGCTGATCGTTCTGGCACTGGCGATCTGATCGGGCCTGCGGGAATGCCCCGGATCGCCCGATCATAGCGCCCTGCCCTGGCGCGCGAGCTGGGCCTCGCGCAGCGTGATATAGGCGCCGGCCGCGAAGATGATGGTCGCGCCCAGAAGCGTCAGCGCATCCGGCAGATACGAGAACGCGAAATAGCCGATCAGCGACGACCAGATCAGCTTGGTGAAATCCAGCGGCAGCACGGCGGTCATCTCGGCGTATCTGAACGCCTGCGCGAACAGATACTGGCCGGTCGTCGCCGTGACGCCGACCATGCAGAGAAACAGGAACTGTTCCAGATCGGGCGTGACCCATACGGTCGCCGCCAACGCGCCGGCGACCGGCGTCAGCACCAGGCCGAGATAGAGCGATTGCGTCAGCGCGCTCTCGCTCGCCGAAAGACGCCGGATGTAGAGCAGCACCACAGCCCACAGCAGCGAAGCGAATGCGATCAGACCATGTCCCTGGTTGAGCTCCTGAAAGCCCGGCCGCAGCGCGATCATCGCGCCGAGAAAGCCGCCGCCCATGGCGATCAGCCGCCGCGCCCTTACGGGTTCGCCGAAAAACAGCATGGCGATGAGCGTCGCGAGGATCGGCGAGGTGAACTCCAGCGCGTTCGCCTCGACCAGCGAGATGTGCACGATGCCGTAGAAGAACGCGATCATCGATCCCGCCTGAACCACCCCGCGGCGCAGATGCATGCCCAGATAATCGGTCTTCAGCACGCCCGGGACGCGCAGGGCGAACGGCGCAAGCAGCACCAGCGAGACCGCAGAGCGGAAGAAGACCGTTTCGACGGGCGGAATACCGCCTTCCGCCAGATGTTTGATCACCGCATTCCCGGCCATGAACAGCAACGCCGAGGCAGCCATGCAGGCCATGCCCAGCAATGTGCTGTTGCGCCTCGGCGGCTCGGCTTCCGCCTCGGCGCAGGCTGCTCTAACGTCGGTGTCCATGAGGAATTCCTTGGTTCAACTCATCGACCAGACTTCGGCTTCGCTGTCCAGCGCTGCACATGAGTGACGAGCTCTATCAGAAGGCCCTGCTGCGTCTTGCCTCCGCCGCGCATGGCGCCGGCCGGCTGGACGGGCCTTGCTGCAGCGGCCGGGAAGCCAACGCCATGTGCGGCGACGCCGTGATCTTCGATGCCCGCATCGATCAGGCGCACCGCATCAGCGCGACGGCGAACGACCTGAAAGGCTGCGTCCTGGTGCAGGCCTCGGCATCATTGCTGGCCGAGAACGCTATCGGGCAAACCCAAAGCGACATTGCCGCGCTCCGTGCAGACGTGGCGGCGATGCTTGACGGCGCGCCGCCGCCGGAAGGCGTCTGGTCGGGCTACGAGGTCTTCCGTCCGGCCTCAGCCTATCGCAGCCGCCATTCGTGCGTGCTGCTGCCGCTCGATGCGCTGCTGAAGGCGCTGAAAGACTGTCAGCCCGCCTGACCGAAGAAAGCCCCGAAGGGCTTCAGAGTCAGCCCAGGGCCGCCGAAGCCCCAGCCGCCGGGGCCGAAATCGAACGGAGAGACCGAACTCTGGCGCGGCAGCGCATAGGTCGCCGACTCGCGCGACAGATTGAAGACGCACAGCACCGTCTGTTCCGGCAGGATGCGGTTGAACGCCAGAATCTGCTCGTTCGCCTCAAGGATTTCGATGTCGCCGGTGACGAGCGCCGGGATTTCGCGGCGCGCGGCGATCAGCGCGCGCGTGAAGTTCAGAACCGAATCCGGGTCGCCTTCCTGCACGTTCGCGGCATGCTCGGCATGGGCCGGATCGACCGGCAACCAGGGCTTGCCGGCGGAGAAGCCGGCATTGGGCGCGCCCGCGATCCACGGCATCGGCGTGCGGGCCGGGTCTCGGCCCTTGCTGTAGGGGAAATAGAGCTCGCCGACCGGATCGCGCACTTCATCCTCCGCGATGCGTCCGTTGCCGAGGCCCAGCTCCTCGCCCTGATAAAGCAGCACGGTGCCCTTCAGCGACATGAGCAAGGTCAGCGCCGATTTCGCCAGCGCATCGTCGCGCCTGCCGCCGCCGAAGCGCGATACGGTGCGCGCGACGTCGTGGTTCGAGAAGGTCACGCACGGCCACACATGCGGCCGCTCTTTCAGGAAACGGTAATAGGCCGCGAAGATCTGCGGGCTGTAGCTGCGGTCGTCGAGGAACGTGAAGGTGTTGCCCGATTGCAGGCCATGGGTCTGGCCGACGAACTCGCCGATCAGGCCCGGCTCTTCGGAGAATTCGCCGAAGACGAAGCGGTTATCGAAGCCTTCCACGACCGCGCGCACCTCATCCAGGCATTTGCGGTTTTCAGGCAGGTTCGAATCGTGAATGCGCTTCTGCATATTGGGCGCATGCGCCCAGTGATGCGCGTTTCTCAGCCCCGCCGGGATCGCCGGATTGTCGCGCAGCTTGTCGTCGTGAAGATACGAGTTGGCGACATCGAGGCGGAAACCGTCCACGCCCTTGCGCAGCCAGATCCGCAGAACCTCAAGCGCCGCGGCGCGTGCGCCCGGTTCGCGCCAATTCAGCTTGGGCTGCGATTTCAGGAATTTGTGGAAGTAATACTGCCGCCGCGCCGGATGGTACGACCAGGCAGGGCCGCCGAACACGCTGAGCCAGTTGTTGGGCGGGCCGCCATCCTCGCGCGGATCGGCCCACACATACCAATCGGTCTTGCGGCCTTCCTCGCCTTTCAGGCTTTCCCCGAACCATTCGTGGCGCTCCGAGGTATGCGCCAGCACTTCATCGAGGATCAGTTTGATGCCGCGCTCGCGCATCGAGGCCAGCATCGCGTCGAACGCCGCCATGCCGCCCATTTCGGCGGCGACGTCGTTGAAATCGGAAACGTCGTAGCCGAAATCCTTGTTCGGACTGGGATGGACGGGCGACAGCCACACGGCGTCGGCGCCCAGCGCGCTCACATAATCCAGCTTCGAGATGAGGCCGGGCAGATCGCCCACCCCATCGCCGTCGCTATCGCAGAAGCTGCGCGGATAGACCTGATAGACGACCGCCCCTTTCCACCACGGGGCCGTCATCGATCAACCCAGCTCGGACAGGTTGGAGATCACCTTGCCCACGATGCCGTAGGCTTTGGCGTCTTCCGGCCCCATCCAGTAATTGCGCTCGGTGTCGAGATCGACCTTCTCAAGCGTCTGGCCGGTCTCGCGGGCGATGATCGCGTTGATGCGCTTGCGCATCTTGATGATCTCTTCGGCTTCGATCTCGATATCCGAAGCCTGGCCGCGCACCCCGCCCAGCGGCTGATGCAGCATGAAGCGCGTGTTGGGCAGGCAGAAGCGGTTCTCCTTCTTCACGCCCAGGAAAATATGAGCGCCCGCGCTGGCGACCCAGCCGGTGCCGATCACCTTCACGGTCGGCTTCACGAAGGTCAGCATGTCGTGGATGGTGTCGCCGCTCTCGACATGACCGCCGGGCGAATTGATCACGACCTTGATGTCGCCGTCGCCATCGGACGAAAACGCCAGAAGCTGGGCCGACACGCGCTCGGCCAGCTTGTCGTTGATCTCGCCGAAAATCAGGATCGTGCGCGCCTTGTAAAGCGCCGCGGCCACGGGCGGCATCGCCGGAGCGTCCGCGGGCTTCTCATCCTTCTTGTCGCCGTCGAGCATCCAGGTCACGCGCATCTCCACACAAGGTCGGGCCGCTGCCCGCCGTCGGTCATCTAGATAGGGCTTCTATCCGACTCGGGGAAGAGTCGGCGTCTCAGCGCACAAGATATAGTTTCCGCAGCGCAGGACTGCCAGTTTTCCGCACATTTCCGGGCTT
>JAPUEF010000065.1:0-2812 GCA_027492655.1 Alphaproteobacteria bacterium | reverse complement strand
CGTCTCTAGGGCGCTGGATCAGTTCACCTTCGCCACGGCGCTCAGCACCGGGCCGATCTCGGCGTTGATGACGAGGTCGGCCATGTGGTCGAGTTCGGTCTCCTCGCGGTTCAGGATGGCGAAGCGCGCGCCGTTCCGCTTCGCCGCGATCGGGATTCCCGCCGCCGGATAGACGACCAGCGACGAGCCGATGGCCAGCATGAGGTCGCAGGTCAATGCCGCCAGATTGGCGCGCTGCATCTCCAGTTCGGGCATCGGCTGTCCGAACGAGATGGTCGCCGCCTTGATGATCCCGCCGCACAGCGTGCAGTCGGGTGCGTCGCCGCCGCTCTCCGCCCACATCCGGCGTACCTCGTCGTTCTCGTAGCGCGCGCCGCAGGAGAGGCACTTGCAGTAGCGCACGGTGCCGTGGATCTCGATCAGCTTGTCTTCCGGCACGCCGGCACGCTGATGCAGGCCGTCGATATTCTGGGTGATGACGTCCGTGACCTTGCCCTGCTCGACCAGCCGCGCGACGGCGCGATGGCCGGCATTCGGCTCGGCCCTGGCGATGGTGTCCTCGCCCTCGAAACGCCTCTTCCAGGCTTCGCGCCGGATGTCGCGCGAGCGGACGAAATCCTGAAACAGGATCGGCTTCATGCGGGTCCACAGCCCGCTCGGCGAGCGGAAATCCGGGATGCCGCTTTCCGTGGAGATGCCCGCGCCGGTGAAGACCGCGACGCGGTCCGCCTCTGCGATCAACTCCGTCAGACGCTTGATGCCGTCTTCCTGCCCCAGCGGGATCAACGCGGCTCCCCGGTGATCAGCCCGCGCAGCCGCTTCGAGATGAAGTCGATGGCATAAACCAGGATCAGGAACAGGATCAGGATGAACGCGACCATGTCCCAGTGGTTGTTGCGGCTGAGATCCGACAGGTAGTAGCCGATGCCGCCCGCGCCCACGATGCCCAGAACCGCCGCCGACCGGACGTTCGATTCAAAGAAGTACAGCGCCTGGCTCAACTGGATCGGCAGGATCTGCGGCACCAGCGCAAAGCGCAGGATCTGAAGTTTCGATGCGCCCGCCGAGGTGACGCCTTCCACCGGCTTGCGGTCGGCGTTCTCGATAGCTTCAGCGCCCAGCTTCGCCAGCGGGGCGAAGTCCGCCATCATCAGCGCCAGAACGCCCGCCATGGGGCCAAGGCCGAAACCGGCGACGAACACCAGCGCCCAGATCAGCGAAGGAATGCCGCGGAAAACGTCGAAGACGCGGCGGACGATGAAGTGGATCGCGCTGTTCTTCACGACATTCGACGCGCCGAGATAGGCCAGCGGAAACGCGATGATCGCTCCGAACAGCGTGCCCAGAAACGCCATGCCCAGCGTTTCGCCGGTCGCCCGGAGGAACTCACCCATATAGGGGCCGGGATCTGGCGGCAGCATTTTAACGACGAATTCGCTCAGCTTCGCCGCGCCCTTGCCGAACAGCTCCAGCGTCAGGCCGAACTTGATCCACAGCCAGACCAGATAGCCGAACACCACAGCGCTGAGCGCCCATGGCAGCGCGCGCTTCAGGAAGCTCGGTTCGATCACGTCGCCATAGGCGTTGCGTGCGGCCGTGATTTCATCCTGCGAAACGGTGAAGGGCGAGGTCATGCGCGCGCCCCGATGAAGCGGTGACGGATGCGTTCGGAGGTGAGGTCGATCGCGAAGATCAGCACGATCACCATCGTGATGATGGCGAGCGCGTCGTCGAAGCGCAGGTTCTCGATGGCGATCACCAGCTCCTGCCCGATGCCGCCCGCGCCGACATAGCCGATGGCCGCCGCCGCCGCGATATTCACTTCGAGCCGCAGCAAGGCATACGAGAAGAAATTCGGCAGGATCTGCGGCATCGCGCCGAAGCGGATGGCATGGAACCAGTTGCCGCCCGAGGCGCGCACGCCTTCCAGCGGCTTCATGTCGATATTCTCGTGGACTTCGCTCATCAGCTTGCCGAGCGCCCCGGTGGTGTGGAGCGCGATGGCCAGAACGCCCGCTGCCGCGCCGGGTCCGAACGCCTGCACCAGAACCAGCGCGACGATGAGATCGGGAAGCGTGCGGAAGAATTCCAGAAGGCGGCGCACGAAGGCCGAGATCCAGCGGTTCGGCCCGATATTGCGGGCCGCCACGAACGAAAGCAGGAACGCCGCGCCGCCGCCGAGCGCCGTCGCGAGGATCGCCATCTCGATGGATTCCCACAGCAGGCCAAGCCATTTCGGCCAGTTGTAGAACCAGTAGGCGAGCGAGCCTTCGGTCGTCGCGCTGTCGCCGAGACGGCTCATCTGCAGATCGGGCAAGGCGCGATCGAGAAAGGCGAACATCTGCGGGAAGCCGCTGATCAGCCGCGACAGGCTGAAATCCGCGATGAAGACCGCGCCGATGAAACAGATGCCGAAGAGCCCAAGGCCAATGCCGAAAAACAGGCGCCAGCGGCGCTTGTAGGCGGCGTTCTCGACCTCGAAGGCGTCAAGGGCGGCCTTGGCTTTTTCAGGCCCTGCGGCCGTGACGAGTTCGTCGAGCACGCTCATACCTTTGTGCGCCTCGCGGCTTCTTCCTCGGCCTTGATCTGGAAGATCACGTCGTAGAAGCCCGGCGGCGTCGGCGTGAAGCCCTGCCCCTGCCCGCCCGTCAGCGCCTCGAATGCGGCTCTATCGGCTTCGCGCAGGCGGATATGCGCGTCGATGATCTTCCGGCGCAGGTCGGCGGGCAGGCCCTGGCGCATCACGAAGGGGCCGTTCGGAATGGGGCCGCTGGTCCACACGATGCGGATGTCGTCCATGTTCAGCGTGCCG
>JAPUEF010000064.1 GCA_027492655.1 Alphaproteobacteria bacterium | reverse complement strand
CAATAAATGCACCGGTTCGATTCGAACCTGCAACAATCTCTTGCAGCTTCGCTCCGGCTTGCGTTGATGTTCTCATAATGTTCTAATTGCGCAATGCGAATCGAGCGCGACACCCTGATTGACCTGGCGCTGAAGGCGCTCGCCGAGCAGGTCGAGCAAGCGCGCACCAGTGCGCCGCCGCCGAGCCACGGCGTGCGCCTCGCTCTCGCCGTGCTGCACGGGTTCAGTGATGGCGGCCGGGAGCCGTTCGTTTCCTTCTGGCAACAGATGCTGCGGGACGAGCGCGCGATGCCGACCGAGACGATCGCCAACTATTGCCGGGCCACCTATCTTCAGACGCAACTCCGGGGCGTCATGCGTGCCGTTGGCATCGAGGCGACCGTCGCGGCGGAACAACACCTATCGGGCGCCGCGCTGCGCGTCTTTCCTCGCCGGTCGAAGGAGCGGCCGGTATGAAGATCGACCCTCTGGAGCACGCGTGGGCCCCGACCCGGTTCGAATATCGCTGGCGCTGCGGTGAGCGCGCCGGCCGATGGTGGCTCAGCTATGCCGACGCCGGCAACGCCGCGGTGCGGCAGGGCCTTGCCGGGAAAGAAGGCAAGCGACTGTTCCTCGGCCCGCTGGTATCGATCGAGAGCCGAGTTATTGGAACTGCAACAGAATCGCGTTAAGCAAGCGCCGCGTTGTGGCGTGCCCGGCCCATCTTCTTCGTCGCGACCCGACGGAGAAGGCTGACGCGAACTGGGCCCGGCACGTCACGCGCACCAAGGTATCGGCATGGTCTGAGATCAGAGTGCTGCGGGCCGAGGCCGCTCATTTCCCCACAGGGCTGCTCCAGGGGCGAGGCTTGCAATCCCCGCTGGCCTGGACCTCCCTCACGGGCATCCTGGTGCTGATGATCTTCGCTTCGCGACGCTCCGACCATCGACGGCGCACACCTTCGAAAACGCGCCCGCAGCCCCACCCGTGTACCGCTGGTCGCGACAAAAGAAAAGGGCGCCGGATCACTCCGACGCCCTTCCTGCACCCCCACGGTGAAGATCAGCAGCCTCGCGCCGCGCCGAGACGCGGAACCCCCTTTTCATGGCGGAGGCCTTCGAGCAGCGAGGCGGCCAGCGGCGCGCGATCGGCACGACGTTCGAAGGTGTAGCCGTCGGCGGCCAGACGAGCCGGCGCCGGCGCGAACAGCGCGAACGCCAAGATGGCTATTCGCTCCACGGCGCGGATCGCAGCCGATGCAACGCCGACCAGCATCATCGAGCATGTCGCGATCAGCATCGCGGCGCGTTTAAAGAGAACCATATGCACTCTCCTTTATATCCCGGCGGGATTGCCGGGGAATTTCGTCAGCCGAGCGAACCGGCCGTGCGATCGGCGTGCGCGTTCACGCGCGCGGCCAAGGCGTCGAGGTTCGCCTCCAGCTCGTGCCGCTGGTCGGGATCGACCGCGTCCTTGATCGTGTCGACTGCGGCCTCGACCGCCTTTACCAGCGTTTCGGCGGCGGCCATCTCATCGGCCAGGCCGACCAGCGGCGCGGCGGCCTTCACGATGCCGAGCAGATCCCGGGCAAGCTTTTCGATATCCATCATCAGTTTCCCTTCAGGAGCGCGGTGATCTGGCGGAACGCATCCGTCGCCGACGCGAGGGCGACGGCCGGATCTTTGGCCGACAGGCCCGCGCGCACGGCCCGGGCCACGTTGAGACCGTCCCGCGCCTGGATGATGAGCGCTTGCACCTTCAGGGCCTTCGGCGTGCCGGGAACGAGGACGCCGACGGCGCGCAGCTCGTCGATCGCGGTCAGCAGGACATCGAAGCTGGCATAGGCCGCGGTGAGGGCCTGCTCGTCGACATTCGTCGACGCCAGCGGCGCGGGGGATTCGACCCCGGCCGTGCCGGTCGTGGCGCAGCCGGCCAGGCTGAGCGCCGCCAGCGCGGCGATCATCATCTTACGCATTATGGTTTCTCCTCTTTCTGGATCACAGGCATGACGCTGAGGTCGAGATCGGCCGTGTTCTGACCGCACCAAACCATCAGGGTCTTTGCGAACCGACCGTGCGGCTTGACGGTCCAATCCTTGTTGGAATGGTAGTAGCAGCGCCCGACGGCGCCGCGCACGGCGCCGCAGATCGCGTCGACCAGCGCTTCTTTGCTCCATACGTTGTGCTCGACCCAGGGGATCGCCACGAGGTCGATGTCACGGTTCAGCGAACCGTGGACCGTGATTGCATAGCCGGCGTCCTGCGCGGCGCGCCGGATCGGCGGCAGGATCAGGTCGAGGAGCGCCCTGTTATAGGCGCCCTGGACGATATCGTCCGCCTCTGTGCGGTCGCGCATCAGATGCCGCCGACAATATCACCGTTGGTGATATGACCGTGCCAGCCGCCGCCGGCGCTACCGTCGAGCGATGGCGTCACGGTGATCGTTTCGAAGCTGGCAGTGTCGATCCCGCCGGCGATCGCCCAGCGATGTTCGCGGTTGCACCCTTGAATGACGGCACGGTCATCACCGAGCGCTTCCTGCGCCAGATCCCACTGATCGCGGCGATTCGTGCCGACCGGCTCGGGGAAGCAGGTCTGCCAGAAATTGTCGGCGCGGATCGGGGATCGGAATACGAAGCCGACGCGCTTGCCGTCGATCAAAATCCAGCGCGGCTCAAGGTCTAAGAGACGCATCAGCGACCTTCCTCTGCCTGGGCAGTTTCGCCAGGCTTCAGGATGACGTCGGGCTCGGGCTCGATAGGCGGAGTGGAAGCCGCCGCCGCCGTGATGGCATCAAATGCCTTGCCGGTGTTGTCGGCCTTGGTCGCCTCAAGCGCGTCCTGCCCTGCCTTGTTGAGGTAGTAGAACCCCAGCGCCATCGTCGCCATGCCGCTGAGCTGGCCGAGCATGTAAACGATGATCTCCTTGTTATCGGCGGGGATCGTCTTGAAGATCAGCAGCGGCAGGACCGAAACGAAGGCCGCCACAAGAAAGAAGGCGAGCCAGTTCCGGAAGGTGCCGGTTTCGCGGTCGTTCATTTGCCGGTCCTCATCATCGCCGCGACACGCTGCGCGCGCTCGGGCGGGTCCTCTTTCGCCCCGGTGGCCAGCAGCATGTTGGTC
>JAPUEF010000063.1 GCA_027492655.1 Alphaproteobacteria bacterium | reverse complement strand
CCAGCCGGCCGCCCCGCCTATCCCGGCGGTCTGGGCGCCGGCGCCGCGGGGGGGGGGCCGACCGCGCCGGATCGACTGGCCTAACAAGGTGGTGACCACCGCCGCGCCGACCGCCAGCGGCCCATGGCCAAGCCAGTACGCCACCGCGACGCCGACGATCGCCGAAACGACATTGCCGCCGAAGATCGGCCAGGGCTGCGCCAGCGGGCTGGACGGGATTGCGAACAGCAGGACGGCCGACGCGCCGACGGGGGCGACCAGGGCCGGGAGGCCGGTGAGCGCGACCGGCGAGCGGGCGCACAACCAGGCCGTCAGCGCCAGACACGCCATCGCCCCGGCCGAGGCGATCAGCCGGTCTTTCAGGGTCGCGCCGGCGAGAATCGGCGCGAACAAGCGGAATGGCGTCAGGCGGTGGAACAGGATCAGCCTCGCAAATGCAGCAGGCTGCGCAGCCCGGCGCGGACTTACATCACGCGCCGGGCCGGTCCAAAGATTTTTGCGGCAGGGTTCAGCGCGGGGCCATGCGGATCGCGCCGTCGATGCGGACATGCTCGCCGTTCAGATAGCCGTTGGTGATCATGGTGTGGGCGAGCTGGGCATATTCCTCGGCCTGACCCAGACGTTTCGGGAACGGCACCTGCGCTCCCAGCGACGCCTTCAGCGCGGCCGGGGCGCGGCCCATCATCGGCGTATCGAAGATGCCGGGCAGGATCGTGTTCACGCGGATATTGTCGCCCGACAGATCGCGCGCCGCCACCAGCGTCAGCCCAACGATCCCGGCCTTGGCCGAGGCATAGGCGGCCTGACCGATCTGGCCGTCCTTGGCGGCGACGGAGGCGGTGTTGACGATCGCGCCCCGGTCGCCGTCCTCCAGCGGGTCCAGCGTCAGCATGCCCGCCGCCGAAGCGACGATGCAGCGGAACGTCCCTGTCAGGTTCAGTTCCAGCGTCTTCTGGAAGTTGGAGATGACGTAGCGCTTGATCTCGCCGGTCTGCTTGTCGCGGCTCACGGTCTTGGCCGGGCCGCCAAAGCCGCCGCCGGCGCAGTTCACCAGAATGCGCTCCTGCCCGTGCGCCGCGCGCGCTCTGGCGAAGCCGGCATCCACCGCCTCGTCCGACATCACGTCCACCCTGCAGAAGATGCCGCGGATGTCGCGGGCGACCGCTTCCCCGCGCTCCTCGTTCAGATCGAACAGGGCGACCTTCACGCCATGGGCCGCGAGCAGACGGGCCGTGGCCTCGCCCATACCGGATGCGCCGCCGGTGATGACGGCGGAAATGCTGTTGTCGAGCTTCATGGCGTCGTTTCCTTGCAGGATGTTGGCTGTCTTTGTGCCCCGACTATCGGCAACGTCCGGGGGCGCGGCAAGGCGACGGCATTGATCTCGCCCAAGCCGCTCTGTCATAGCGGGCGTCGTTCCGGTGAAACGAATGCCGATGGAAAGAATGGCTGCAAGCGCATGAGCGATCTGGAATCCCGCAAGGCCACGGCGCGCGCCTGGTTTGAAGCCCTGCAGCAGGCGATCTTCGCCATGTTCGAAGGGCTTGAGGATGAAGCGCCCGAAACGCTCTATCCGGGCAGCCCCGGTCGCTTCGTCGCCACGCCCTGGGCGCGGGCCAGAGCCGAGGACGGGTCGGATCAGGGCGGCGGCGTGATGGGCATGCTGCGCGGCCGCCTGTTCGAAAAGATCGGCGTCCACACCTCCACCGTGTTCGGCCGCTTCAGCCCGGATTTCGCCAAGCAGGTGAAAGGCGCGGCGGAAGATCCGCGTTTCTGGGCTTCGGGCATCAGCCTTATCTGCCACCCGCGCAATCCGCATGTTCCGGCGGTCCACATGAACACGCGGATGATCGTCACCACGCAAAGCTGGTTTGGCGGCGGGGCGGATCTGAACCCCACGCTCGACGCCCAGCGCAACCGAGCCCATCCCGACGCCGCCTTGTTTCACGACCGCTTCCGTAAGGTCTGCGACGGGTTCGATCCCGGCTGGTATCCGAAATACGCCGACTGGGCGGACACCTATTTCTGGCTCCCCCACCGCAACGAACATCGCGGCGTCGGCGGCATTTTCTACGACCATCACGACAGTGGCGATTGGGACCGTGACTTCGCTTTCTCACGCGCCGTGGGCGAGGCGTTCCGCACCACCTATCCCGACATCGTCCGCCGGCACATCGCCGAAAGCTGGGACGAGGCCGCCCGGGACGAACAGACCAAGTGGCGGGGCCGTTATGTCGAATTCAACCTGCTTTACGATCGCGGCACGACATTCGGGCTGAAAACCGGGGGAAATGTCGAAGCGATCCTTTCGTCCATGCCGCCGGTCGCAACCTGGGCGTGATTTTTCCTGTGACGGACATCACATTTCGTCCGTCACATGATAAACGTCACGCGCATCTGAACGCCGCTTGAGGTAACTTCTGCGTGCTTCGTCATTCGGACGGGCTTGGGGATGTTGATGCGGATCTTGATCGTTACTTCGGCTCTGGCGCTTACGGCGCTGTGCGGTGCCGCCGTTATCGGCGGTCAGCCTGCGCAGAAAGCCGTGACGGCTGAAGGCGCCGCAGTCGAGGTCGCCGCCGTCAGGCCGGGCGACGCGATGAGCGATGCCTGCGTCTGGTCCGCCGAAGCCGCCGCTGCCGGCAAATCGGCCCAATGCGCCGAAGCGACCCGTCCGCTTGTCTGGCCGGACGACTTCATCGCGCTCACGGTCTCGACCGCGACCGAGGTGTGGCAGGCGACGGTCGATTTCGTCGGCCGCGCCTATAACTACGCCTTCGAAAGCGAAGACGGGCCGCAGAAGGCCGGCTCGTAAGGGTTAATCACGTCTTAACGAAACGCTGGAGCCTGCCTTGGGCTCGCGCTAGGCTTTTCCCAAGAAACGGTGGGAACGGCCATGGTCGACGACGAACTTTTCGTGCGGTCCGCGCTCAAGGACGATGCGGAAGCGATCGCCCGTATTTTCGTCGAATCGTGGCGCGAGGCCTATGCCGGCCTGCTGCCGACCAATTATCTCGTCCGCCTCTCCGAAGTGCGCCAGCGCCTGCTCTGGGCGCGCGAGATTTCCCATCGCGGCCCGCATGACGGACTACTGGTCGCCGAGCACGATTACTACGGCGTCGTCGGCTTCTGCAGCTTCGGTCCGGCCCGCGACCGGGCG
>JAPUEF010000062.1 GCA_027492655.1 Alphaproteobacteria bacterium | reverse complement strand
CCCGCAAGTCTCAGGATATGCATGGCTTCAGGCCGCCCGTGACATTCGTGCCGTCACTCGGCCAGCCAGAGATCGTGCCAAGAGGTGGAGCCCCAGCGCGGCGTGTTCGAGTGGTTGCGGGCCTTGGCGGTGATGACCGTGACGAAGATCTGCTCGATCGGCATCCAGATCATCAGTTCGCCATTGGCGCGCTTGACGAAATCGCCGTAGAGCGCCTTGCGCTTGGCCGCATCGACCTCGGTCGCGGCATCGTCGATGATCTTGTCGAGGGTCGCATCGGCCACGCCCCACTGGTTGGTCCAGGGCGCGCCGACCGGCTGGCCGGAACGATACCACACGGTCGTCGAAACCGCGGGATCGTTGCGGTACTGGTGCCAGCCCGTCGCCAGATCGAAGGCGTGGTCGGCATAGACCGACTTCAGGAAGCCGCCGCCGTCATTGCGGACGATCTCGACCCTGACGCCGACCTCGCCCAGCGACTGCTGGATGAAGGTCGCCCAGAGCGAGATGTCCTCGCCCCACGGCGCCGGCAGGAGACGCAGCGTCAGGCGCGTGCCGCCGGCGCCGGGGCGCAGGCCCGCCTCGTCGAGCAGCTTGATCGCCCTGGCCTTGTCGTAGGGGTACTGCGGCGTGTTGGCGCCCGGATAGAAATCGGTCGAGACCGACGGGATCGGACCGGTGCCGATCTTGGCGAAGTCGCCGAGGAAGTTCTCGATGAAGAACGGCACGTTGATCGCGTGAGCGAGCGCCTGGCGAACCTTGATGTCGGCCAGTTCCTTGCGCCGGAAGTTGAATTCCAGCGTGTTGGTGCGGGCATTGCCCTCGTTGCCCTTGGTCGAGACGACGAAGCGCGGATCCTTGCCGAGGCGGGCCATGTCGGAAATGGTCAGGCCCGAGAACGGCGAATAATGCAGCTGGCCGGCCTCCATCTGAGCGGCGGCGGCGGCGCGGTCGGTGATGACGCGCCAGACGATGCGGTCGAGATTGGCCGGTCCGCGCCAGTAGCCGTCGTGACGCTCGGCGATGACGTGCTGGCCGCGCTCGTAGCTGACGAACTTGAACGGGCCGGTGCCGACGGGCGCGAGGTTCACCGGGTTCTGGCGGATGTCGCCCTTGCCCTCGTAGAGATGGCGCGGCGAGATGTAGCCGAGGTCGGGCAGCGCGCGCAGCAGGAGGTTCAGCGGCATGGGCCGCTCGTAGCGGAAGATGGCGGTGTGCGGATCGGGCGTGTCGACGGCGGTCAGGAACAGCTGCAGCGTCGACCCGTAATTGAGGATCTTCTTCCACATCTCCATCGCCGTGAACTGCACGTCCGCGGAGGTGAAGGGCTTGCCGTCGTGCCAGGTCACGCCCTGGCGCAGCTTGAAGGTGATGGTCTTGCCGTCCGGCGTCGCCTCCCAGCTCGTCGCCAGCACGCCGACGGGATTGCCGGCGGCGTCCAGATCGACCAGCGCCTCCTGGATCTTGCCGCCGATGATGTAGACGCCGGTCGAGGCCTGGAGGCTCGGATTGAGCTGGCGCTGTTCGGCGCCGTAGTGGACCACGAAGACACCGCCCTTGCGCGGTGCCTGCTGGGCGAAGGCGCGGAACGGATCGACGACGTTTGCGGCGATCGCCGCCGAAGTCATGACCGCGGCGCGGCGGGTGAAGTCACTGGCAGGGCCTCCTGGCGACTGGGCTTGGAAAGTACGATTGGGAACGGGGAAATACCCCTCAATCAAGCGGATGCCTGAAAAGCGGGCGCGCCCGTCAATTGGGCACGAAGCTCACGATGACGCCGTTGACGACCTTCGCGGGCACGCTGACCTGCTCCTCGCCGTGGGCGACGCCGCCGGAAGCAGCCTTGGCCTTGGCAAGGTCGGCCGTGCCGAGCACCAGCGCGACGGCGCCTTCCGCAGCCGCGCCGTCGCGGACGGCGGCCGGATAGGCCTTCTCGAACTGCGCCTGATCGTAGAACAGGAAGTCGGCGCGCTTGCCGCCCGAGGGCACGCGCCAGCCGTCCGGCGTCTGGACCGCCGGCTCGTCGATCAGGCCGGCCATCTTCTGCGAGGAAGCATTCGGATCGGCGGAGAGCACCTCGATGCGGACGATGCGCCTCGCCTCGTTGGCATGTTTCTGGATTTCCGGAATCCACACCGTCTCGCGGGTCAGGTGCTGGCAGGCGAAGATGCGCATGCCGCCGGGATTCTGGTCGAGCGGCCAGCGGAACACATTGAACCTGGCTTCGCCGGTCGAGCCGTTCGGCAGGTCGACCGGGCGGCCGAAATGAACGGGGCCGAGCGGCTCGAGACCGCGCGCCTTGAGTTCGGCGGCGCCGGCGGCAGCGTCATCCGTGGTGAAGGCGGTGCGTTCGATGCCCTCGCGTCTGGCAAGGAAGTCGCGCGTCGGCTTGTTCTGATCGGTCTCGTTCAGGACGCCGAGCAGTTCGAGATAGTCGTCGCCGAACATGGTCGTGTAGTTGCCGGTGCCGAGCAGCGGCGAATGCGTGCCGCGCGGCGACATCGTGAAGCCGATACGGCCCCAGGCTTTCGCGGCCGCATCAAGATCACGCACCGTGACCACCACGTGGTCGACGCCCAGAATATGCTTCAGCGGCATGTAACGCCCCTACCCTTCACGAACCAGCGGGACCGAGTTCAACCCAAGCCGCCGCCCAACGCAACGCGCCCAGACCGGCATTTCCGCCGTGGGGCCGCTGCACTGCACTCATAGCTCGCCGGAGACGAAATTTCCAATCGACCAAAGGAATTATAGGACAAAAAGAATATACATTCTATATACGGCAATACAAATAGAATATTTTATCTCATATGCCGGGCTGACGCAGTGAAATGAGAATGCCCACGAAAACCGCCGTGCGACCTCTGCGCGAACGCAGCTTGCCGCCCTCGCGCAGCCCCGCTTTCATGGGCGCCGAACCGGATCATGACACATCCACCGGGAAAGTCTCCATGACACAGACATCGTCCGCACCCTGGCCGCCCTCGCTCTGGGCCGCGACGGCGCCGCCCGGACCCGTGCTGCAGCCTGTTACCGGCGACGAGACGGCCGACGTCGTGGTCATCGGCGCGGGCTTCACGGGCCTCTCCACCGCCATCCACCTGCGCGAGATGGGCGTGGGCGTGACGGTGGTCGAGGCCGTCGAACCCGGCTGGGGCGCG
>JAPUEF010000061.1:20282-24725 GCA_027492655.1 Alphaproteobacteria bacterium | reverse complement strand
AGTAACGGCTCCGCGATTAACTGTCGCAATCGTGAAGCGCGTTCCGCGTGGAAGCTTGCGAAGCTGACGAACGCCGCAGCATGATCGCTGCGGCGTTTCGCCGTTTTCCCCCTCAGGCTGAAGGGAACCCGTCTTGAAGACCCTGAGAGCATTTTTCCTCGCCGGCGCCGCCTTGGCTGCGCCCGCCTTAGCCGACGACGAGGCGTTCAAGGCGCATGAGTTCAGCCTGAAGAACGGCATGCAGGTGGTGGTGATTCCCGATCACCGCGCCCCTGTCGTCACCCATCAGATCTGGTTCAAGACCGGCAGCGCCGACGATCCGCGCGACGCCGGCGGCATCGCCCATTTCTTCGAGCACCTGATGTTCCGCGGCACGCCCAAGGTGCCCGACCAGCAGTTCGATGCGATCATCTCGCGCAATGGCGGCGACAACAACGCCAACACCTATTACGACCGTACCGTCTATTACGAGCGCATCGCCGCCGACCGGCTGGGTCTGGTGATGGAGCTGGACGCCGACCGCATGGAGAACCTGATCATCTCCGATCAGACCGTGCCGTCCGAGCGCAACGTGATTCTGGAGGAGCGCAACCAGCGCACCGACAACAGCCCGGACGCCAAGTTCTGGGAGCAGATGTATTCCGCGCTCTATCTCGCGCATCCCTACGGCATCCCGGTGATCGGCTGGCGCAGCGAGATCGAGGGCCTGACGCTGGAAGAGGCGCAGGCCTTCTACAAGGCGAATTACGGGCCGAACAACGCGATCCTCGTCGTCTCCGGCGACGTGACCGTGGCGCAGGTGAAGGATCTGGCCGAGAAATACTACGGCCCCCTGAAGGCCCGCGATCTGTCCAAGCGCGTGCGCCCGCAGGAGCCGCCGCCGATCGCCGCGCGCCGCGTGGCGATGAAAGACCCGCAGGTCGGCGTGCCGACGCTGGCGCGGCTCTATCTCGCCCCCAGCTATACCTCGCAGAAGGACGACGAGGCCTACGCGCTGGCCGTGATGTCGTTCATTCTGGGCGGCAGCGGCGACACCTCGCGCCTCGGCCTGGCGCTGACCAAGCGCGACAAGATCGTCACCTCGGTCTCGACCTGGTACGATGGCGACGGCATCGACGACCGCAATATCGGCGTCTATGCCCAGCCCGCTGAAGGCGAAACGCTGGCCGCCGTGGAAGCCGCGATCGATAACGAGATCGCGAAGTTCGTCGCCGAAGGGCCGACCGCCGAGGAACTGACCCGCGCCAAGGCGGTGCTGGTCGCCAATGCGATCTACGCCAAGGACAGCGCCGAGGGCATGGCGAATTATTACGGCGAGGGCCTGGCCTATGGCCTGACGCTGGCCGACCTCGACGCCTGGCCGCAGCGCATCGACGCCGTCACCGCCGAGCAGGTGAAGGCGGTCGCCGCGAAATACTTCAAGCCCGAGCGCAGCGTGACCGGCACGCTGGAGCCCGAAGGGAAGGGCGGCGACGCCCCGCCCGCCACCCCGCCGACGGAGGGAACGCCGTGAGCCTGATCTCCCGCATCGCCGCCGGCCTGACCGCGGCATTCATCGTCGTCGCCCCCGCCGCCGCCATGAACGTGCAGGCGGTGAAGAGCCCCGGCGGCATCGAAGCCTGGCTGGTGGAGGAACATGGCCTGCCCATCGTCGCGCTGAACGCCGGTTTTGACGGCGGCGCGCGTCTGGACCCCGAAGGAAAGAGCGGTCTGGCCTATCTCGTCTCGACGCTGATGAACGAAGGCGCCGGCGATTACGATTCCACGGCGTTCATCCAGAAGCTGCAGGACAAGGCGATCAGCTTCGGCGGCAGCGCCGATGACGACGCTTTCTATCTCAGCATCAACACGCTGTCGGCCAACAAGGCCGAGGCGTTCGAGCTGGCGCGGCTGGCCATCGCCAGCCCGCGCTTCGATCAGGAAGCGATCGACCGCATGAAGGCGCAGATCGCCGCCGCGCAGAAGGAGCAGGACGAGGACCCCGGCTCGATCGCCGGCTATGTCTGGGCCTCGAAGGCGTTTCCGAACCATCCCTATGGCCGCCGCACCATCGGCACCGGCGAGAGCCTGGCCGCCATCAGCCGCGACGATATCGTGAACTTCATGCAGTCGGCGCTGGGCCGCGATCAGCTGAAGGTCGTGGTGGTCGGCGACATCACCGCCGAAGAGCTGGGGCCGATACTGGACACGCTGTTCGCGGCGATCCCCGAGAAGCGCGCGCTGCCCGACGTCCAGCCGATCGAGATCCAGGCGCTGGGGACGACCGACGTGATCGAACGCGACGTGCCGCAGAGCGTGATCATCTTCGGCGGCGCCGGCATCAAGGCGACCGACCCCGAGTTCCGCGCCGCGCAGGTGATGAACTACACGCTGGGCGGCGGCGGCTTCGCCTCGCGCATGATGAAGGAAATCCGCGCCAAGCGGGGCCTGACCTATGGCGTATATACCGGCTATGCCACCGACCGGCTGACCGAGTATTTCTACGGCAGCCTTTCCACCGCCAACGCGACGGCGGGGCAGGCGTTGGACCTGGCGAAGGAAGAGATCCGCAAGTTCCGCGATACCGGCATCACCGACGAGGAGCTGAACGACGCCAAGGCCTATCTCACCGGCTCGTTCGCGCTGCGCTTCGACTCCAACGCCAAGATCGGCTCGATCCTGCTCGGCTATTACCTGCAGGGCTTCGACAAGGATTACGTGAACCGCCGCAATGCCGAGCTGGAGCAGGTGACGAAGGATCAGGTCAACGCGGTCGCCAAGCGCCTGCTGGATCCCGACAAGCTGTTCACGGTGGTCGTCGGCAAGCCGGAAGGCGTGACGCCCACCGCCCCGACGCCCTGAGGCTTTTCGGGTCCGCTTGCCTGCCCTCCCCCTGAAACGGGGAGGGTCGGCGGCAGGATCGGCCGGTTCCTAAACCTGCGCCGCCGCCGTAAACTGCGGCGCATGAGTCACCCTTACGCCGCCGACCTTCGCCACGCCTTTCCGGCCCAGACGGGCCATCACGCACTGACCCGCGACGCCTTCGAGGCGCAGCGTCAGGCCTTGCAGCCGCATCTGGACGCCCTGCGCGCGAGCGCGCGGGCGGGCGGGCAGCCGCTGTTCGAAATCGCGCGGCGGCGCGACGATCTGGCCGCCGCCGGAGATGTCGTCCGCCATCTGCTGAACAACACGACCGATCTGTGCATTCTGGGCACCGGCGGCTCCAGCCTGGGGGCGCAGGCGGTGGCGCAGCTGAAAGGCTGGCGCACGCCGGGCGTCGGCGACCGTGTCGGCGGCGTGCGTTACCACTTCTTCGACAATCTCGACGGCGCGACGTGGAGCCATGCGCTCTCCAGCCTCGATCTGAAGACCACGCGCTTTCTGGTGGTGTCGAAATCCGGCGGCACCGGCGAGACGCTGATGCAGGCGTTGTCGGCGGCCGAGGCGCTGAGCGCGGCCGGCGGCGGCAAATATCTCAAGCACCACTTCGCGGTGCTGACCGAGCCGACCGACAATCCCGCCCGCCGCTTCGCGAACGAGATCGGCGCGCCGACGCTGGAGCATCCGCTGGAGATCGGCGGGCGCTATGCGGTGCTGACGCTGGTGGGGATGCTGCCGGCGCTGCTGCTGGGATTGGATGCGGCGCGCATCCGCGAAGGCGCGGAAGCGGTGTGGACGCAATTGCTGGCCGGCGAGTCGGCGGTCGCGGACGGCGCGGCGCTGGCCATCGCGGCGGCGGAGGCGGGCTATGGCGAGCTGGTGCTGATGCCCTATGGCGACCGCTTCGAGCGGTTCGGCGCGTGGTGGCGTCAACTCTGGGCCGAGAGCGTCGGCAAGGAGGGCAAAGGTCAGGCGGCGAGCGTGGCGCTGGGGCCGGTGGATCAGCACAGTCAGCTGCAGCTTTATCTGGACGGGCCGAACGTGCGCGGCTTCACCGTGCTGTCGGCGGCGGCCGAGGCGAGCGGACCGAAGCCCGATGCGGCCTTCGCGGAGAAGATCGGCGCCGGGTATCTGGGCGGCCATGCGCTGGGCGATCTGGTCGCGGCGCAGACCCGCGCAACGGCTGAGACGCTGGCCCGGCGCGGCCGTCCGGTGCGGACCCTGAAGGTCGGGGCGCTGGATGAATACGCGCTGGGCGGCCTCTTCATGCACTTCATGCTGGAGACCATTCTGGCGGCGCGCCTGATGAACATCGATCCGCTAGACCAGCCGGCGGTGGAAGAGGGCAAGAAGCTGGCCCGCGCCTATCTGGCGGCGGGCGAAGCGCCGTGACGGAGGCGGGCAGCCGCGCTCAATGGTCTCCCCCTGCGCAGCGGGGGGAGTACCGGCAAAGCCGGGGAGGGGGGCGAGGGCCGGCGCGGGGGGGGGGGGGCGCGGGCGGCGGCCGCCCCCCCCCCCCCCGCCCGCGCGCGCGCGGGGGCGGCGCGTCAGCGGCGGGGGGGGCGGCGGCGGGCGGCCCCCACC
>JAPUEF010000061.1:7544-20272 GCA_027492655.1 Alphaproteobacteria bacterium | reverse complement strand
GGGGGGGCGCGGCGGTGGTGGGGGGGGCGGCCCGCGCGCTCCCTGTCCCGCCCCCGGGGGGGGGGGGGTCCCCCTGGTTGGGGGGGGGGGGGGCCCCCGGGCCGGCGCATGCCCCCTCCACCGCTTCGCGGTCCCCCTCCCCCGTAAACGGGGGAGGATCAATCGGCTCGATCCTGACGGCGGAGGAGGATCGATCATGACCATCCGCCGTCTCAGTGAGGGCACGATCAACCGCATCGCCGCAGGCGAGGTGGTGGAGCGGCCGGCTGCGGCAGTGAAGGAGCTGGTGGAGAACGCGCTGGATGCCGGCGCGCGCCGCGTTGAGATTGCGGTAGCGGGCGGGGGGCTGACGCTCATCCGCATCACCGACGACGGCAAGGGGATGAGCCGCGCGGAACTACCCATCGCGATCCTGCGTCACGCGACGTCGAAGCTGCCGGTCGATGGCGCGGGCGACGACGACCTCACGCAGATCGAGACGCTGGGCTTTCGCGGCGAGGCGCTGCCGTCGATCGGGTCCGTGTCGCGCCTCACTATCGACAGCCGCGTGGCGGATGCCGGCGACGCCTGGCGCATCACGGTCGAGGGCGGCGCGAACGGCGAGCCGGAGCCGGTGGCGTTTCTGGGGCGCGGCCAGCACGGCACGCGCATCGAGGCGCGCGATCTGTTCTATGCGACGCCCGCGCGTCTGAAATTCATGAAATCGCCGCGCACCGAGACGCAGGCGATTTCCGATATCGTGAAGCGCCTGGCCATGGCCGCGCCGGAAACGGCCTTCCGGCTGGAGGATGAAGGCCGCGTCATTCTGGATCTCGAGGCCGAATTGCCGGGTCCGGTGGGGTGGCTGGCGCGCATCGCGGCGATCCTCGGCCCGGCGTTCCGGCCGAACGCGCTGGCCTTCGATATCGCCAAGAGCGAGGCGCGGGTGTTCGGTTTCGCCGGCGTTCCCACATTCAATCGCGGCAACGCCCAGCACCAGTTCCTGTTCGTCAACGGCCGCGCCGTGAAGGACAAGCTGCTGACCGGCGCGGTGCGCGGCGCTTACGCCGATTTCCTCGCGCATGATCGCCATGCCGTCGCGGTGGTGTTCGTGGAGACGCATCCGCACGATGTCGATGTGAACGTGCATCCGGCGAAAGCGGAGGTGCGCTTCCGCGACGGACAGGGCGTGCGCGGGCTGATCGTCAACGCGCTGCGCCAGACGCTGGAGCGCGCGGGCCATCGCGCAGCGACGACGGTGGCGGCATCGGTGTTCGATGCGCTGCGCCCGCAGATGCAGCCGCAGACGCCTTACTTCCCCGCCTTCACCGGCGCGCCGCAGCCGATGACGCCCGGCCTTTCCGAGGCGACGCGCGAATGGGCTGCGCCGAACTATGAGGCCGCGCCGAGCGCCGTGCTTGAAATGGTGCGCGATTTCGCGCCCGCCGCGCGCGTCGCCGATGCCATTCCGGCGGCGGACCTCCGCCGCTATCCGCTGGGCGTGGCGCGGGGGCAGGTGCACAACACCTATGTCGTGGCCGAGACGGCGGACGGCCTCGTCATCGTCGATCAGCACGCGGCGCATGAGCGCCTTGTTTATGAGAAGATGAAGGTCGCTTTGGCGGCGGGTGGCGCGCCGCGTCAGATGCTGCTGACGCCGGAGATCGTGGAGCTGGACCCGGCCAGCGCCGAACGCGTGCTGGCCCATGCGGGCGAACTGGCGCAGCTGGGGCTGGTGCTGGAGGATTTCGGCCACGGCGCGTTGGCTGTGCGCGAGACGCCGGCGCTGCTGGGCGATGCCGATGTGCAGGGCCTCATCCGCGATCTCGCTGACGAAATCGCCGAGCATGGGCAGGCGTTTTCACTGAAGGAACGACTGGACGAAATCTGCGGCACCATGGCCTGCCATGGCTCGGTGCGCGCGGGACGGCGGCTCACGGCGGATGAGATGAACGCGCTGCTGCGCGAGATGGAAGCGACGCCCCATTCCGGCCAGTGCAATCACGGCCGCCCGACCTATGTGGAGCTGAAGCTCCACGACATCGAGCGGCTGTTCGGGCGGCGGTAACGTGATCCTCCCCTGCGTAGCGGGGGAGGGGGACCATGCGAAGCATGGTGGAGGGGGCGGATGCAGCGCGACGGCGGTTGCCCCCATCCCCCCGCTGCGCGGGGGACTTCCCCCGTAAACGGAGGAAGATCAATCGGCGCTCATGTTTGATCCGCCTCAGGCGCAGCTAGGGAGAGCGCGTCAGAAACGCCACCCTCGTTTCGCCATACGTGCGTGAGTCGTGTTCGGTGAAACCTTCCACCGTGAGTGGTGATTCGTCGGCAGCGCATTCGGTCATCACGACCGCGCCCGGCGCAAGCCAGCCGCCGTCGCGGGCGGAGATGAGGGCGCGTTCGACGAGGCCTTTGCGGTAGGGCGGGTCGAGGAAGGCGAGAGTGAAGGGGCCGCCGGCCTGGGCCTCGCGCGGGCCGAGATCAGTCGCGTCGCGCTTCCAGATTTTCGTGACGCCGTTGAGGCCGAGGGCCTGGACATTCTCGCGCTGCAGGCCGCGGCTGTCGGGGTCGTTATCGACCAGCAGGCAGAATTTCGCGCCGCGCGAGAGGGCCTCGCAGCCAAGCGCACCGGTGCCGGCGAAGAGGTCGAGGACGCGGGCGTCCTGAAGCGCGAAGCCCACGCCGAAATCGTTATGCGCGAGAATGTTGAAGACGCTCTCGCGCACCCGGTCGGATGTGGGGCGCACGCGATCGTCCGCAGGCGCGACGAGCGCGCGGCCGCGCAATCGGCCCCCGACGATCCGCATCAGCGCGCCTTCAGCCGCTTTTCACGGTTAGGATTGGCGGCGAGGCCGAGCTGTTCCTTCAGCACCTTGCCCTGCACCTCGGCGACGTCGCCGTCCTGAAGATCGCCGACCTGGAACGGGCCGTAGGCGACGCGGATGAGGCGCGAGACCTTGAGCCCGAGATGTTCGAACACCTTGCGGACCTCGCGGTTCTTGCCTTCGCGCAAGCTGACCGTAGCCCATGAGTTCTGGCCCTTGCTGCGTTCCAGCAGCGCTTCGATGGGGCCGTAGCGCACGCCGTCGGCGGTGATGCCGTTCTTCAGCTTGTCGAGCTCGTCCTGCGCGACATTGCCGAAGAAGCGGACACGGTAACGGCGCAGCCAGCCGGTTTCAGGCAGCTCAAGCCGGCGGGCCAGCGCGCCGTCATTGGTGAGCAGCAAGAGGCCTTCGGAATTGAGATCGAGCCGCCCGACCGAGATGACGCGCGGCATGAAGGACGGCAGAGCCTGGAAGACCGTCGGCCGGCCCTTCTCGTCGCGATGCGTGGTGACGAGGCCGACAGGCTTGTAATAGCGCCACAGGCGTGTCGGCTCGGCCCCGGCCACGACCTTGCCGTCCACCATGATCACCGCGCCCGGGGCGGGCTTGAAGGCCGGGGTGGTGAGCGTGGCGCCGTCCACCTTCACGCGGCCCTCGGCGATCATCTTCTCCACATCGCGGCGCGAGGCGATTCCGGCACGCGCGAGCACTTTCGCGATACGGTCGCCGCCGGGATCGGACATGTCGGGTTTGTCGTTCATAGGGAGTGCTTCTAGCAGAGGAGAGCGCCGATGTTCATCGCCGTCTATCGCTGGACCGTGAAGAAAGGCCGGGAGGAGGCCTTCGTCGGGGCATGGCACCGCGGCACGGTTTCGATCACCAAAATCTACCAATCCTATGGCTCGCGCATGCACAGGGCCGGGAACGGCGATTTCATCGGTTATGCCCAGTGGCCGGACCGGGCGGCATGGGAAGCGGCGGAGCGCGCCGGTTTCCGCCATGACGACAAGGAAGCGGCGCGGATTTTCTATGACGCCATCGAGTCGTCCGATACGATATTGCTGATGGATGTCGTCGACGACCTGCTGGAACTGCGCCGCCCGTGACCCCCGATCCCATTGATCCCATGCATCTGGCCATGATCGCGGCCGAGGCGGCGGCCGCGCGGGGCGAGGTGCCGGTGGGGGCGGTGGTCGTCGGGCCGGACGGGGCGGTGATCACGGCCCAAGGCAACCGCATCGTCGAGCTGCACGACCCGACCGCCCATGCCGAGATGCTGGCGATCCGTGAGGCGGCGGCGGCATTGGGCAATGAGCGGCTGCTGAACTGCGACCTCTATGTGAGCCTGGAGCCCTGCGCGATGTGCGCCGGAGCGATTTCTCTGGCCCGCATCCGCCATCTGCATTTCGCCGCGTCCGACCCCAAAGGCGGCGGCGTCATCCATGGCGGGCGCTTCTTCGAGCAGCCGACCTGCCACCACCGGCCCGAGGTGAGCCAGGGCCATCTGGCGCATGTGTCGAGCGATTTGCTGAAAGGCTTCTTCCGCGCGCGGCGGGGCTAGGTGGCGGAACGGCGAGGGCAGCGCTTGTCTCCTGAATGACGGCGCGCATCCATTGGTTGCCGGGGTCGCTTTCGGCGTTGCGGTGCCAGTAGAGCAACAGGTCCACGGCCGGCGCGGGGAAGGGCCGTTCGGCCGTCGCGACGTCGAGGCTGCGCGCGACCAGAGAGGGGAGCGTGGCGATGAGGTCGCTGCCCTGCACGACATCCATCGCCATCTGGAAGGTCGGCATGCGCATCACCGCATTGCCCTGGCGGCCGGCGCGGGCCAGCGCCGCCTCGATAAGCGTGCGCCCGCGGCGGCGGCTTGAGACCGCGATGAGGCGGAGCGCCGTGAAACGCTCAAGCGTCAGGACGCGCCCGGCGTCGGGGTGACCCTTGCGCATGACGGCGACATAGCGGTCGGAGACGAACGGCGTGCTCGTCAGGTCGGCCCGCTGCAATTCGGGAATGTCGATGGCGAGATCGAGCGTGCCGGCGGCGAGCTCCATGGGAATCTCGGCGCGGTCGAGAATATGGACCTGCACCTGCACGCCCGGCGCCTCGCGGGTCAGACGCCGCGCCAGCGGCGGCAGCAGCATTGCGGCGGTGGTGTCGCGCATGGCGAGATGGAAGGTGCGCGCGGCGGTTTCGGGATCGAACTTCGTGCGCGCATCGAGCCCCGAACGCAGCCGCGCGAGAGCCTGGCGCACCGGCAGGATGAGCGATTGCGCGACCGGGGTGGGCGCCATGACGCCGCCGCGCCGGGCGAACAGCGGATCGTCGAAACGTGCGCGCAGCCGGGCGAGCGCGTTGCTGACGGCGGGCTGCGTAACGTTCAGGATGCCGGCGGCGCGGGTGAGATTGCGCTCGGTATAGATCGCCTCGAACACGACGAAGAGGTTGAGATCGAACCCGGTGAGCTTCATGGTATTATCATCAGATGTGATAATGCCTATTCAAACAATAAACTTCCGTCATGTCACGCGGCGGCGTATCGCTGCCCTTCGGAATTGAAGGCCGCACTGGTTCGGCCGGCGCGGCGGGCCTAGGCTCCGCGCAAAACGCGTTTCGACAACTCTGGGAGGCACGCATGAATTTCGAGCATACGCAGAAGGTCAAAGACCTGATCGCCCGGGTCAAAGACTTCATGGACCGCTACGTCTATCCGGCGGAAGCCGTGTACGACGCCGAGATGGCGGCGGCGCGCAAGGCCGGCAATCCCTGGATCGTGGTCCAGGTGGTGGAGGAGCTGAAGGCCAAGGCGAAGGCCGCCGGCCTGTGGAACCTGTTCCTGCCCGAGAGCCATCTCGGCGGCGGGCTGACCAATCTTGAATACGCGCCGCTGGCCGAAGAGATGGGCAAGGTCGGCTTCGCGTCGGAGGTCTTCAACTGCTCCGCGCCCGATACCGGCAATATGGAAGTGTTCGAGCGCTACGGCGCCGACTGGATGAAAGAGAAATACCTCAAGCCGCTGCTGGCCGGCGAGATCCGTTCGGCCTTCATCATGACCGAACCGGCGGTCGCCTCGTCGGACGCCTCGAACATCGAGACCCGCATCGAGCGCAAGGGCGACAACTACGTCATCAACGGCCGCAAATGGTGGTCGTCGGGCGTGGGCGATCCGCGCTGCAAGGTGATGATCGTGATGGGCAAGACCGATCCCACCGCCGACAAATATCGCCAGCAGTCGCAGATCGTCGTGCCGACCGACGCGCCGGGCTTCTCGATCGAGCGCATGCTGCCGGTGTTCGGTTATGACGATGCGCCGCACGGCCATGGCGAAGTGGTGTTCAAGGATGTCGTGGTGCCGGCCGAGAACATCATCCTCGGCGAGGGCCGTGGCTTCGAGATCGCGCAGGGCCGCCTCGGGCCGGGCCGCATCCATCACTGCATGCGCACGATCGGCGCGGCGGAGCGCGCGCTGGAGAGCATGTGCAAGCGGTTGATGTCCCGCGTCGCGTTCGGAAAGCGCATCGCCGATCATTCGGTGTGGGAACAGCGCGTGGCCGATGCCCGCATCAACATCGAATCGACGCGCCTTCTGTGCCTCAAGGCCGCCGACATGATGGACAAGGCCGGCAATAAGGTCGCCCGTACAGAGATCGCGATGATCAAGGTTGCGGCGCCCCGCATGGCGCTTCAGATCATCGACGATGCGATCCAGGCCTGGGGCGGCGCCGGCGTCACCACCGATCCCGGCCTCGCCAAGATGTATGCCGGCCAGCGCACGCTGCGCCTGGCCGACGGCCCGGACGAAGTGCATGCCCGCACCATCGCGCTGCTGGAATACGGCAAGCATGCCGGCGCGGCGTTGAAGAAAGCGGCCGAGTAAACATCCGCCGCCCGATCGAAAACGCGAAGGCCCCGGATCGCTCCGGGGCCTTCGTCGTTTCCTGGACGTTTATATCAGGCGGCGACCGCGATGCGGTGTTTGGCGAGCGTGACGGTTACGGTCGTGCCGCGCCCGACGACGGATTCGATCGTCATGTCGCCGCCGTGAAGCTGGGCCAGCGAGCGCACCAGCGCGAGGCCGAGGCCGGTGCCGGCTTTCGCGAGCGCGGCGTCCTGCGTCGCTTGCTCGAACGGGCGGCCGAGCCGGGGCAGATCGGCGCTGGGAATGCCGACGCCGGTATCGGCGACGAACAGCGCCACGCGGTCGCCCATGTCGTTCGCGCCGACGGTCACGCCGCCGCCGCGCGGCGTGAACTTGATGGCGTTCGACATGAGGTTCAGCAGAATCTGCTTCACCGCGCGCTTGTCGGCGGTGATCGGCGCCGGTGCGCGGTTATCGATCTGCAGCGTCAGGCCGTTCTGTTCCGCCTTCTGCTTCAGCAGGCGTGAGGTCGCCTCGACCACGTCGCCGGCGTCGAAACTTTCCAGCGCCAGCTCGAAGCGACCGGCCTCGATCTTCGACATGTCGAGAATGTCGTTGATGAGGTCGAGCAGCAGCGTGCCGCTTTCATGGATCAGCTCGGAATATTCCTTGTAGCGGGGCGCCATCGGGCCGAAGAGCTCGCTCTTCAGCATGTCCGAGAAGCCGATGATGGCGTTGAGCGGCGTGCGCAGCTCGTGGCTCATCGTCGCCAGGAAGCGCGACTTGGTGCGGTTCGCGCTTTCGGCGGTCTCGCGCGCCATGTTGATCTCGATTTCCGCGATCTTGCGGGCGGTTACGTCGCGCGACACGGTGATGATCTCGTGGACGCGCCCCAGGATCGGATCGCCGACCGAACGGCAGACCGTCTCGACCCACAATTCGCGCCCGTCCTTGTGGCGCATGCGCATCATCAGCGTGCGCGAGGTTCCGGGCCGCAGCAGGTCGCGGTGCACGCGCATCAGGTCGGGCAGATCGTCGGCATGGATGATGCTGGTGAACACCGTGCCCATCATCTCGGTCGGGTCGTAGCCGAGCATGCGGGTGATGGCGGGCGAGCAATAGCGGATCGCCATCGAGACGTCGTGGCGGCAGATAAGGTCGTTCGCTTCCTCGGTCAGAACGCGGAAGGCGTCGACCGCGCCGCGCAGCTGCTCCTCGGCTTCGACCCGGGCGCTGACGTCCTGCACGATGCCGATCAGCGCGAGCAGCGCGCCGTCCTCGTCGGTTTCGACGTCGCCGTTCATTTCGAGATGACGCTCCGCGCCGTCGGCGCGGATGAGACGCCAGCGCAGATGGAACGGGCCGGGCGATTCCACGACGCTTTGGACCGCCATGCGGAACATGTCGCGATCGTCGGGATGCGCCATGTTCATCAGTGCGTCGCGGACAGGCGGCTTGGTCGGATCGAGGCCGAGAATACGATAAAGCCCCGGCGACCAGTGCGGCATCGACTGGGTCGGGCTCCAGCGGAACGCGCCCATGCCCGCCTTGCGTTCGCTCAGCGCGACGCGCGCCTCAAGCAGCGACAGACGCTTCAGCGCCTCGTCGTGAGACAAGCTCGAATTATCGGAGAACTGCGAAAACAGCACGTCCTTCTGACCCCACCACCTGCCGGTTTCTCCGGCTTTGAAGCGTTAAGGTAAGCGGGAACGACTAACTTTCCTTTGTGACGGTCTCCGACAAAAGGGGGGCGCGGTTTCACCCCCCGTTAGGATTCGAGGCCGATGCCTAACGGATGTTCACCATCCTGGCCGCAGCATCGCTGAGAAATCCGCACAGATTGATCGACGCGGCGTTTTCGGAGCTGGCGTTGCCGTCGAGGCCGCGCTTGTAGACGCCCTGAGAGATCGCCGCGAGGCGGAACACCGCGAAGGCGACGTAGAAGCCGAAATCCGCGATGGGAAAGGCGATGCCGCGCCGCGCGCAATAGGCCCTGACATAGGCCTCTTCGCTGGGGATGCCGGTCGCAGCATGATCGACGCCCACCAGCCCGCCCTGACGCGGGTTGTTGAGGCGATAGCCCATGCAATTATAGCCGAGATCGGCGAGCGGATGGCCGATGGTCGAGAGCTCCCAGTCCAGCACCGCCAGCATGCGCGGCTCTGAAGGATGGAAGATCGTGTTCTCCAGCCGGTAGTCGCCATGCGCGATGGAGACGCTGTCGTCGGACGGGATGTGATCCGGCATCCATGTGATGAGATCTTCCATCGCCGGAATGGTTTCGGTTTCGGCGCCGCGGTAATTGGTGATCCAGCGCGCGATCTGGCGCTCGAAATAATTCCCGGGCCGGCCGAAATCGGCGAGGCCGATGGCGGCGTGATCGACATTGTGCAGCCGCGCCATCACCGCGTTCATCTCGTCATAGATCGCGGCGCGCTCCGTGGCGCTGACGCCGGGGATCAGCGGATCGCGGAAGATGCGGCCTTCCAGGAAGTCCATGACGTAGAAGGCGGTGCCGACGACGCTGTCGTCTTCGCAGAGGGCGCGCATGGTGGGGACGGGCACGTCGGTCGCGCCCAGCGCCTTCATCACGCGATATTCGCGGTCCACCTGATGCGCACCTTTCAGCAGCGCGCCCGGCGGTTTCTTGCGCATGACATATTTGCGCCCGCCCGTCTCGATCAGAAAGGTCGGGTTCGACTGCCCGCCGGAGAACTGACGGACGGCGAAGCCGCCGCTGGTGTCGATATGGTCCGACAGCCAGGTTTTCAGCTTCGCTTCGTCGAAGCGGTGCACGTCGCGCACCGCCCCCGCATTCGCGTCTGAGGCGAGGGCGCCAAGGGGCTGGCTCATGCCGCGCCGGCCTTCTGGGCGTAGAGCCATCCGAGATCGGCCAGCGGCTTGACGTTGGCCGACATGGTGCGGGCATGGTCGCTGGCCGCCGTTCCGTCGCGGACACGGCCGGCGATACCCTGCAGAATGCCCGCGAGGCGGAAGAAATTATAGGCGAAGTAGTAATCGAGATTGTCGATGCCGTCGCGGCCGGTGCGCTCGCAATAGGCGGCGACGTATTCTTCCTCGGTCGGAATGCCCAGCGCTTTCAGATCGACGCCCGACAGGCTGCCCGTGCCGCCGCCGGTGCCGCCGGCGGGCATGCGCCACTGCATCAGATGATAGGTGAAGTCGGCCAGCGGGTCGCCGATGGTCGAGATTTCCCAGTCGAGCACCGCCGCAACCTCGTCGCGATCGGGAAACAGGATCATGTTGTCGAGACGGTAATCGCCATGCACCACGGCGCTGCGCTCGCCGGGCGGGATGTTGTTCGGCAACCACGCCATCAGCCTGTCCATCGTCTCGATCTTCTGGGTCTCGGACGCGACATATTGCTTGCCCCAGCGGCTGATCTGGCGCGCGAAATAGTTGCCGGGCTTGCCGAAATCCTCCAGGCCGATGGCGACGTGATCGAGCTGATGCAGCCGCGCCAGCGTGGCGTTCTGCGCATCCCAGATCGCGGCGCGGCGTTCGGGCGTGTAACCGGGCAGCTGCGGCTCCCACAGGATGCGGCCGTCCACGCTGTCCATGACGTAGAACATCGTGCCGAGGATGCTTTCGTCCTCGCACATCGCGTAGGTGCGCGGCACCGGATAGCCGACCGCGTAGAGCGCCGAGATCACGCGGTATTCGCGGTCCACCGCATGGGCCGAGGGCAGAAGCTTGCCCGGCGGCTTGCGGCGCAGCACGTATTTGTTGGTCGGCGTCACCAGCTGATAGGTCGGGTTCGACTGACCGCCCTTGAACTGGCGCAGGGTCAGCGGGCCTTTGAATCCTTCAACATTGGCGTCCAGCCATTGGGTAAGCCTGGCTTCATCGAGCCGATAATTCTCGGCGACCTCTTTGGTGCCGCTGAACTGGTCCTGCCGCGAGGGTGCAGCGTCTGACATGGCGATCCTCGTGTTGATGCCGCCTCTGGCGGGCGGCTTTGAATGACGACGGGATTACGATTAGCGTTGACCGCCACCCTCCGCTACCCCTGATCCGAGCCACCCATGCGGCCTTACGCCAACGTCATGTCAGCCATTCTGGCCAATGATGAGGACGCCGCGCTCGCGGCCGCCGCCGAGATCGCGACCGGCGCGCCCCGGCCTGAGGACTCGCCGTTGCTGCAGGCGCTGTATCGCGGCATGGAGCGCCTGCCGCGCGCCTTGATGGCGGAGGGCTATGCGCCCGATCTGCACGAAGCGGCGGCGCTTGGCGATGCCGAGCGGGTGGCCGCGCTGGTCGCCGCGGGCGCGCCGGTTTCAGGCGTTGGGCATGATGGCTGGACCCCGCTGCATCTCGCCGCGTTCATGGGCCATGCCGGCAGCGTCAGGGTGCTGCTGGCGGCCGGCGCGGACGTTGCGGCGGTCGGCGCGAACCCGATGGCGAACCAGCCGCTTCACGCCGCCATCGCCGGGCGCGGCGATGCGGGGACCATCGCTGCGCTGCTGGGCGCGGGGGCGGATGTCGCTTACCCCGCCGCCGCCGGGACCACGCCGCTGCATCTGGCGGCCAGCCGGGGCAACGAGGGCCTCAGCCGCACATTGATCGCCGCCGGGGCGGACAAGGCCGCCCGCACCGCCGACGGCAAGACGCCCGCCGCCATCGCCGCCGAGCGCGGCTTTTCCGATCTGGCGAAGGCGCTGGCTTAAGCCTTCTCGCGGGCGATTTCGCGCCAGCCGATGTCGCGGCGGCAGAAGCCTTCCGGCCAGTCGATCTTTGCCACGGCGTCATAGGCCGCTTTCTGCGCCGCCGTGACGTTCGCGCCCAGCGCCGTCACGTTCAGCACGCGCCCGCCATTGGCGACGATCTCGCCCGCCGTGTTCCGCGCTGTGGCGGCGTGGAAGACGACCGCGCCCGCCGCTTCGGCTTCGTCGAGGCGGCGGATGACCGAGCCTTTCGTGACAGGGCCGGGATAGCCTTCGCTCGCCACCACTACGGTCAGCGCGGCGCGCTCGTCCCAGCGGGCATCGACATGGGCGAGCTGCCCGTCGGCGGCGGCGAGCAGCAACGGCACGATGTCGCTTTTCAGGCGCGGCATCAGCACCTGCGTTTCGGGGTCGCCGAAGCGGGCATTGTATTCGATGAGCTTGGGGCCGTCCGGCGTCAGCATCAGCCCGGCATAGAGAACGCCCCTGAACGGCGTGCCGCGCGCTTTCATGGCGGCGAGCGTGGGGCGGATGATCTGCGCCATCACCAGATCGACCATCATCTCCGGCATGATCGAGGCCGGGCTATAGGCGCCCATGCCGCCGGTGTTCGGTCCCTCGTCGCCGTCGCCGACGCGCTTGTGGTCCTGCGCGGTTCCGAAGGCGAGGGCGGTCTCGCCGTCGCAGAGGGCGAAGAAGCTGGCTTCCTCGCCGGTCATGAATTCCTCGATCACGATGGCATGGCCAGCCGCGCCGAACGCACCGCCGAACATCAGATCGATCTCGGCGGCGGCGTCGGCGTGGGTCGGCGCGATCACCACGCCTTTGCCGAGCGCGAGACCGTCGGCCTTGATCACCACCGGCACGGGGTGATCGGTCAGATAGGCCTTGGCGGCAGCGGCGTCGGTGAAGCGGCGATAGCGGGCGGTCGGGATGTCGTTTTCGGCGCAGAGATCCTTGGTGAAGCCCTTGCTGGCTTCAAGCTGGGCGGCGGCTTGTGTCGGCCCGAACGCCTTGATGCCGGCTTCGGCCAGCGCATCGACCACGCCATTGGCGAGCGGATTATCCGGCCCGACCACCACGAAGTCGATCCGCTCGGCCTTCGCCAGCGCAACGACCGCATCATTGTCCATGATGTCGAGCGGACGGCAGTCGGCCAGTTTCGCGATGCCGGCATTGCCGGGCGCGGCGATGAGGGCGTCACAGAGCGGGCTGGCGGAGATCGCCCAGGCGAGCGCGTGTTCGCGCCCGCCGGAACCGAGAAGAAGGATGCGCATGGGGCGCTGACTAACCCGCCCGCCCCATCAGATAAAGCGCGAAGAGCACGATCATCACCGTGTCGATCACGATGGCCCCGGCCGCCTTGGCGCGGGCCGTGGCGCTGCC
>JAPUEF010000061.1:0-7534 GCA_027492655.1 Alphaproteobacteria bacterium | reverse complement strand
GGATGAGGCCGATGAACACCAGCTTGCTCACGCCAGCCACGATCAGGATGAAGGGGCGTCCCGGCGGGTCGAAGGCGCCGTAGATCAGCATGGCGCCGATCAGGGCGATCAGCGCGCCCCAGTTGCGGGTGACGATCTCCAGCGCCGCGCCATCGGCCTTGGCCTCGCCGAAGGTCATGTTCAGCGCGGTGCGCGGGGCGATGGCGGCGTAGATCATGGAAAAGGTCAGCACCCCGCTGACCAGCATGATCCATTTGATGTTGTCGACGATGAAATCCATGAACGCTCTCCCCCAGATGCGGCCCAGCCTAGCAGAGTTTCCCAAGGCGGCGCGTGGCGGTTAAAACGGCGGCATGAGCGATTTTCGCGACGAAGACGATTCGGCTGCGCCCGCCCCCAATGCCGGGGAGCTGAGCGTCAGCGAGCTGTCGCAGGCGTTGAAGCGCACGGTCGAGGATCGTTTCGGCTATGTCCGCGTGCGGGGCGAGATTTCGGGCTTTCGCGGGGTTCATTCCTCCGGCCACGCCTATCTGGCGCTGAAGGATGAAGGCGCGAAGATCGACGCCGTGATCTGGCGCGGCGCCTTCGCCAAGCTGAAGGTGAAGCCCGAAGAGGGCATGGAGGTGATCGCGACGGGAAAGCTCACCACCTATCCGGGGCGCTCGTCGTATCAGATCGTGATCGAGCGGCTGGAGCTGGCCGGGCTCGGCGCGATTATGAAAATGCTTGAGGAGCGCCGGACGCGCCTCGCGGCGGAAGGCCTGTTCGCGCAGGAAAAGAAGAAGCCGATTCCGCATCTGCCCGAGGTGATCGGCATCGTCACCTCGCCGACCGGCGCGGTGATCCGCGACATCCTGCATCGCCTGGCCGATCGCTTTCCGCGCCGGGTCATCGTGTGGCCGGTGGCCGTGCAGGGCGAGAGCGCAGGGAGCCAGGTGAGCGCCGCCATTCGCGGCTTCAACGCCTTGCCGCCGGGCGGCGACATTCCGCGCCCCGATCTGCTGATCGTGGCGCGGGGCGGCGGCTCGGTGGAGGATCTGCTGCCGTTCTCGGACGAGGCGGTGGTGCGCGCGGCGGCGGAGAGCGCCATCCCGCTGATCTCCGCCGTCGGCCACGAGACCGACACCACGTTGATCGACTTCGCCGCCGACCGCCGCGCCCCGACGCCGACGGCCGCCGCCGAAATGGCGGTGCCGGTGCGGGCCGAGATGCTGGCCGAGACGCTGGGCCTCGCGCGGCGGCTGGTTCAGGCGATGAGCCGGGCGCGCGAGGAGCGCCGCCGCCGCACCGCCGATCTGGCGCGCGCCTTGCCGAAGCCGGACCAGTTGCTGGCGCTCGCCAGCCAGCGTTTCGATACCGCCGCCGCGCGGCTGGGCGGGGCGTTGGGGGTCTTCAGTGAGCGGGCGAGGACACGGCTCGCCGCCGCGACCGGGCGCTTCCGTCCGGCCTTGCTGAAGGCCGAAACGATGCGGCTTGGCGAGCGGACGGACGAGGTCGGCCGCCGGCTTGGCCTCGCGATCCGCCGCCGCACGGCGGACGCCGGGCGCAGCCTGTCGCAACCCGCCAAGCTGCTGGAGGCGCTGAGCCATCGCGCCACGCTGGCCCGCGGCTTCGCGCTGGTGCGCGGCGCATCGGGGGGGCTGAAGCGCGTGGCGGGCGACGTCGCGCCGGGCGAAGCGCTGGTGATCCAGTTCCACGATGGCGATCGCGCCGTCCATGCCGATGGCGCGCCGCCGCCGCCTGAGGCGTCCGCGCCTGCCGCAGCGTCGAAGCCGCGCGCCAGACGTCCCGGCGATGGCGGCGGCGGCCAGGGTTCGCTATTTTGACGGTCAGTGAGGTGATCGCGACATGAATTTTCAATCGGGCACGCCGACCGGCGGACAGGAAGCGCGGCTGGTCTATCTGCCGGGCGACTACGAAATCCGCACGCCGGGTCAGTTCGTGCGCTGCGCCGTGACGGGCAAGCCGATCGCGCTGGACGATCTGCGCTATTGGAGCCACGAGGTGCAGGAGGCCTATGCCTCGGCGGACATCGCCTTCGCCCGCTATGAGCAGTTGAAGGCCGAGGGCCGGCTCTGATGGATCGCCGCCGTTTCCTGACGCTGCTGGCGGGCGTGGGGACGGCCGTGACGCTGCCGCTGCGGTCCGCACAGGCCAGGACGGCGATGACCGGCGATTTCGAGCAGGGCGGCATGGTGATCGGCCGCACCTTCCCTGGCGCGGTCGCGCGGCTGGACGGCAAACCGCTGAGCGTCAGCACGGACGGCTATTTCGTGTTCGGCTTCGGCCGCGATCAGGGGGCGCAGGCGAGGCTGACGATTTCCAATGGCGGCGAGGAGGTCGTCGAAACCCTGACCGTCGCCCAGCGCACCTACAAGGTGCAGAAGATCGACGGCCTGCCCGGGGACAAGGTGACGCCGCCTGACGAGGCGGGCGAGCGTATCGTGAAGGACATCGAGCTGATCAAGGCGGCGCGGAATTTCGATACGCCCGAAACGTGGTTTCTGGGCGGCTTCGCCTGGCCGGTGACGGGGCGCATCAGCGGCGTCTATGGCAGCCAGCGCATCCTCAACGGCGAACCGCGCCAGCCGCATTTCGGCGTCGATATCGCGCGTGGGCAGGGCGAGCCGATCCGTGCGCCGCAAAAGGCGATCGTGCGCCTCGCCGAACGCGACATGTATTTCACCGGCGGCACCACCGTGCTGGATCACGGGCAGGGCATCACGACATCATACCTGCATCAGAGCCGCCTGGATGTCGCGGTCGGCGACACGGTGGAGGCGGGGCAGGTGATCGGGCTGATCGGCAAGACCGGCCGCGCCACGGGGCCGCATCTGTGCTGGCGGATGAACTGGTTCCAGGAGCGGCTGGACCCTCAGCTCGCAGCGGGCGAGATGCCGACCTGAGCCTGAGCCGGTATCCGCCAGCGGTTATGCGCCCATAGCCACTGTTCGGGATGCTCGCGCACGGCGGCCTCCAGCGCCGCGTTGATCGCGACCATGGCGGCGCGAATGTCGGCGTCCTTGTCGCCGCTGCGCTGGATGTCGATGCGCGGCAGGAAGCTCATGCGGAAGCGCGCGCCTTTCAGGCGCACCATCCGCACCGGCACCAGCGCGGCGCCGGTCCTCAGGCCCAGCACCGCCGGACCTGTCGCCGTCCACGCATCGCGTCCGAAGAATGGCGCCGGCAGGCCTTCGGAATGC
The DNA here is from genome assembly GCA_027492655.1 of Alphaproteobacteria bacterium. Lineage (GTDB taxonomy): Bacteria > Pseudomonadota > Alphaproteobacteria > Micropepsales > Micropepsaceae > JADZAI01. The sequence goes on along the minus strand of JAPUEF010000061.1, from coordinate 4,331 downwards.
TTCTGATCGGTCAGCATGGCCAGAACCTTGCCGTCTTTCAGCGTGCGCAGCAGGTCGCGGACGTTGTCGCCGTTTTTGGAGATCTGCGTCGGGAACGCGAAGCGCCTGCGCTGCCGCATGACCCACCAGTTGATCAGCGGATTGTTCACGGGACGATAGACCTCCGCCCCGTCGAACCCGGCCTGCCAGGCCGTCACCGCCATCAGCTCCCAGTTGGCGCAGTGGCCAGAAAGCGCGATCCCGCCGTTGCATTCCGCGACGGCGGCCATCGTCTCGTCGCGGCCGACCAGTTCGACGCGCGCATTGGGATAGCCGGCGAAGCGGCGGAAATGCGCGTATTCGGCGAAGGTGCGGCCGAGATTGTCCCACATGCCGGTGAGGATCGCGTCGATCGCCGCCTTGTCCTTTTCCGGGAACGCGGCTTCCAGATTGCGCCGCGCCGTGCGGTGGGCCGGCGCGATGGGCGCGAGACTGCGGGCCAGCCAGCCGCCGAGGCTCGACGCCGCGTCGAGGCCGATCAGGCGGAACAGGCCCATCAGCGCAAAGACCGGCAACGCCTCAAGGCACCAGAGCGGCCAACGCAGCGCTTTCATGTCAGTGCGGCTGCTCGGCGCGGGCGAGCGCTTTCTGCAGCAGCGCATCCAGCGCGCGGTCGTCCTCGAACACCGCCTCGACCGGCAGCGTCAGCACGCCCTTGCGCAGGCGCGGGGCGAGGCGGACGTAATCCTTCTCGGTCGTCACCAGCGCCGCGTGACGCGCGCGCGCCATCGCCTTCATGCGCTGGATGTCGTCTTCGTTGAAGGCGTGATGATCGGGATACGAGAACACGGCGATGATGTCGGCCCCGGCGCGCTGCAGCGACTGGAAGAATTTCTCGGGCCGCCCGATCCCGGCGAAGGCGACGACGCGCCGATCGTCGAACACCGAAGCCAGCGGCGCGCGCAGCCGGGCGCGCAGCGTGACGGGATGGCCGGGATCGAACGGGCCGTTGCCCATCAGGATCACCGCGTCGGCGCGGCCAAGGCCGTCCTTCGCGGGTTCGCGCAGAGGTCCGGCGGGAAAGACGCGGCCATTGCCGAAGCCGGCCTCGCTGTCCACGACGGCGATGGCGAGGTCTTTGGGCAGGGACGGATTCTGGAAGCCGTCATCCATGACGATGACGCCCGCACCCGCTTCCATCGCGGCGCGCGCCCCGGCGGCGCGGTCTTTCGCGACGATGGTGGGCGCGTGGCGGGCCAGCAGAAGCGGCTCGTCGCCGACTTCGGCGGCGAGGTGATCGGGCTCGACCTTGATCGGCCCCGCCGCCGCGCCGCCATAGCCCCGGCTGAGCGCGACCGGCGAAGCGCGCATCGCGGTCAGGCGCTCGAGGATGGCGATGGCGATCGGCGTCTTGCCTGCGCCGCCCAGCGTGATGTTGCCGATGCAGATGACCGGCGCGCCGGGGCGGTATTGCGGCGCGCGCTTCAGCCGCGCCCTGACGACGCTGCCATAGACGAAGCCGAGCGGGCTCAGTAGCCGGGCGATTAGGCCGGGCCGTGCGGGCGGGCGCGACCAGAAATCAGGCGGGCGCATGCAGCCCCGCTTTCGTCAGCAACGGGCCGAGCTGGATTTTCGCGGCGTCGAGCGCGCCGGAGCCGAGTTCGGCGATGCGCTGAGCCCTCGCGCCGCGTTCGGCGGTCTCTTCCGCCGCGTCGAACCACGAGGCGGCGGCGGCGACCAGGCCTGCTTCGTTGGCGACCTCGCGGGCGACGCCGGCGGCGCCCAGTTCGTCATATTCGCCGCGGAAGTTGAAGACATGCGGGCCGTGCAGGACCGGCACGCCCAGCCGCGCCGCCTCGAGCGGGTTCTGCCCGCCATGCTCGACCAGGCTGCCGCCGATGAAGGCGAACGGCGCGGCGCGGTAGAGCAGGCCAAGCTCGCCGATCGTATCCATCAGATAGACATTGGTTTCGGCCATCACGCGCACTTTCGAGGCGCGGCGCGAAACGCCCAGGCCTAGTCCGCGCAGCGCCTCGGCGATCTCGGGGCCGCGTTCGGGATGGCGCGGCGCGATGACCAGCAGCAGGTCCGGGCGCTCGGCCTTCAGCGCCTGATAGACGCGGCCCAGCATCTCTTCTTCGTGCGGATGCGTGCTGGCGGCGGCGAGCACCGGGCGCGCGCCGATCATCTCTTTGAGCTGCGCCAGCTGGTCGGGCGCGGCGGGCAGCGGGCCGGCGGCGGCTTTCAGATTGCCCGTGATGGCGACGCCGCGCGCGCCCAGCGCTTCGAGCCGCTGTCCTGTTTCCTCGGTCTGCGCCAGAGCCAGGCTGAAGGCCGACAACATGCGTTCCGAAAGGCCGCGCGCCCGCTTCCACTGCGCGAAACTTTTCTCGCTGAGACGGGCGTTCACCAGCGCGGCGGGAATGCCGGCCGCGCGGATCGCCTCCAGCGTGTTCGGCCACAATTCGCTTTCGATCCAGAGCGCGAGGTCGGGCTTCCAGTGTTCGATGAAGCGCTTGATCGCGGCAGGCTGATCCAGCGGCATGAACTGATGGAAGGCGCGCTTGGGCAGACGCTCGGCGAGAAGATGGGCCGAGGTGACGGTGCCGGACGTGAACAGCGCATGGGCGTCTGGGTTGGCGTCGAGCAGGGCGCGCAGCAGCGGCAGCGCAGAGAGCGTCTCGCCGACGCTGGCCCCGTGCAGCCAGATCAGCTTGCCGTCGGGGCGCGGGCGGTCGGCATGGCCGAAGCGCTCGTCGAGGCGGGCGATGTCTTCCTTGCCGCGCACCGCCCGGCGTTTCAGATATGGGCGTAGCAGCGGCGTCAGCGCCGAACTGGCCGCGCGATAGATGGAATAGAGCGCGCCGCCGCTGCTCATGCCGTCGCCTCCGCAGGGGCGGGCAAGGGATCGGCCGGCAGGATCGCATCCGGGTCGTGCCCGACCAGACGGTCGGCTTCGCGGGTCACGCGGGTCAGCTCCGTTTCGATGGCGAGCCGCGCCGCATCCAGCGCTTCGCCCTTGGCGCTGGAGGGAACGGCGATCGGCTCGCCCCATACGAACACGCCTTTGGTGAACGGCAGCGCAACGACGAAGCGGTCCCAGCTGGACAGCAGTCGCCGCCGGCGTGCGGAATAGGCGCAGGCGATCACCGGCACGCCGGCCAGCCGCGCCACTGCCGCGACGCCGTCGGTCGCCCGCATGCGCGGACCGCGCGGGCCGTCCGGGGTGATGCCCACATACTCGCCGCTTTTCAATTTGCGCAGCATCTCCATCAGCGCCGCCGTCGCGCCCTTGTCCTTCTCGCGGCCGGGCTTCGCCGACGAACCGCGCACCGTGTCGAGGCCGAACCAGCCGATCGTGTCGGCGATCAGCCCGCCGTCGCGATGGCGCGAGATCAGCATATTCATGCGTCTGTTCCCCGGCCAGCAATACGGCATCATCAGGATACGCCCGTGCCAGAAGGCCAGGATGAAGGGCTTGCCTTCCGTCCAGAAAGCTTCCGGCGCCGCGCGGTTCACCACCTGCCATCGCGAGGTCGCGTGAACGAAGCGGATATAACCCGCCGCGACGAAACAGGCGAGCCAGCGCACGGGGCGCGACCGGCCGATGCGTTTGAGAAGGCCCATCCGGTCAGGCCTCCGCCGCCGAAAACTGCGTGCGGTAAAGGCGGGCGTAAAGCCCGTCAGCCGCCAGAAGAGTCTCGTGCGTGCCCTGTTCGACGATCCGGCCCTGGTCGAAGACGAGGATCGTGTCGGCCTTCAGGATGGTGGCGAGGCGGTGCGCGACGACCAGCGTGGTGCGGCCCGCCATCAGCGTCTCCAGCGCGCCCTGGACCTTGGCCTCGTTCTCGGCGTCGAGGGCGCTGGTCGCCTCGTCGAGCAGCAGGATCGGAGCGTCGCGCAGCAAGGCGCGGGCGATGGCGATGCGCTGGCGCTGCCCGCCGGAGAGCCGCGCGCCCGCTTCGCCCGCTCGGGTGGCGTAACCGTCGGGCAGGGCGGCGATGAAGTTGTGCGCCGCCGCCGCCTTCGCCGCCGCCTCGATCTCGGCCGGGGACGCGCCGTCGCGGCCGCAGCCGATATTCGCGGCGATGGTGTCGTCGAAGAGGAACGGCTCCTGCGTCACCAGCGCCATATTGGCGCGGAGCGAGCCGAGGGTGACGGTGCGGATGTCCTGTCCGGCGATGGCGATGCGGCCGCCTTGCGGCTCGTAGAAGCGCAGCAGAAGGCTGATCGCGGTGCTTTTGCCCGCCCCGCTGGGGCCGACCAGCGCGACGGTCTGACCGCGCCTTGCGGTGAAGCTGACGCCGTCCAGAGCAGGCGCGTCGCCATAGGTGAAGACGACCCGGTCGAAG
>JAPUEF010000060.1:9035-25061 GCA_027492655.1 Alphaproteobacteria bacterium | reverse complement strand
CCAGACGCGCCCGGTGACGAGCTGGAACGGACGGGTGGCGATTTCCTTGCCCGCCTCGGCGACGCCGATGATGATGCTCTCGCCCCAGCCGCGATGGCAGGCTTCCAGCGCCTGACGCATGACGGTCGTGTTGCCGGTGCAGTCGAACGTGTAGTCCGCGCCGCCATTGGTCAGTTCGACCAGATGGGGAACGATGTCGCCGCTGATTTTCTTCGGGTTCACGAAATGGGTCATGCCGAACCTGCGGCCCCATTCCTCTTTCGTGTCGTTGATATCGACGCCGACGATCATGTCCGCGCCTACCATCTTCAGGCCCTGGATGACGTTCAGGCCGATGCCGCCAAGGCCGAAGACGATGGCGTTCGCGCCGGGCTCGACCTTGGCCGAGTTCACCACCGCGCCGACCCCGGTGGTGACGCCGCAGCCGATATAGCAGGCCTTGTCGAAGGGGGCGTCGGGGCGGATTTTCGCGACCGCGATCTCGGGCAGGACCGTGTGGTTCGCGAAGGTCGAACAGCCCATGTAGTGGAAAATCGGCTGGCCCTTGTAAGAGAAGCGCGAGGTCTGGTCGGGCATCAGGCCCTTGCCCTGCGTGCCGCGAATGGCGGTGCAGAGATTGGTCTTGCGCGACAGGCAGCTTTTGCACTGCCGGCATTCCGGCGTGTAGAGCGGGATCACATGGTCGCCCGGCTTCACCGAGGCGACGCCGGGTCCGACCTCCAGCACTACGCCCGCGCCCTCATGCCCCAGGATCGAGGGGAAGATGCCTTCGCTGTCCAGCCCGTCCAGCGTGTAGGCGTCGGTATGGCAGATGCCCGTCGCCTTGATCTCGACCAGAACCTCGCCGGCCTTGGGGCCTTCCAGGTCCACCTCCACGATCTCCAGCGGTTTCTTCGCCTCGAAAGCGACGGCGGCGCGGGTTTTCATGGGTCTCTCCCTCGAACGATTGCGATCGGCCGAGGTTTAGCGAGTGAGGTCTGATTCTGCGAGCCTCAGAGCGGTCGATAGGTCTTGAGCGCCCGCCACGTCAGCCAGGCGAAGATAAGCAGCACCAGCCCCTGCACGACCGCAAAAGGCGGCTCGTTACCGCCCGGCGCCAGCGTGTGAATGACCGGGTACTTCACGAAGGTCTGCACGACCAGCACGAAGACATTGAGATAGAGCGCCACCATGGCGGTCAGTACATAGATGGCGCGCCACCGCCCCTGCAGCTTCTGCGCGTAGAGCGCATAGAAGGCGACGATCAGGATCAGCGTGGAAAGAATGCCGACGGCGATGGCCGGGGTGATGCCGTTAAACGGGAACAAAAACCCTGTCAGGCTGGTCAGCAAAGTCATCGCGAGAAAGATGAACGTCGCGCGCGGCATGCGGGCCGAGGTGAACAGCCCGCCCAGAACCGTAAAGCCCGCGACGATGCCGACAAGGCTGATGGCGACGTGAAAAAGCTCGAACCCTGCTGATGCGAACATGGACGGCCCCCGCCTGAACCCGAAGGCAGGCTTGCATGGAGCGGAACTTTCGTCGCGAACCAAATTGACGCAACACGGCAGGCGATTGATGTGCTGGGCAGCACAGTGCTTCAGCTGGCTCGACTAAGGCCCGCCGACTTTGATCGTCAAAACCTGTTGGGTAGATTTGGCGCCTTCTTCGAACTTCCACGTGTATAGCGCGTGGCAGGCAGCGTCTGAGAAACCCAGACCCGTAGGTTCCTCCGACAGGACGTCGCAATAGGTGACGTAGCCATTGGGCGCGATCGTCGCGCGGATTTTGACGACCCCGGAACGCGCGACACCCGCCGCTGCTTCGGGCAACCTTGCTTCAAATCGCAGCTCGACGGCGCGGTCGCCGTCAGCGCGGGCGGCTTCTGCGCGCGCCGCCGCGACATCGGAGCTTGAAACAGACTTGTCCGGCTCCATCGCCACGCTCGACTCCGCTTTGCCGCTCAGGTTGGCGCGTATGGCGGCAGCGACCTGTGCGGAGTCGCTTTCTGCCGCCAGCTTTTCAAGAAACCGGATCGTTGCGTCCTTATTCCGCGCGAACGTCACGACAGCGCGAAACCCCGCCACGGCATTGTCGGCGGAGCCCTGCCGGGCGAGGATCTCAGAAAGAATAACCCAATTGTTCGAATCGACTGGGCCGAGAGCCAGGCTGGTCTTCGCCGCCGCCTCCGCACGGTCAAGATCGTCGCTCCGCAAAGACGCGAAGGCCAGATTTTGCCACGCCTCTGCGAAATCGGGCGACAGTTCAGCAGCGCGGCTGAATTCCGCGGTCGCTATTCGGTAGAGCTGCTTGCCGACAAGGGCCAGGCCCTCAGCATTTGCATCGATAGCAGCCTGTACAGGCGGGCGGGCCGCCGGCAAGTCAGCTGCGTACCGATCGGCCATGGCGACAAGCGTCGTTTCGTCGTTGAACCTGGCGGCGGCCAACAATTGATCCGCTGTGTCAGATGCTAGGCGCAGGTCGAAGCTGCTTGCGTGCGGGTCATCGACCTCCGGTCGAGGGTCGGGTGAGGGAGGCGTATACGAATATGGCGTGGCCGATGCCGGTGGCGCCGCCGGCAACGCTGCTACTGGCAACGTCGCGGCTTGGTTGCTGACGACGCGACTGGGCTGCTGCGTCGCCGAAGCGGGCGGTTGTTTGTCTTGCGGCCGATGGTTCGCAAGCAGGGAAAGAACAAGAAAAAGCCCCGCGCCCCATGCAAGGGTTGCGTAAATGGCGATGGCGAGCGGGCTCTCGCGGCGTCGTGCGGACGCAAAAATCTGACCTTCTTTAGGAAAGAGGTATTGGATCTCGGCGATTAGCCGCCCTGGGGCAAGATAGATTGCCTTCAAACTCATAGACGCTCCCCGTTGCGTCAATTTGCTTTCTTTGTCGATTTTGTAAAACTGACGAAAGTTCAATACAAGAAAAGATACTAGGCATGGCGCGGCGGCGAAAAGACGATAGCCCAGTCTTGGGCGCCATTATTATTGCCGTCGGAGCGGTGCTGTATTTTGCGCTCCGGCTCGTCGCGACGGCGGTTGTCTATTTGACCCCACTGGCATATTTAGCTGCACTGGCCGTCGCGACCGCGCGCGATGATAAGCCTCCCATCCTGCCTGACCCGAAAGATTGGCGATTGCCGAACGAGCGCCGGCGTCGCGCGCGGCTGGTGGCGCGGCTCAACGCCCTGGCGCAACAGTTTGAGGCGTTGAACAGAGAAGGCGAAGATGCCGGCCTGGTGCACAGCAAGGCCAGTAACGGAACGCGTTTTCGCGAGCATGCGAAGCTCGCGAAAGTAATCAACGCACGCCTCGACGAAACGCAGGCCGAATTCGGCAATAAGCGTCAAATATTGGCCGAGCTGAAACAGAACTGTATAGCCGGTCTGCCGGACTGGCGGGCGGAGCTTGAAGCCTATGCTCATCGCCGTGCCTCGGTCTCCGCTCTGATCGTGGCGTTCGGAGTTTATAGTGGCGGGCTGCTCGTCTGCTTTTCCCTGGCGCGCGTCGCCGGCGTCCGGTTCGGCTCCGGATTGAACGACTTTCTCGTCGTCCGGGCGCTTCCGGCATGGACGGTGGGACCGGTGCTCGGCGTCTCGGTTCTTTCCTTTGTGGTGCTCGCGATCGTCTGGAAGGTCGGTAGCGAGCGCTTAAAATCCTCAATCGATCCGGACTTTCTAAGTCAGTGGGATGCCGTCGAAGGATACTGGCTGACGGATGATTTCGCGGACGAGGACGGGGAAGATGAATACGCCGCAGACGCAGATGACGGCGATGCTGAGCAGGAAGAGCCTCGCCGCCGAAGCGCTGGACAAGTCCCGCCGAACGTCCCGGCCTGGTATGAGGTGCTCGACGTCAGCGAAGACGCCTCTGCCAAGGAAATACAGGCAGCTTGGATGCAGATCGTAAAAAAGTACCATCCCGACCAGGTCGCGCATCTGGGCGACAAGCTGCAGGTCATGGCCGCTGCGGAAACTGCTGCTGCCAATGCCGCTCGGGACGAGGGGTTGCGTTCGCGCCAGCGCTCATAGCCGCTTTGCGTGAAATGCGATGTGGTCGGCGATGAAGGTGGCGATGAAGAAATAGGAATGATCGTAGCCTTCGTGGCGGCGCACGCTCAGCTTCGCGCCCGACCGCGCGGCCGCCTCTTCGATCAGATGGGTCTTCAGCTGTCCTTCGTAGAACGTGTCGGCCAGGCCCTGATCGATCAGGATATCGTCGAACGGCGCGGCCTTGCCCGCCGCGACCAGCGCCGCCGCATCGTGCGCCGCCCATGTCGCGCGCTCCGGTCCCAGATAGGCGGTGAACGCCTTTTCGCCCCAGGGGCATTGCGACGGCGCGACGATGGGCGCGAAGGCGCTGACGCTTCTGAACAGATGCGGATGGCGCATCGCCAGCGTCAGCGCGCCATGCCCGCCCATCGAATGCCCGGTGATGCCGATGCGCGCCGCATCGACCGGAAACCGCGCCGCTGCCGCGCCGATCAGGTCGCGCGTGACATAGCTCTCCATACGGAAATGCGGCGACCACGGCGCTTCGGTGGAGTCGAGATAGAAGCCCGCGCCTTTCCCCAGATCGTAAGCCGGATCGTCGGCCACCTCATCGCCGCGCGGCGATGTATCGGGCGCGATGACGACAAGACCCGCCGCCGCAGCCGCACGGTAGGCTCCGGCCTTGGCGGTGAAATTCTCTTCCGTGCAGGTGAGGCCCGCGAGATAGACCAGCGCCGGAAACGGCCCCGCGCCCTCGGGCATGAAGATCGTGAAACGCATCGGCGTTCCCGTGGCGTCCGAGGCGTGCCGCACATATGACAACGCACCGTCGAACACACGGTGCGTTGAAAGGATTTCGATGCTCATGCCGCCTCCGATTCCTGCTGCGCCGTTGAAGCGCGGCAGGCGTCGGCGATCAAGGCGTCAGCGGCGCATCAGCCAGGCCAGCGCGGCACCCGCCGCCACCGCGATCGCGGCGGTCTGGAGCGGCTTCTCCTGAATGCGGTCGCCCAGCGCCGACATTTTCGACCCGGCCCAGCTCAGCGCATCCTCCATCGTATCCATGGCGCTCGAAACGCCGCCATTGACGGCGCTCGCCGCATCGTCGGCGGCATCGTTCACGGCGCGCGTCGCACTACGGACCGCCCGGCGGGCGCCGTCGGTGGCGCGGTGGGCGGTGCGCTCCATGGCGGCTCCATTGGTCATCGTCATCGGATCTCTCCCGCGTAAAAACGTCGCCGCGCTGTGCGGCGGACTTGAACGGAAAACGCGCGATCGCGGCTTGCGTTCCGGCCGCCGGGCGCATCGACTGGCGCTGTAACCAGAGGAGACGGACGGATGATCGGAACATCGTGGGCGTCGGCGCTGCTGGCCGCACTGGCGCTCGCCGGATCGGCGGCGGCGGATGAGAGCATCAAACTTCAGACGGGCGAGCTGAAAACCGGCATGAGCTATGGCGAGGCGCGCGAGTTGCTGGTGGACGAAGGCTGGCTTCCGGCGGGAACCTGCGAAGGCGACGCCTATATGTGCAATCCCGCCTATCCCGAGCTCGACTCCTGCGCCGGCACGGGCGCTGCGCCCTGCCGCTTCCAGTGGAAGGCGGGCGAAGGCGTCGCGACGAAAGACGGCCTCGGCTTCATCGCCGTCATCACCGAAGGCGAACGGGCGAAGAGCGTCACCGGCTTCGATACCGAGCCGCCGCCGCAATAAGGTCAGGCCGCCGAAAAAAGGGGGGGGGAAGAATGGTGGAGCCAAGCGGGATCGAACCGCTGACCTCCTGCATGCCATGCAGGCGCTCTCCCAGCTGAGCTATGGCCCCACTCATGCGCCGGAATGGGGTCCGGCGCGGAAGGGGCGGAGCAATAATCTCCGCCTCCTCGAAACGCAAGACGGCTTATGCCGTCCTGTGACGATTAATTGTCGTCTTTCGCAGGCTCGTCGTCGACGATGTCGGAAAGGTCGTCATCATCCTCATCGTCTTCGATCAGGGTGTCGTCGTCCTCATCATCGCCTTCGATGTCTTCTTCGTCGAATTCCTCAAGGTCGGGATCGACGGCTTCCGTCGTGCCGCGGCGGCCTTTCTTGGCCCCGGCCTTGGGGCCGTTGGCGTCGGTATCGTCATCGACGTCTTCGTCGGTGTCGTCATCGCCCGACAGATCGGTCTCGATCTCTTCGACTTCTTCGACTTCTTCGACGTCGTCCTCGGCGTCTTCTTCCTCGGATTCGTCGTCGGCCTCGTCGGCGTCCTCCAGCTCCTCATCCTCGGCTTCCGCCGGGGCTGGACGCGCCACCTCCTTAGCCTTCTCCACAGCCCGCGGCTTGCGGGGCTTCAGGATGACTTCAGGCTCGAAGACGGTCTCGCACTTCGGGCATTCGGCCGGTTTCTTGTTCAGGTCGTAGAAGCGTGCGCCGCAGGAAGGGCATTGGCGCTTGGTGCCGAGCTTGGGATCAGCCACGTAGGTCGTTGTCCTGTCGAATGGCCTGTCAGAATAGGGTCTCGCAGGCGCATGAACGAGCGCGCAAACGCCCGAAGCCCCCGCGAAAGGCGGGGACCATTGCCATGCGCGCGCGCGCCTGTCAAAGAGAGAAAAATCGCCCGCCCGCCGCCGGATTTGCGACGCCCATGACCGCTTCTCACGCTATCGCGCCTCTGGGCGCTGAGCCTTCTCGCGCGCTGACGGGGGAAATCCGCGTTCCAGGCGATAAATCCATCTCGCACCGGGCGCTGATTCTGGGCGCGATGGCGGTCGGCGAGACCGTCATCACCGGCCTGCTGGAAGGCGAGGACGTGCTGCGCACCGGCGCGGCGATGAAAGCCCTGGGGGCCGATGTCAGCCGCGACGCCGATGGCGTCTGGCACGTCCACGGCGTCGGGGTCGGCGGCTTCGCGGAGCCGGCAGAAGTGCTGGATTTCGGCAATTCCGGTACCGGCGTCCGCTTGGCGATGGGTGCGGTCGCGACCTCGCCGATTGCCTGCACGTTCACCGGCGACGCCTCGCTGTGCCGCCGCCCCATGAGCCGGGTTTTGGACCCGTTGGCCCGTTTCGGAGCCGAATCGATGGGCCGTGCCGGCGGCAGGTTGCCGCTTACCCTGACCGGCGCGAAAACCGCCATGCCGGTGGTCTATGCCAGCCCCGTCGCCTCGGCGCAGGTGAAATCGGCCATCCTGCTGGCCGGCCTCAACGCCCCCGGCGAAACGACGGTGATCGAGCGCGAGGCCACCCGCGACCATACCGAAAACATGCTGAAGGCCTTCGGGGCCAGCGTCCGGGTCGAAGATACCGCCGACGGTCACGCCGTCACGGTCGCCGGGCACGCCGATCTTAAGGCGGTTCCCATTGCCGTCCCGGCCGATCCCTCTTCCGCCGCTTTCCCGCTGGCCGCCGGCCTGATCGTCCCGGATTCGGCCGTCACCGTGACGGGCGTGCTGATGAACCCAACCCGCGCCGGGCTTTACCAGACGCTGCGCGACATGGGCGCGGACCTCGTCATCGCCAATGGCCGCGACGAGGGCGGTGAGCCGGTGGCCGACCTGACGGCCCGGTTTTCCGCCCTGAAGGGCATCGAGGTGCCACCCGAGCGCGCGCCCTCGATGATCGACGAATATCCCATTCTCGCGGTCATCGCCGCCTTCGCCGAAGGGCGCACGGTGATGCGCGGCCTGAAGGAGCTGCGGGTCAAGGAAAGCGACCGCATCGCCGCCATGGCGCGTGGCCTCAAGGCCTGCGGCGTCACGGTCGAGGAGCTGGAAGACGGCCTCATCGTCGAGGGCATGGGGGCGGGCGGCATGCCTGGCGGCGGCACCGTCCTGACCGAGATGGATCACCGCATCGCCATGTCGTTCCTGGTCGCCGGTCTCGCCGCCCAGAAGGCCGTGAAAGTGGACGACAGCGCCTTCATCGCCACCAGTTTTCCGGGCTTCACCGACTTGATGACAGGTCTCGGCGGCCGTCTGGTGCGCCTCAACCGATGACCGGCACGCCTGTCATCGCCATCGACGGCACCGCCGCCTCCGGCAAGGGCACCATCGCCCGCGCGCTCGCCACCAGATTCGGTTTCGACCATCTCGACACCGGCGCGCTCTATCGCACAGTGGGGGCGCTGGTGCTGCGCGCGGGCGGCGATCCGTCCAGCCGCGAGGATGCCCTGGAGAGCGTGAAGGGTTTTCGTCCGGGCATCATTCCGGATCCGGAATTGCGCAGCGCCGCCGTCGGCGAAGCGGCCAGCCAGGTCGCGGTGATCGCGGAAGTGCGCGCCGCGCTTTACGATCTGCAAACGTCGTTCGCCCGCCATCCTCCCGGCGGCAGAGGGGCGGTGATCGACGGACGGGACATCGGGACGGTGATCTGTCCCGAGGCGGCGGTGAAGATCTTCGTGACGGCCAGCGTCGAGGAGCGGGCGCGGCGGCGCTGGAAGGAGCTGGCGAACCACGGCTCGACCAAGACTTACGAGACGCTGCTGGCGGAAATCCGTGTCCGCGACGCCCGCGACGGCGGCCGGACGGCGGCCCCGATGAAGCCGGCCGCCGACGCTGCGACGCTCGACACGACTGATCTGCGGATCGACGAGGCGGTGGCGGCGGCCGAGCGGATCGCCCGGGCGCGGCTGGATTAGACGGCATTCGCCTTGCCCGGCCGGGGTTTTTCTGCGTATAGAGCGCCCCGCTGCGGCGGCCCCGAGGGGCCGTGACGCGGCGTGTCGAAGCCTGAAGCTCTGGTCTTTGGATTTCGGAACGTGCCCGGCGACAGCCCGGCGCGCGTTTCCGCATCCTGAAATCGGGGAAGACCGCCGGAAAACCGGCCGGCCTGTGAAATCCGCGTCCCGCGAGGCGCATTGAGACTGGAGAACACGATTTAATGGCTCGTATCGCCAAAGGCGGCCGCAAAGGCGCCGCCACCGCCGAATCCGGCGAATCCCTCAGCTACACCCCGACCCGTGACGACTTCGCCGCCATGCTGGACGCCAGCCTTGGCGCCGCCAATGCCCTCGAAGGCAGCGTCGTGCACGGCACGGTGGTCGCCGTCGAACACGACTTCGTCGTCGTCGATGTCGGCCTGAAGACCGAAGGCCGCATTCCGCTCAAGGAATTCGCGATGCCGGGCGTCCCCGCCGATCTGAAGGTCGGCGACACCGTCGAGGTCTTCCTCGACCGCATCGAAAATGCGCACGGCGAAGCCGTGCTGAGCCGTGAAAAGGCCCGCCGCGAGGAATCGTGGGTGAAGCTGGAAGCCGCCGCGACCGCCAACCAGCGCGTCACCGGCGTGATCTTCGGCCGCGTCAAGGGCGGCTTCACCGTCGATCTCGACGGCGCCACCGCGTTCCTGCCCGGTTCGCAGGTCGACGTTCGCCCGATCCGCGATGTCGGCCCGCTGATGAACCAGCCGCAGCCGTTCCAGATCCTCAAGATGGACCGCAAGCGCGGCAACATCGTCGTGTCGCGCCGCGCCGTGCTTGAAGAAGCCCGCGCCGAACAGCGCAGCGAGATCGTCTCGGCCCTGAAAGAAGGCCAGGTCATCGACGGCATCGTCAAGAACATCACCGACTACGGTGCGTTCGTCGATCTCGGCGGCGTCGACGGCCTGCTCCATGTCACCGACATGGCGTGGCGCCGCGTGAACCACCCGTCGGAGATCCTGAAGATCGGCGAGACCGTGAAGGTCCAGATCGTCAAGATCAACCAGGACACCCAGCGCATCAGCCTCGGCATGAAGCAGCTGGAGAGCGATCCCTGGGACGGCGCGGTCGCGAAGTACCCGATCGGCGCGAACTTCAAGGGCCGCGTCACCAACATCACCGACTACGGCGCGTTCGTCGAGCTGGAGCCGGGCGTTGAAGGCCTCGTCCACGTCAGCGAAATGTCGTGGGTGAAGAAGAACGTCCACCCGGGCAAGATCGTCTCGACCAGCCAGGAAGTGGAAGTGAAGGTTCTCGAGGTCGACACCTCGAAGCGCCGCATTTCGCTGGGCCTCAAGCAGACCCAGGAGAATCCCTGGTCGCAGTTCCTCGACGCCCATCCGGTCGGTTCGGAAGTCGAAGGCGACGTCAAGAACATCACCGAGTTCGGTCTGTTCATCGGCCTCGACAGCGACATCGACGGCATGGTCCACCTCTCGGACATCGACTGGAAGACGCCCGGCGAACAGGCGATCCAGAACTTCAAGAAGGGCGATCATGTGCGCGCCCAGGTTCTTGACGTCGATGTCGAGAAGGAGCGCATCTCGCTCGGCATCAAGCAGCTCGGCGGCGATCCGCTGGCTTCGGTGACGAATGCGAGCGGCGAGAAGGGCATCCGCAAGAACGACACCGTGACGGTGGAAGTAACGGCGGTGAACGACGGCGGCATCGAAGTGTCGATCGGCGAGATGAGCTCGTTCATCCGCCGCGCCGACCTCAGCCGCGATCGCTCCGAGCAGCGCCCCGAGCGTTTCGCGGTCGGCGACAAGGTCGATGCCCGCGTCACCGCGTTCGACAAGGCGAAGCGTCAGATCTCGCTCTCCATCAAGGCGCGCGAAATCTCGGACGAGAAGGAAGCGGTTGCGCAGTACGGCTCGTCCAACTCGGGCGCGTCGCTGGGCGACATCCTCGGCGCGGCTCTGGCCAAGTCGCAGGGCAAGAAGGACGCCGACGAGGAGTAATCCTCGCCGTCACCTGACGAATGCCGAACGGCGCGGGGGAAACCCCGCGCCGTTTGGTTTTTTCCCGATGTGTTGTCCGCCCCCGCAATGGCAGGCGCAGGCATGACGTTACGCGGTCCATACGGCGAACTCGTTGCCGCGGCTTTCGTCGATCGGCAGCGTCATCGCGAGATAACCGTTGGCGGGGTCGCGGATGTAATCCAGATAATCCTCCGCGAAGGCGTTCTCGGCGAGGATTGCCGCGCCGGGCCGCAGCTGCGGCTCGATCAGCTTCAGCACCGGCAGATAGAGCGACCATGCTCCGTCGATAAGCGCGAGATCGATCGCGCCGCCGACATCCCGCAGCGTATCGAGAGCGTTACCCTGGCGAATATCCACCAGATCGCTCAGGCCGGCTGCTTCGATGTGCTCGCGGGCCCGCGCCACTTTCGTCGGCTCCATTTCCGACCCGATCAGCAGCCCGCCGCCATTGTCGCGAAGCGCCGCCGCCAGATAGATGGTCGAAATGCCCATCGACGTACCGAACTCGACGATCCGCGTCGCTTTGCTTGCGCGCGCGACCGCGTAGAGGAAGCGACCGTAGCGGGGCGATACGGACAGAAAATGACTGGCGTGACCGCTATAGGCGGCCCTGTAGTCAGCCCGTTCGTCGGCGACGAGCTGGGCCGCCAAAGTCTCGATCGCGCCGCCGGCGGCTTCGATTCTGGCCATTATCTGCCGCACAAAGGGGGCGTCGGCCGCCTCAGCCTCTTGATGAAGCCGGGTCAAATGCTGCGACAAATGCGGGCTGTTCAAACTGTTCACGGAACTTCCTTTCGAGGCGAGACGCCGCAGAGCTCGACCTGCGGCGTGTAACCGGGTACAGCGGAGGTGGTGTGGCGTCATTACGAAAGTGGGACAAGATATTATCCCATTGCGCCACGGATCAGGATGCTCGACCGTGCCGTTGTTGAACGATCTCTCTCAGGAGATGGACTGGGTCGAACCGGACGACGTGCCGCGCCCGGTCGTGACCTACGGCATCGAGTCGAAGACCATCGGCACCTTCGAGGTCGACCCGCACCGCCATGCGAAGAGCCAGCTTCTGCTCGTTCAGCGGGGCGCGCTGAGTTGCGAGATCGATAGCGGCCTGTGGGTCGTTCCGCCGCGCAGCGCAATCTGGATTCCGGGCGGCAGCACTCATGCGATCAAGGTCGCAGGCGCGCTGCAAGGCTACGGCGCTTTCATCGCCGCCGAGGTCGCGACCGGCCTGCCTGCGCATTGCTGCACGGTGACCGTGACGCCGCTGCTGCGGGAGCTGTTGATGCGGGCAGCCAGTCTGCCCCTCCTCTATGATGAGGGCGGGGCGAATGCGCGACTGGTGACGGTGCTTCTCGACGAATTGGCCGCCGTCAGAACCGAGAACCTCTTTTTACCGACGCCCGCAGACCTGCGCCTCCGGCGGATCGCGGACCGGATGATGGCGGCGCCGGCTGAACGCAGAACGCTGCAGGACTGGGCTGGAAAGGCCGGCATGAGCGCGCGCACGCTGGAACGGACCATCCTCAGCGAAACGGGTATGAGTTTCGGGCGCTGGCGGCGACAGCTCGGCGTTGTCCTCGCGGTGAAATGGCTGGCCGGCGGCGCGACGATCCAGAAGGTCGCCGCCGATCTCGGCTATGAGAGCGTTCCGAGTTTCGTGACCATGTTTCGCAAGGCGCTGGGAACCTCTCCAGGCCGGTACATGGCGGAGCGGCACCAGCCGGTCTCATAAGGAGCGCCGCCGCCGCACCTATCCGACCAATATATCCGTAGCTGTTTCGGGTTCGGCAGGTCGGAGACGGTTGGCGCTTGCGTTGGCGGGTGTAGGCGCGGAGCCTCCGCGTCCAGGAAACGCACCAGCGGAAGACGCTATGAAGCGCCCGAATTTTCTCGTGGTCGTCGCGGACGATCTTGGTTTTTCCGATCTCGGCGCGTTCGGCGGCGAGATCGAGACGCCGCATCTCGATGCGCTGGCGATGAAGGGATTGCGCTTCACCGATTTCCATACCGCCGCCGCGTGCTCGCCGACCCGCGCCATGCTGCTGACCGGGACCGATCACCACATCGCCGGTCTCGGCACGCTGGACGAGGTCGCATCCAGAACCCAGCGCGGCAAACCCGGCTAGGAGGGCTATCTCAACGAGCGCGTCGTGACGCTCCCTGAGCTGCTGCGCGAGAGCGGTTATCGCACCTTCATGTCCGGCAAGTGGCATCTGGGCATGACGCGCGAGACCTCGCCGCATGCGCGCGGCTTCGAGCGCTCGTTCGCTTTGCTGCCGGGCGCGGCGAACCACTACGCCAGCTCGCCGAAGGCCGGCACCGGCTTCCCGCGCCAGGATACGCTCTATACCGAGGACGATGCGTTCACAGACCTGCCGGCGGATTTCTACACCTCCGACGGGTTCACCGACCGGCTGATCGACTACCTGCGCGAGCGCCCGAAAGACGACAAGCCGTTCTTCGCCTATCTCGCCTTCTCGGCCCCGCACTGGCCGCTTCAGGCCCCGGACGAGGTGATCGCAAAATATCGCGGCCGTTACGACGAAGGCCCCGATGCGCTGCGCGCGGCGCGGCTGAAGCGCATGATCGATCTCGGCCTCTGCCCGCCCGACATCGTGCCGCACCCGGTGGTCGCGAAATCGAAGCCATGGGCCGAGATGAACGCCGAAGAGCGTGCGATCTCCGCCCGCACGATGGAAGTCTATGCCGCGATGGTCGAGCGCATCGACTGGAACATGGGGCGTCTCCTTGCGCATTTGGAAGCCAGCGGCGATCTCGACGACACCGTCATCGTCTTCCTGTCCGACAACGGGGCGGAGGGCGCGCTCATCGAAGCCGTGCCGGTCTTCGGCCCCTATCTGATGGAATTCATCGCGCAGCATTACGACAACCGGCTGGAGAATATCGGCCGGCCGAATTCGTATGTCTGGTACGGCCCGCGCTGGGCGCAGGCGGCGACCGCGCCGTCGCGGCTCTACAAGACCCATACCACCGAGGGCGGCATCCGCGTCGTCGCCTTCATGACTTATGGCGGCTTCGCCCGTCAGGGTGGGATCGGCCGCGACTTCGCGACCGCGATGGACGTCATGCCGACGCTTCTCGATCTGGCGGGCGTCGCCCATCCCGGCGCGCGTTGGGCCGGGCGCGACATCGTCGCCATGCGCGGCAGATCGCTCGTGCCGTATCTGCAGGGCGAGACCGATGCGGTTCATACCGAGGCGACCGCCACGGGCTGGGAGCTTTTCGGACGCTGCGCGATCCGGCGCGGCGACTGGAAGGCGTTGCTCCTGCCGCCGCCGGACGGGCCGGGGCACTGGCAGCTTTACGACCTCGCGCGCGATCCCGGCGAAATCGTCGATCTGTCGGCGGCGGAGCCCGAGCGTCTTGCGGGTCTCATCGCGGACTGGAACGCCTATGTCGAGGAAACCGGCGTCGTTCTGGTCAATCTCGCCACCTGAGGACGGGCGCGCCTATCATTCCCTGGTAGCGCGCCGCCGCTGGCGGATTGCCCCATCCTCGCCGTCATCTCCGGAAAACACGAACGGCGCGGGAAAGCCCCGCGCCGTTCGGCTTTTTCGTCGGGATGCTGGCTGTCAGAAGTCTTTGGACAGCCGAACGCCCCAGGTCCGCGGCGGCCCGTAATTGCCGTAATAGGCGCCGCCGAAGAACAGCGTCGTCTGCTTGTAGGCTGTGTCGCCGAGATTGTTCACGAACAGCGAAAGCCGTGTGCTTTCGTCGTTGTCCGCCAACGTCGCCGAGAGGTTGACCAGCGTGTAGGCCTTCTGGATGTCTGCCGGGTGGTTGAAATATCTGAGCACGACGTCGTCGCTATAGGCGAGGTCGCCTCTCAGCGTGAGGCTGCCGAAAAGCTCACCGCCCAGATCGATGCGATACTCCGCGCCCAGATTCAACGTGAAGTCGGGCGCGTTCGGCACGGGCGAGCCGTCCAGATTTTCGACCGCGCCGCTCGCCGAATTGAAATCGGAGAAGCCGTCGAAACGCGCGCGCAGAACCGTCGCGGCGGCGGATAGCGTCAGCGCGTCGGTCGCCTGCCAGCGGAGTTCCGCCTCTGCACCATAGATCGTGGCGTCCGCATTGTTCACCTGGGTGGTGTTGGGCGGAATGGTGATGTTCACCTGCAGATCGGTGTAGTCGTAATAGAACGCTGAGATATTCGCCGTCAGCTTCTTGCCGAGCCATTCGCTCTTGAAGCCGATCTCGTAGGCATCGATTTTCTCAGGCTTGTAGGGGCCAAGCGCCGGCCCAAAGAGCTCCGCAGCACCGCCGGGCAGGTTGACGCCCCCCGCTTTGTAGCCGCGTGACCACTGGGCATAGAGGCGCGCCGTGTCGGAGACGTCGTACTGAATCCCGAGCTTGGGCAGGAATTCGTCGGAATCGGCGGACAGCGGCGTGGCGAGCGGAAAGCCGGGAAACGACACGCCCGAAAGTCCGATATCGAGCGTCTGCACGAAGTCCTGCTTCTCGTGATTGAACCGCAGGCCGGCATTCAGGCGCAGGCGATCGCTCAGCGCGTAGGTCACGTCGATGAAGCCGGCGATCGATTTCGTCTTGGTATCCACCGACTGATAGATGCGCGTGCCCGCCGGAACGCCCAGCGCCGGCGCGCCGGCGGCGTCGATGACCAGCGGCAGGGCGTTGCCTGCCGTTTCGCTGAAATAAAAGGCGCCGATCAGAACCTCCAACCTGTCCAGATCGAAACTGACCGTGACCTCCTGCCCGAACGATTCCGACGGACGGAGGAAATGCTCGACATGGAAGAACGGCGTCGACGTGCCGTCCGCATCCAGCGAGATCACGTCGCTCTTGTGATCGACATAGCTCGTCAGCGAGCGCAGCGTCGCCGTGTCGTTGATATCCCAGGTCAGCGTCGCGGCGCCGACGAAGGTTCTGGCCGACTGGGCATGCGGATAGTCCGCGATGATCTCGTTCGGAGTTTGCGTTTGTCCGCCCGGCCCGGCCAGGGGCGAGGACGTGAGCAATTGCTGATAGGCGTTCGCCGACCGGGATTCCTCGTAGCGGGCCGAGAGGTCCAGCCGCACCGTCTCGCTCATCTCCAGCCGAAGCGCGCCGCGTGCGTAACCCACATCGACGCCGTTGATCCGATCGCCCGTGTTCAGGACATCGACATAGCCGTCCTGCCGCTCATGGCCGCCGCTCAGGCGGAAATAGGCGCCCGGCGCGATGGCGCCGCTGAGATAGGCGCTTGCGCCGAAGGCGGCGCGGCTTCCGGTCGATAGCGTGCCGCCCGCCTCGAAGGTTTCGGTCGGGTCTTTCGAGATGAAGTTCACGGCGCCGCCGGTCGCGTTGCGTCCATATAGCGTGCCCTGCGGCCCGCGCAGCACCTCGACGCGCGCCAGGTCGACCGCTCTCAGCGTC
>JAPUEF010000060.1:0-9025 GCA_027492655.1 Alphaproteobacteria bacterium | reverse complement strand
TCGTCGAACGCGGCAGATAGACACCGTCGACATAGGTCGCGACGGTGGGTTCGGTGATGCCGGATTCGACCGTCGAGCCCACGCCGCGGATCGTGATCAGCGTCGTCCCGAGATGCTCGCCGAAATGGAGGTTCGGCACGAGCTTGGAGAGATCGCGCAGAGTCTCCAGGCCGCGCGCCGCCATGGCGTCGCCGCTGACCGCGCTGATCGAGGCCGGCGTCTGCTGGACTTTCGAGCTGCGCTTGAGCGCCGTGACGACGACCTCTTCGCCGCCCGGCTCGGGCGCGTCCTGCGCGCGGGCGGCGTGATTCGGCGCCGACAGATAGCCGATGACAGCGACGCTGCTGAAAAGAAGGCTGCGAAGCCTCATGGTGCTTTCCTCCCCAGGAAATGCCGACGGCGATGTTGTCTCGCGCTTCCGGCGATGTAGATGTCGTATGTTCTGGTTGGTGCGGCCGGACTCGCCGCCTCTACTCGGCGGCGAGCGCCTGGCCCCTTGTCTTCGGAGCGTTGCCAAGCAGTCGCCCCGGCAATGCGCCTGTCGATTGCTTGTCCACGAAGGTGATCTGGCCGTTGACGACGATCCAGCGATAACCGGCGGTCTCGATGTAGCGCCGCCAGTCATTGCCCGGCTGATCGTACCGGACCGTGTATCGGTCGGCGCTGACGTCGAGCTTGTCGAAATCGTAAACGATGATGTCCGCCGCATAGCCGGGCAGGAGAGCGCCGCGCTCGCTCAAGCCCATCACGCGTGCGGTCTGCCAGGCGAAGCGATAATGGAGATCTTCAAGGCTGACGCCCTTGTCGCGGCCCAGCGTGGTGAGCAGCTCCGTCGCCCAATGGCCGCCGATATAGAACCGCGTATGGGCCCCGCCATCGGACATGCCTGCCACGATGTAAGGCGCAGCCACGATCTCGGCCGCCTCATCCGTATCGCCTCCGACGAAGACAGGCGTCCGGAAGGTCGCCGCGCCGCCGGTCTCGACCGAGATGTCGAAGAACACGTCGATCGGATCGGCGTCCCATGCCTTCGCGATGTCGCCCACCGTGCGCCCGATATAGGGCTCCAGCCGGGCGACCGAACCGGCATGGATGAGCGTCTGCAGGTCGACCGGCCCGCTCCCCGCCATCAGCTTCGGATCGTAATTCGTGCGCAGCCGGTCGCGGAACGCTGAATCCTTCAGCTTGGCGATCTTGTCGTCCAGCGATTTGAGCTGCGAAATCTCGCGCCATTCCGGCACGTTGTCGTTCAGATTGAACTCGGTCAGGTCGAACTCGGTCCACGACCGCTGGGCCAGGGTCTGACCATAGACGCGGTGGCCGAGCGTATTCTGCTCGACCAGCCAGTCCAGCTGATCGGCATAGGCCCGGGGCTGCCCGTAAAGCGACAGGACGATGTTCAGGATCACAGGCCGGCCGGACGCGGTGTGCATGTCGACCGCCAGTTCCTTGTCGTCCTGACCGGCGAACTGCGACAGAAGCTGGATTGTGCCGGCCTCGACCTCACGCAGCGCCGATGCGAGCGCAATGACGTCGTCGCGGTGCATCATGTCGGCCGGCATGGGCGAGCCGTCGAAATCGGTGTGGGTATTGGCCGTTCCCAGAAACGACAGCGCAATGCCGCACGCGCCCGCCTGCATCCCTTCGACGATCAGGCGCTTCATCCTGTCGATTTCGGCTTGCGTCGGGCGGCGCGTCTTCGCCGCGTCGATGCCCATCACGTAAACGGTCAGCGGATTGACCGGCACGTACATCATCAGGTTCACGCCCTTGGGCAGCGATTTGAGATGCGCCAGCCATTCCGGGAAAGTCTCCCACGTCCAGGGCAGCGCCATCTTCATCCGTGGCAGCGGAACCTGCTCGGTATTCTCCATCATCAGCATGTAGCGCTCGCGATCGGACGGCCGGCACGGTGCAAAGCCGAAGCCGCAATTCCCCGTCACGACCGTCGTGACCCCGTTTTCGCCCGAGTTCGAGCAATAGGGATCCCAGTGAATCTGGGCGTCGTAATGCGTGTGCGGGTCGATATGGCCGGGCGCGACGATCAGACCTGTCGCATCGATGGTCTCCCGCCCCAGGGCGGCATCGATATCGCCGATCTTCTCGATGACGCCGTTCCGGATCGCGATATCGGCTCGGTAGCGCGGAAAGCGGGTGCCATCGACGATGGTGCCCGATTTGATGACGAGATCGTACATGCCGCCGTCCTCCCTTGGCCCTGTTTTCGCGGGCGCATTGCTTTTGGAGACAAAGTGACCATATTTGTCTCTATGTCATCAAGCGCCTTGGGTCGGGGCGCTCCAACCGAGCCTTGGTCAACGGTTTGCGACGAGGGGAGCGATGCGTTTATCTGCCGTGCCGGGGTTATTGGCCGCCTTCAGCGAGCGCCGGACAGGACTTTCGACCGATGACGCGAACCGCCCGCCCCCGTAAACGCAAAGGGGACATGACGCCCGAGAACATCGCCGCTGCGGCCGAGCGGTGTTTTCAGAAATTCGGCGCGCAGCGCACGACGATGGCGGATATCGCGGACGAAGCCGGGATCGCGCGGCAGTCGATCTACCGGGTCTTCGAAGACAGATCGTCGCTCATCCGTTTCGTTCTAAGCCAGCGCGTCGCGATGCTGGCGGAGCAGGTGCGCGGCGCATTCGACGGCTACGAAACCATCGAGCAAGCGATCGTAGAGGGGTCCATCGTCTCGGTTCGGGTGGGCCGTCTCGATCCGATTTTCAACCAGATCGTCACGGAAGCGACCGACCACTCAATCGAGGTTTTCCTGTCGCGCGGCACGGAAGATGTTCACCGGCTCATGCGGTCGCTCTGGATACCTATCCTGAAGCGGGCACGGGCGGAGGGACAGATTCGTGAGGGCGCCTCTGACGACCAGATCATCGAGTGGTTGCGCTATATCCACGCGATCCTGACGGTCCGCGACGACCTGAAGGAAGCCAAACAGCGCGAAATGCTGAGGCTCTTCATCCTGCCCTCAATTCTTGCCGCCCCGCGCTGACGCCCGTTTCGTCTGATTTTGGCGCTGCCGACAGGCCACAGACGCGGCCTCGTGTTAACCCTGAGGCGAGACGCCGCAGCCGCTTTGCCGCATCCTCGCCTAGATTTCGCGGTTAAGAGGCTCAGATGAACGCAGTCCTGTCCGATGCTCATGCGCTGATCATGCGCTGCGCCGAGGTCGAGACGCCGGCCGGGATCGGCCGGGCGCTTTACGACGTGCTGCGCGGCTACGGCGCGAAATCCATGGTTCTGGCCGACAGGGTCGGCGACACCGTCCGGCATTTCGCGCTGGAAGGGCCGGACGGCTGGTACGACTACTACTTCAGGCACGACCTGCGCCGCGGCAATCCGGTTTTCCGCAATCTGCGCCGCCGCTCCACCGGATTCGTGTGGAGCGAGATCGACGACCGCTGCGCCGGCGACCAGCGCTGGTTCGATGCGCTGGACGAGTTCGAGATGCCCGACGGCATGTCGGTGCCGAGCCACGGCCCCGGCGGTCAGATGGGATGGATCAGTTTCACCGCCGAACGCATCGAGATGAGCGCGCTGGAACGTCAGGCGATCTCGCTGGCCGGCCTGGCGCTGCATGACCGGCTGCGCGTGCTGGCCGGCGGCATCGAAGCGCCGGTCTCGCTCAGCGAACGCGAGCGCGATTGCCTCGGCTTCGTCGCGCAGGGCAAATCGGACTGGGAAATCTCGGTGATCCTGTCGATCTCCCAGTCGACGGTTCACACCCATGTCGAAAACGCCAAGCGCAAGCTGGGCGCCCGGACCCGCGCCCAGGCCGTGGCGCGTTTCATCTGTCAGGGTCTCGCATGACGCTGTCTCGCCGTTCCATGCTTCTGGCGCTGGGCGCTTGCGCCTTAGCGCCGCGCGGCTTCGCCGCCGCCCGTCCCGGTCTGTATGACTGCGAAGGTTGCGAGGCCGTTGCCGAGCGCGATCCGGCGGGGCTTGGGTCTGTCGTGAAGCTGGCCGCGGATAAGGAGCCGGGCGAGCGCATGAAGCTCACCGGGCGGGCGCTGCTGCCCGGCGGCGCGCCGGCTGAAGGCGTCGTCGTCTATGCCCATCACACCGACGCGACCGGGCTTTATTCGCGCGGCGGCAGCGAGACGATGTGGTCGCGCCGCCACGGCCTGCTGCGCGGCTGGGCGAAGACGGGGGCTGACGGCGTCTATGTCTTCGACACGATCAAGCCCGCGCCTTACCCGGATATGACGATGCCCGCGCACGTGCATCTGTTCATCGGCGAGCCGGGGCGGCGCGCGTACTGGATCGACGATGTCGTCTTCGCGGGCGAATACGGCGTGGACGCCGCCTATCGCGCCCGCATGGAAAATCGCGGCGGCGACGGCATCGTCAGCCTGACGCGCGAGAGCGGGATCTGGCATGCGCTGCGCGACATCGCGCTGGAACCGCACGCCTGACGCGGCCCCATCACTGCACCCGCGTCACGGTCTCTTTCAGGGCGGCGCTGTAGAGCGTGTTCTGGTCGATCATCGTCAGCAGATCCGATGCGTCCGGGTTGATCGGTGTCTTGTAGGACAAGGTCAGGTTGAAATTCGACTGATCGACGGCGATCAGCTTCCATGTTCCGCGCACCGGCGTGGACGCGGTGCCGTAGGGGCTGGTGTTGACGACCGCCCCGGAAAACGTGCCGTCCGGCGAATAGGTGACATCCGAGATCGAGGTCCAGCCTGACGGGGCCTGCAGCGGCACCCGCCAGCGGCCGACCAGGAACGCCTTGAACTCCTTATCGAGATCGGTTTCGACCTTGCCGCCGTCCACCGGAACGCCCGGCTTGATGCCGCCGCCCGTGGGTGGAGGGGCAGGCACGGGGCCGCCACCACCGCCGCCGGGAACGATCTGGGCCGTCGCGACTGCGCTGAAAAGAACCGCCGCCGCCGTGCCGATCAGGAACCTGTTACGCATGAGACCTCGCATTACCCCCGCATCCTGAAGATGGCCGAGAATGCGCCGCGCCGCCATCGTCCGAACAGCGGATGACGTTAGGGCGCTCCGGTCGAGAGCCGCAACGCGCGTCCGCCTGCGACCGCCGGATCGGGCGAGGGCACGTCGATGCCCATGGCGCGCAGTTCCTTGCGCGCGCCGCGGATTTCATCGAAGCGCACGACGCCGGTGGCAAGCGTCTTCTCGAACCACATTTTCGCGCCGGCGGTGTCGCCGGCGAACAGCCGGCCCATGGCGGCGTAGAAATAGCCTTCCGACTCGTTCTCGCGCGGTTTGTGGATGCCGGTGCGGATGGCGGTATCGACCATCTCGCTCTCGCTCACCGCGCCCAGGAAGAAGGCGGGGAAAACGCCGGGATTGGTGTTGCGGTTGAGGGTCTCGGCCTGGCGGGACAGTTCCGCCCGGGCCTCCGGGTCGCCCGCCCGCATCATCGCCAGATACAGGAATGCGGCCTTCAGGCCCTCGGGCTTGCCCTCCAGCGCGCGCTTCAGATCGGCCGCCGCCTCGCCATAGCGCGAGGTGAAATAGCGCACATAGCCGCGTCCGCTATAAGCCTTCTGGTCCTCCGGGTTCAGCCGGATGGCGGTCGAGAAATCCTGCTCCGCGATGGCGAACCGCTCCAGCACCGCCGCCGCCGCGCCGCGCAGACGCCAGGCCTCGGCATCGTTCGGGTTGGCTTTCACGATGGCCGAGAAATCGTCGAACCCGCCGGCGAAATCGCCGTTCAGGAATTTCAGCCGCCCGCGCGCCCGGAAGGCCGCGCCGGGGTCCAACCCCAGATCGATGGCTTGGTCGAAATCGCGCCGCGCCTCGTCCAGATGGCCGGCTTCCTCGTGGGCGTAGCCGCGATAATACCAGGCGTCGGGATAGGCCGGATCGAGCGCGATGGCGGCGTCGGCATCGGCGACGGCATCGGCGTAGTTTTCCGCCCGCAAATGGCCCGCCGAGCGGATCACGAGCCCCTGTTTGCGCTCGCCGCCCTTGGCGATGCAGTCATCTGCCGCCGCGACAATCTCCGCCCCCGAGGCGTCGGTCGGGATCAGCAGACCCGCGCCATAGCAGGGGTTCACATATTCGGTGGGCGTCGCGCAGGCCGCGAGTCCGAGGGTCAGGGCGGCGGCAAGAGGGGACGCGCGCATGGCGTTCAGGTCCGCAAGAGATGAGCGCGGCGTCTTTCGCACCCCGGCGGGCCGCTCGCAAGAGCGAAAAAGCCGTGCGGTTCAAACGACTTACCTGTGTTGCCGTCTTGACGAACGGGGCCGGGCCATGCTGCTTTCACGCATCACCGGCGTTCAAAAGCCGGAGAGTCTCAGGACCGGCAGGGGGTGTCCGGGAATGATCAAGTCGGAATTGGTGGCCCGCATCGCCGAGGCCTACCCGCATTTGATGCACAAGGACGCCGAGCGCATCGTCTCGACGGTGTTCGACGAGATCGCGAAGGCGCTTTCCAACGGCGACCGCGTAGAATTGCGCGGATTCGGGGCATTTTCCGTGAAAGCCCGCCCGGCGCGCACCGGCCGCAACCCCCGCACCGGGGAAAGCGTCGCGGTCGATGAAAAGCGCGTGCCCTATTTCAAGACCGGGAAGGAACTGCGCGAAAAGCTGAACGGGGGAGCCGACGACGGCGGCGAGGATTGATGCGGCCGCTCGGCCTCATCGCCTTTGTCGTTCTGGCGGGCATCGCCGCCTGGTTCGCGGTCGCCAACCGCAATGCCGTGCTGTTCAGCCTTGACGCCACCCGGCCCGGTGGCCCCGGCTCCTCGTTCGAAGTGCCGCTTTTCGCGGTTCTGCTGCTCGGCGTTCTGGCTGGGCTGATCGTCGGGGCGCTCTACATGACCGGGCGTCAGGTCGCTTTGCGCCGGGCGCTGAAGGCCGAACAGGCACGGGCGGCGCGGCTTCAGCGCCTGCTCTCCGAGGAAACCCTGCGCGGCTTGCCGCCACGTTAGGTCTCGTCCGGGCGCAACCCGGCTAATCGGCCTTGTCGAATTTCAGATTGAAGCCGCCGGACGGCTTGCCCGCCGCCTTCAGGAGGTCGGGCGCGGCCTGCATCGCTTTCGTGAACAGCCGCTCGACGCTCATGTCGGAAACGTCCAGCCCCGGCACGTCGGTGGAGGTCGCCCGATATTTCTGGCTCTGGCGGTCGAAGGCGACCGCGACGCGGTATTCGGTCAAGTTGGGTTCCTGACAGGCCGTTTTTGCTCTAGAGAGCGCACCCATGACGGCCGCTCCCAACCCCATCTATGTGGCGCTCGATACGCCGGACGTAAAGACCGCGAAGGATCTGGCGGAGGCGGTGCGGCCTTATGCCGGCGGCCTGAAAGTCGGACTGGAATTCGTCTCGGCCAACGGCCCGGACGGTATCCGCGCCATCGCGGCGCTGGGCCTGCCGATTTTTCTGGACGTGAAGCTGCACGACATCCCGACCACCGTGGCGGGCGCGGTGCGCGCGCTGGCCGGTCTGGGCGTCTCGATCATCAATGTGCATGCCTCGGGCGGCGCGGCGATGATGAAGGCGGCGAAGGAAGCGGCAGGCGGCAAGGCGAAGATCATCGCCGTCACCATCCTGACCTCGCTGGACGACGCCGACATGGCGGCGGTCGGCTTCGCCGAAGCCGCCGCAGCGCAGGTCGTGCGGCTGGCGCGGCTGGCCGAGGCCGCCGGCCTCGATGGCGTGGTGTGTTCAGCGCACGATCTTGAAGCGGTGCGCGCCGCCTGCGGCCCCGATTTTCTCACTGTCGTGCCGGGCAGCCGCCCGGCGGGCGCGGCGTTGAACGACCAGAAGCGGTTTATGACGCCGGAAGCGGCGCGGGCGGCCGGGGCCGACATCCTCATTCTCGGACGGCCGGTGACGCATGCCGCCGATCCGCGCGAAGCCTGCAAGGCGGTCGCGGCGGCGCTGGGCCTGGTGTGACGCCCTTCATCAAGATCTGCGGCCTCACGGACGCCGCCACGATCGATGCGGCGCGCGCGGCGGGCGCGACGCATGCCGGGTTCATGTATTTCGAGAAAAGCCCGCGCCATGTCTCGCTGGACGAGATGCGTGCGCTGGCCCGCCGCACCGGCGATATGAAGCGCGTAGCGGTGGTGGTGAACCGGGGCGACGATGCGATCCTGGATGTCGTCGGCGCGCTGTCGCCGCATCTCCTGCAGCTGCACGGCGATGAAACGCCGGAACGTGTCGCGGCGATCCGCATGCTGACCGGACGTCCGGTCATCAAGGTTCTCTCCGTCGTCTCGGCGGCGGACGTCGCGGCGGCGAAAGCCTATGGCGTCGCCGATCTCGTGATGTTCGACGCCCGGGCGCCGAAAGGCGCGGATCGTCCCGGCGGCAACGGCGTGGTCTTCGACTGGTCGCTGCTGAAAAGCGTTCCGCCGGGCCTCTCATGGATTCTCTCAGGCGGTCTGAACGACGCGACGGTCGCCGCCGCCATTCGCGAAACCGGCGCCAAGGGCGTGGATGTCTCGTCGGGCGTCGAGGATGCGCCGGGCGTGAAAAGCCCCGGGCGCATCGCCGCTTTCGTCGCCGCCGCCCGCGCCGCCTATAAATTACCCGTCACGGACACCGCAGCATGAACGCCCCCAATTCCTTCCGGCAGGGCCCGGACGCCGCCGGCCATTTCGGCGCTTACGGCGGACGCTATGTCGCCGAAACGCTGATGCCGCTGATCCTCGATCTGGAGACCGCCTACGAGAGGGCGAAAAAGGACCAGAGCTTCATCGACGAGATGAAGTATTTTCTCGAATACTATGTCGGCCGGCCCAGCCCGCTGTACCACGCCGAGCGGCTGACCCGGCATCTTGGCGGCGCCAAGATCTACTTCAAGCGCGACGAGCTCAATCACACCGGCGCGCACAAGATCAACAATTGCCTCGGCCAGGTTCTGCTGGCCAAGCGCATGGGCAAGACGCGCATCATCGCCGAAACCGGCGCGGGCCAGCACGGCGTCGCCACCGCCACCATCGCCGCCCGCTTCGGCCTGCCTTGCGTCGTCTATATGGGCGCGGTCGATATGGAGCGGCAGAAGCCCAACGTCTTCCGCATGAAGCT
>JAPUEF010000059.1 GCA_027492655.1 Alphaproteobacteria bacterium | reverse complement strand
GGAAACGTCGCTTAAGCCCGGCTTAACCGTTGCGGGTCTTGAGGATGGCGGGCGTCGTCGCCATGTGCGGTTCAGCCGTCGGTCAGGCAGGCGCTGCTTCTGTGGGACATCATCAGGACGGGAGGCCGACATGGACATTCTGATCGCCGCTGCGCTGGCTTTCGTGGCGTTCGTCTATGCCGCCGTGCCCGATGCTGCGCCCCGCAGCGGCGAGCCGATGGAAGACGCCCAGTCGTCATCCTCCGACGAGAGCGCCGAGGGCTAGACGCCACAGCGCCTTCCCGCGCTCAGGTGGGCGGCTCCTGCGGCGTGCAGGGATTGAGCGCGTCGCCTGCTTTCGCGAACGCCGCCTTGGAGCCGGCGACCAGATCGTCCAACCATGCCGTCTGCGCGGGCGTCCGCGCGTAGTTCAGCTTGCGCACATAGGCGGTGAACGCCAGCGCCGCCGCGATGTCGTCGCCGCGCAGGGTGTTCGCGACGGGCTCGCCCTTGTTGTGCGCGAAGGTGCTGGGCATCACGGCCTGAGCCGCGCCGGCGCTGACGAAGGCTTCGGCCTGTGCGCGACCGGCGCACGGCGTTACGATGGCTTCCGACGCCGCGCCATCGAGCACCAGCCGCCATGGCCCCGGTGCCCCGAGCGACTGGATGCAGATGTCGGATGGCGCATCGCCTTCGATGAACAGCACGATGACCGGGCCGTCCGCCGCGATCGTTCCGAGCCGGCGGGCATCCTCGAAACCGATGCGGCAATCGCCCTCGGGCCGCCGCGTATCGTTGCAGCGGATATGGGCCATCAGCGTCTTGTCGTCGCGATCCCAGTAGCTTTGGATATAGGCGGCTGCGCCGATCTTCCCGCGACCGTTCAGATTGTGCACCGCGTCGTCCGGGGCCGCGCCCGGCGCTTCGCGGCGCGCGTCGATCTCATAGTCATAGGTCAGCGCCGCATCGTCGCCGTTGAAACTCAGCGTTTCGATGAATTGCGGCGCGCCCACGAGGGTCGCCGGGGCCTCGCGCCGCCATTCGCGGATGAAGTTCTCGTTCGGCCGAAAGCCGGCGACCCCGCCGACATAGGACAGCACCCGGTCCTTGCCCGCCTGGCAGGCTGTCTGTTCGGCGGCGGCGAGGCCGCTTGCGAGCGATCCGCAGAGGACGGTCACGAGGGCTGATTTCGGCATAATCGATCTTCCGGCGGGCTTTCGGCCATGATCGCCGCTCGGCGCGGGGCCGCAACCGCCTGTTTGGAGGATCGCCGGGCCGCGCGCAGGATCGCCGTTTACGTTACGGTCAGCCGCACCGATGGAATCGCACGCGCGGCGGGCAGAAGCCGCACCAGCTCCATTCGTTGGCATTTTCCCAAGCTGTTACAACGACTTGACGGGTTATTGCGCCCGCGAAACTCGCATGCTAGAGGCACGCGCGCGCTGCGGGGGCGGGTGCGACATCGTGCCTCCCTGAACGCGCGCGGACGTGAAGAATTCCACACTCGTCCATTCGTCGCTTCCGGCGCCCGTTTTGGATTGGCGCCGCCTTGAAACCGCGCATCTGACTGCGCCCCGAAGGAGTTCAGCTTGGCCGCCTCCGCCTCTTCCAGCCTCGCCGCCGAGCGCTATGCCCAGGCGCTGTTCGAGCTGGCCAAAGATGAGAGCAGCCTCGACACGGTGGCGAGCGATCTCGCCGGCCTGGTCGCGCTGATCGGCGAGAACAAGGATCTTGCCCGCCTCGTGAATTCGCCGGTGATCGGCCGCGAGCAGAAATCGGCCGCGATGGCCGAAATCCTGCAGAAGGCCGGCGCGGGTTCGCTGATCCGCAATTTCGTGGGCGTCACCGCCCAGAACCGCCGCCTCTTCCTGCTGCCGCAGATCGGCAAGGCCTTCTCGCAACTGCTGGCCCGCCATCGCGGCGAGATCAGCGCCGAGGTGAAGACCGCCCATCCGCTGTCCGATACGCAGCTCGCCGATCTGAAGGCGACGCTGAAGGCCGCCTACGGCAAGGAGCCGCTGCTGAACGTGACGGTCGATCCGTCGCTGCTCGCCGGCCTCGTCGTGAAGGTCGGCTCCAAGATGATCGACTCGTCTCTCAAGACGAAACTTAACGCCCTCAAGACCGTACTGACCGAGGCCTGAGCCCCATGAAGATCGACGCCGCGGAAATCTCCGCCATCCTCAAGAAGCAGATCAAGGATTTCGGCTCGGAAGCTGAAGTCACCGAGGTCGGCCAGGTTCTGTCGGTCGGCGACGGCATCGCCCGCATCCACGGCCTCGACAGCGTCCAGGCGGGCGAGATGGTCGAGTTCCCGGGCGGCATCAAGGGCATGGCCCTCAACCTTGAAACCGACAATGTCGGCGTCGTGATCTTCGGCTCCGACCGCGACATCAAGGAAGGCGACACCGTCAAGCGCACCGGCTCGATCGTGGACGTTCCGGTCGGCAAGGGCCTGCTCGGCCGCGTGGTCGATCCGCTGGGCAACCCGATCGACGGCAAGGGCCCGATCGTTTCGGGCGAACGCCGCCGCGTCGACGTGAAGGCCCCCGGCATCATTCCGCGCAAGTCGGTGCATGAGCCGATGCAGACCGGCCTCAAGGCCGTCGATTCGCTGATCCCGATCGGCCGCGGCCAGCGCGAGCTGATCATCGGCGACCGCCAGACCGGCAAGACCGCCATCGCGCTCGACACGATCCTCAACCAGAAGGCGACCAACGCCTCGGGCGATGAATCGAAGAAGCTCTACTGCGTCTATGTCGTGATCGGCCAGAAGCGCTCGACCGTCGCCCAGCTCGTGAAGACGCTGGAAGACTTCGGCGCCCTCGAATACTCGACCGTCGTCGCCGCGACCGCCTCGGACCCGGCCCCGCTGCAGTATCTCGCGCCCTTCTCGGGCTGCACGATGGGCGAATATTTCCGCGATAACGGCATGCACGCCGTGATCATCTATGACGATCTTTCCAAGCAGGCCGTCGCTTATCGCCAGATGTCGCTGCTGCTGCGCCGTCCGCCGGGCCGCGAAGCCTATCCGGGCGACGTGTTCTACCTGCACTCGCGCCTTCTCGAACGCGCCGCCAAGATGGGCGACGATGCCGGCAAGGGCTCGCTGACCGCGCTCCCCGTCATCGAGACGCAGGCCGGCGACGTGTCGGCCTACATTCCGACCAACGTGATTTCGATCACCGACGGCCAGATCTTCCTCGAGACCAACCTGTTCTTCCAGGGCATCC
>JAPUEF010000058.1 GCA_027492655.1 Alphaproteobacteria bacterium | reverse complement strand
TGCCGATTCGGCGCGTTCGGTTCCGGCACGGGCCGAGAGCGCGGTGAGAATCTGATGATCAGGCAGGAAGTACGGCGTCATCACGCGGATGCTGGTGCGGGCGCAGGCGATGGCCTGCAGCAATGACGATTCGATCTTGTCGATGTCCTGATCCGGCCCGGCGCTGATGACGCGGGCGGAGGCTTCGCCGTGGACGCTTTGCGGCGGGAACCAGAGCGGCCCCGTCAGCTCCTCGTCTGTCAGGAAGGACCAGTCGGCGGCGAAGACCTCGGTGAGCTGGGGGACGACCGGCCCGCGGATTTCAAAATGCGTGTCCTGAACGGGATGGGGCGGAGCGCCGGCCAGCACGTTCTCGTCGCCGATATTGATGCCGCCGACAAACGCCGTCGTCCCATCGACGATCAGCAGTTTGCGGTGCGTACGCAGATTGAGGAACGACATGCGCCAGGGCAGGAACGAGTGCATGAAGCGGCCGGCGCGGAGGCGGGCCTTTCCGAGCGCCTTGAAGATCGGGGAGAGCACCCAGCCGCTGCCGATCCCATCGACGACGACGCGGACCTCGACGCCGCGATCCTGCGCCGCCGACAATGCGGCGATGAACCGCCGGCCGCTTTCATCGGCGCGCATGATGTAGCTGGAGAGCGCGACGCTGAGACGGGCGTTTTCGATGGCGGCGATCATCGCCGGATAGGCGTCGTCGCCGTTCGAGAGGATCGTCACCGCATTGCCGGCTTCGACCGGGCGGCCGGTGACGGCGCCTATACCCCGGCGGAGCGGGCGCAGATGGGTGCCTTCCAGCGTGTCGTGGACCGCATGGCGCTTGCGCGGGTGCGGCGCGCCGTCGTTCAGCAGGGTCTGGGCGCGGCGGCGGACGCGGTTGATGCCCAGAATGAAATAGATGAAGCCGCCGATGATAGGCGACAGCCAGACAAGGCCGATCCAGGCGACCGACGAGCCGACCTCGCGCTTGGTCAGCAGGACGTGGATCGTCACGAGCACGGCGATGAGAAGCCGTATCGCGTAAACCGCCTCTGGCCGGATATCGAGGACCAGGTCGACCAGTTGTTCCATGGCGCGCGTCTCGTTCCCGGTCCGCCTTTGGAGCGGGAGGATAGGGCAGCCGCAGCGGTTTGCGCCAGCGAGGCGTGGGCGATTCCCGGACAGGCCGGGACGATGGTTTCGGCGTGCGTTGCCCGGCGGGCTTCGGTTCGCTAAAAGCGCCCTCAATTCCGACACGTCTGAGCCGAGGAACCCGCCCGTGGCGTCGTATCAATACGTCTATGTGATGAAGAAGCTGTCCAAGTCCTATACGGGCGGGAAGCAGACGCTGAAGGACATCTATCTGTCCTTCTATCCCGGCGCGAAGATCGGCGTGCTGGGCGTGAACGGCGCGGGTAAATCGACCCTGCTGAAGATCATGGCCGGGATCGACAAGGACTTCACGGGCGAAGCGTGGGCCGCCGAAGGCGCGCGCATCGGTTATCTGGAACAGGAGCCGCAGCTCGACCCAGCCCTTTCCGTGCGTGAGAACGTGATGCAGGGCGTGGCCGCGAAGAAGGCGATCCTCGACCGCTATAACGAGATCGCGGCGGATTATTCCGACGAGACCGCCGATGAGATGGCGAAGCTGCAGGACCAGATCGACGCGCTCAATCTGTGGGATCTGGACAGCCAGGTCGATCAGGCGATGGACGCGCTGCGCTGTCCGCCGGACGATGCCGATGTGACCAAGCTGTCGGGCGGCGAGCGCCGCCGCGTGGCGCTGTGCCGGTTGCTGCTGGATCAGCCGGATCTGCTGCTGCTGGACGAGCCGACCAACCATCTCGACGCGGAATCGGTGGCGTGGCTGGAAGGTCATCTGCGCACCTATCCGGGCGCGATCCTGATCGTGACCCACGACCGCTACTTCCTGGACAACGTCACCGGCTGGATCCTGGAGCTGGATCGCGGCCAGGGCATTCCCTACGAGGGCAATTACACCCAGTGGCTGGCGCAGAAGCAGAAGCGCCTTGAGCAGGAGGGGCGCGAGGACGAAGCGCGTCAGAAGACCCTGGCCCGCGAGCAGGAATGGATCGCCTCCAGCCCCAAGGCTCGTCAGGCCAAGAGCAAGGCGCGCTATTCGCGCTATGAAGAGCTGGTGGCCAAGGCCGAGGACAAGGCGCCGCAGACGGCGCAGATCATCATTCCGGTGGCCGAGCGTCTGGGCGGGCGCGTGGTGGAGGCGACGGACCTCACCAAGGGCTTCGGCGACCGGCTGTTGTTCGACGACCTCAACTTCAAGCTGCCGCCGGGCGGCATCGTGGGCGTGATCGGCGCGAACGGCGCGGGTAAGACGACGCTGTTCCGCATGATCACCGGCATCGAGAAGCCGGATTCGGGCTCGCTGTTCATCGGCGAGAGCGTGCAGCTCGGCTATGTCGATCAGAGCCGCGATGCGCTGGACGACAAGAAGACGGTCTGGGAGGAAATCTCGGGCGGTAACGAAATCCTGTATCTGGGCAAGCGCGAGATCAATTCGCGCGGGTATTGCTCGTCGTTCAACTTCAAGGGCGGCGACCAGCAGAAGAAGGTCGGCCAGCTTTCGGGCGGTGAACGCAACCGCGTGCACCTCGCGAAGATCCTGAAGAGCGGCGCCAACGTGCTGCTGCTCGACGAGCCGACCAACGATCTGGATGTCGATACGCTGCGGGCGCTGGAAGAGGCGCTGGAGGATTACGCCGGCTGCGCGGTCATCATCAGCCACGACCGCTGGTTCCTGGACCGCATCGTGACCCATATCCTCTCGTTCGAGGGCGATAGCCATGTCGAGTGGTTCGAGGGCAATTTCGAGGACTACATGGCAGACCGCAAACGCCGCCTCGGCGACGACGCGCTGGTGCCGCACCGCATCAAGTACAAGAAGCTGACGCGCGCGTGAGCGCGGGCGTCAAAGCGCATCGGAGCAAGTGGCGGGAGAGCGTGCTCGTCTGCCGCAAATGCTCGAAGAAGCTGCGCGGCGGGTTCGGCAGGAAGGGCAAGCGCACGCTGCCCGGCATGCTGAAAGAGGTTTACGGCGACGCCAAAGGACGGCGCGCCGAAATCGGCATCGTCGAAGTCCCGTGCTTCAAACTGTGCCCGAAGCGCGCCGTGAGCGTGGCGCTGGGATCGAAGCCGGGCGTGCTGTTCGAGGTGCGCGAGGGCACGGCGGTCGAGGATATTCTGGAAGCGCTAGACCTGCCGGCGATCAGCAGCGGCGGTTGACCCCTACGATGTCAACGTAGGGGCCACGGGTAGAATCTCTATTCCGCCGCGAGCCGCACCGCCGCCGTCTGCGGGCCGCGGATCAGAGCGCCGGGGCGCTCGCCGGTGGCCTGGCCTTCGCGGAACGTGACCTTGCCGCTCTTGATGGTCGCGACATAACCCTCGGCCTTCTGCAGCAGGCGCTTGCCGCCGGCCGGCAGATCGAAGGCGAGATAGGGCTTGGCGAGCTTCAGGCGGTCGAGGTCGATCAGGTTCACGTCGCCGATCAGGCCCGGCTTCAGCGCGCCGCGATCGTCGAGGCCATAGGCCGCCGCGGTATGCGCGGTCTGGCGGTGGATCGCCTGCTCCAGCGGAATGCGTGCGCCGCGCGCGCGGTCGCGTACCCAGTGGGTGAGCATGAAGGTGGTGCTGGCGGCGTCGCAGATGGTGCCGCAATGCGCGCCGCCGTCCGACAGGCTGACGACCGTGGCGGGGTGGTTCAGCAGTTCCCCGACATGATCGAGATGGCCGTCGGCGAAGTTGAGGATCGGCAGATAGATGAAGCCGCGTCCTTCGTCCTCCATCATGATCTCGTAGGCGAGTTCGGCCGGGTCGCGGCCTTCGCGCGCGGCGCGGGCGGCGATCGAATCCTCCGGCGCGGGCTCGTAGTCCGGGTTGTCGCCGATCGGGTACTGGGTGTCCCAGCCTTCAAAGAGCTTCTTCGACAGCGCGTTGACGGAGAGGCCCGGCGCGATGGCGGGGTCGGCCAGCAGGCGGGCTTTGAAGGCGGGATCGTTGAGCGCCGCCCATTGTTCGGCCCACGGCTTGTGAGCGATCTCGTACCAGGCGGCGCGGGCGAGGAAGGGATGCGCCGTGCCGCGCCAGTTGAGCAGCAGGCCCGTGCCGCGCAGGGCGATCTGCGCGGTGATGCGCGCGCCGCGCGCGTTGGCGGCCTCGACGTGGCTCATGTGGCGGCGCCAGTCGTCGCCTACCGCCTGAAGCATGCCGAAGCTGACCTTGATGCCGGCCTCGCGCGAGACGGCTTCCATCCATTCGAATTCCTTCGCGTCCGTCGCGAGGTCGGAGGCGGTTTCAAAGACGCCGTGTCCGGCGCGGCTGATGGCGGCGCCGATGCCGACGAGTTCGTCGCGGGTGGCGTAGGTGCCGGGCACGACCTCGCCGTCCTTGGCGCGGTGAAGCACGGTGCGGCTGGTGGAGAAGCCGAGCGCCCCCGCCTTGAGGCTGTCTTCCACGATCCCGGCCATGGTGGCGATGTCTTCCGGCGTCGCGGGCTCGTTGCGCGCGCCGCGTTCGCCCATCACATAGGCGCGCAGGGCGCCGTGGGGAACGTGGGTGCCGACATCGACGGTGCGCGGCATCTTCTCAAGGACATCGAGATACTCGGGGAAGCTTTCCCAGCCCCAGCTCATGCCTTCGGCCAGCGCCGAGCCGGGGATATCCTCGACGCCTTCCATCAGGTTGATCAGCCAGTCGTGCTTGTCGGGGTGCGCGGGCGCGAAGCCGACGCCGCAATTACCCATGACGACCGTGGTGACACCGTGCCAAGATGAAGGCGCCATCTCGGCATCCCAGGTGGCCTGGCCGTCATAGTGGGTGTGGATGTCGACGAAGCCGGGCGTGACGATGAGGCCGGCGGCGTCGATTTCCTCGCGGCCCTCGCCCGAGACCTGGCCCACGGCCGAGATGACGCCGTTGTCGATGGCGACGTCGCCCTTGAAGGCAGGCGCGCCGGTGCCGTCGACGATTGTGCCGTTGCGGATGATGAGATCGTGCATGGCGTTTCCCTAGAGTTCTTTTGAATGCCGAATCCAGGCAGGCTGAGTGCCGGGATACCGGGAGTCAATGGAACGCGGGGGAAACCCGACTAACGCTCGACTTTCGTGCTGACGCGAAGATCGCAGATGCTGAAATCGGCGCGTTTTTCGCCGCGCGCCGCGCCGACGAATTTCTGGAACTCGATGCTTTCGGCGCGCATCGCGGTGACGACGGGGCGTTCGTCTTCAGGGATGTCGGCGGCGATGCGGACGCGGGTCATTACATCGGGGCTGGCGGGCGGTTCGCCGACATTGAGCGCATAGATGTGTTCGATGCCTTCGACCGTCATACCGACGACGGTGTAGAGCCGGTCGAGGCGGCGGGCCGCCCCGCGCATGAAGAAGAACTCGCTGTTGGCGGTGTCGAAGGCATCGTCGCGGCCCATGCCGACGACGCCGGGGCAATAGGCGCCCCAGAACTGGGTGGTGCCTTCGCCGCGCCGCGCATCCTCGGCGGGCGAGCTGGTTTCGACCGGCAGGGAGCCGAGAAAGCCGGCGGTGCCGTCGGTGCGGTTTACGACGGCGTGGTAATTGTCCTGCGGCAGCCTGGCGGTGAATTCCGGCGGCAGATCGGGCAGCGGCGACTTGCCGCCGTCGGTATTGCCGGGATTGCCGGTCTGGGCAACGAAGCCGTCGATGACACGGTGGAATTGCAGGCCGTCATAGGCGCCCGCGCGGGTCAGTTCGGTCATTCGCGCCACGGCGAGGGGTGCGAGATCGGGGCGCAGTTCGACGATGATGCGGCCTTTGGTGGTCTCGATGACCATCAGCCGCTCGGGATCGATCTCGCGCCAGTTGGGATCGGCTTTGGCCCCGCAGGCGGCGAGCAGGACAGGCAGGACGGCGGCGAAGGCGCGGGCGGCATGACGCATGGGCGAGTCTTA
This sequence comes from Alphaproteobacteria bacterium, assembly GCA_027492655.1. Classification (GTDB taxonomy): domain Bacteria; phylum Pseudomonadota; class Alphaproteobacteria; order Micropepsales; family Micropepsaceae; genus JADZAI01. Next base: position 19,285 of record JAPUEF010000058.1, on the reverse strand, counting down.
GCCGGGCGCGCGGGTCTGCGCCATTCCTCGTGCGGTATCGCCGGTGTAAGAGAGCCGGTCGAAAATCTCGGGGAATCAGCCTTATGAAGTCCAGGCGGCTCGGCGGCAGCGCCATCGCAGTTTCAGATATCTGCATGGGCACGATGACGTTCGGCGCACAGGCGGACGAGGCGGCGGCTCACCGCATTCTCGACATGTCGTTCGACGCGGGCGTGAATTTCTTCGACACGGCGGAGAACTATCCCGTGCCGCCGAAGCTGGAATATGCCGGGCGGACGGAAGAGATCGTCGGGCGCTGGATGAAGACCAAGCCGCGCGATGCCATCATCATGGCGACTAAGGTGTCCGGCCCCAGCCACGGCTGGCTGAAGGCGATGCAGCGTTCCGGTATGACGGCGCTGGACCGGCGCAACATCATCCAGGCGCTGGAAGCCAGCCTGAAGCGGCTGCAGACCGACTATGTCGATCTCTACCAGACGCATTGGCCCGATCACGGCACCGCCTATGACGAGACGATGGAGGTGCTGGACGATCTGATCCGCGAGGGCAAGATCCGGGTCGTCGGCTGCAGCAACGAGACGAGCTGGGGGTTGATGAAGAGCCTCGCTGCGTCGGAGCGCGGCGGCTATGCGCGCTATGTGACGATCCAGAACAATTTCAGCCTGAACAATCGCCGCTTCGAGGACGAGCTGGCGCAGGTGTGCCGGCAGGAGAAGGTGAGCCTGATCCCGTACTCGCCGCTGGCCGGCGGCGTGCTGTCGGGCAAATATCAGGACGGGGCGCTGCCGCAGGGCGCACGCTTTTCGAACTATATCGGACTGGGCGGCCGGCAGGCGGCGATGGCGAAGCGCTTCGTCAACGAGAAATCTCTGGCCGCGACATCGCGCTATGCCGGGATCGCTGCCGGGCTGGGGCTGTCGCTGGTGACGCTGGCGACGGCATGGAGCAAGAGCCACGATTTCGTCGCCTCGACCATCGTCGGCGCCACGCATCCCGATCAGGTGGCCGACATTCTGGCCGCCGCGGATGTGACGCTGGATGCGGAGACGCTGAAGCGCATCGACGCGGTGTCGAAGGACATCATGTACCCGATGGGCTGATGCTCCGGCGGCGGCGATACGACGCTTGAATCCGGATGCCGCGAGGCGCTGAATGGCCGGCCGCGCCGGTGACGGCGCGGATGAGCCCTGAGGAGCGCCTGTCATCGCCTTCGCCCTGACCCTGCTGGATTTCGCCGGAGCGGCCGCGCTGCTGCTCTGGGGCGTGCATATGGTGCAGTCGGGCGTCATGCGGGCGTTCGGGGCGCGGCTGCGCAGCTTTCTTGCGCGCACGCTGGCGAGCTGGTGGCGCGCCTTCCTCGCGGGGCTGGGTGTCACCGCGCTTCTGCAGAGCAGCACCGCGACGGCGCTGATGACGACCGGCTTCGCGGCGGCGGGGCTGGTGAGCCTTTCCTCGGCGCTGTCGGTGATGTTGGGCGCAAATGTCGGCACGACGCTGATCGTGCAGGTGCTGTCGTTCGACGTGAGCGTGGTCGGGCCGATCCTGATCCTGATCGGCGTCGTGCTGTTCATGCGCTTTACGGCGGGACGGCGCGATTTCGGCCGGGTGATGATCGGCCTCGGCCTGGTGATGCTGGCGCTGCACCAGATGGTGGGGCTGCTGGGGCCGATCATGGCCGATCCGGCGGCTGGGCCGGTTCTGGCCTATCTCGGGAACAACGTGGTGCTGGCGGCTTTTGTGGCGGCGGTGCTGGCGTGGGCGGCGCATTCGTCGGTGGCGGTAGTTCTGCTGGCGATGTCGCTGGCGGCCGAGGGGACGGCCCCGGTGGCGGCGTGTCTGGCGTTCGTGCTGGGGGCCAATCTGGGCACCGCGCTGAACCCGCTGTTCGAGGGCGCGGCGCGGGGCAATCCGGCGGCGAAGCGGTTACCGGTCGGCAATCTGTTCACACGGGCGGTGGGCGTGTTCGCGGTGCTTTCGGTGTTCCCGTATGCGGTGCAGGCGATGACGGCGCTGGACGCCGACCCGGCGCGCGCCGTCGCAAACTTCCACACGCTCTTCAATGTGGCGCTGGCGCTGATCTTCCTGCCGCTGACCGGGCCTATGGCGACGGCGCTGAAGCGCGTGCTGCCGCAGAAGGCGTCGGAGGACGATCCTGGCACGCCGCTTTATCTGAACCGCGCCGATCTTGAGACGCCGTCGCTGGCCATCGGCGCGGCGACGCGCGAGGCGCTGCGGCTGGCGGAAACGCTGGAGGCGATGCTGATAGGGCTGAAGGCCGCCCTGACGCATAGCGACCGGGCGCAGATGGACGAGGTGAAGCGGCTGGACGATGTGCTGGATCGGCTCAACACAGCGATCAAGGACTATCTGTTTTCGATCGATCCGAAAAAACTTGACGCCTATAGCGAGGCGCAGCTGACGCGCGTGGTGTCGTTCTCGATCAATATGGAGCAGGCGGGCGATCTGGTGGATCGCAACCTGCTCGGCGTGATGACGCGGCGCGTGAAGCGAGGGCTGATGTTCTCGCCCGAGGGCGAGGCGGAGCTGGCGCGTCTGGTGGATCGGCTGCTGATCAATGTGCGCAGCGCCGTGTCGGTGTTTCTTTCCGGCGATGTCGAGGCGGCGCGGGTGCTGGCTTCGGAAAAGGCGACATTCCGGGCGGCGGAGGAAGAGGCGCAGGCGGCGCATTTCGAGCGGCTGCGGTCGCGCGAGCGCGAGACCATCGAGACCAGCTCGATGCATCTCGACGCGCTGCGTGACCTGAAACAGGTCAATGCGCATCTGGTGGAGGCGGCGGCCTATCCGCTGCTGCGCGCCAAAGGCGAGCTGCTGTCGAGCCGCATCAAGGCCGCCGAATAGGTCAGGCTTTCAGTTCTAGGCCCGCCAGATCGCCGGCCGCGCGCCAGTCTTCCAGCACTTTCACATAGGCGATGGGGCCTTTGCCGTAGGGCGCGTTGCGGATGGCGAGCGGGTTCGGCAAGCCCTCGTTGTTGTAGTAGCCGGGGGTGCATTCTTCCTGGAATTTCTGTCGGAAGACGGCGACGTCCATGATGGTCTGCACCCAGTCCGCCTCGCCGGTTTCGCTGGGCTCGACGGTGCGGGCCTGACGGGCGCGGCTTTCGGCGATGATGTAGGCGATGTGGCGGACCTGCTCGTCGATCATGTGCGGGAAGTTCACGGCGAATCCGGCCTGAGCGTTCTGCACGATGAAGACGTTCGGGAAGCCGCGCGTCGTGAGGCCGTGCAGGGTGGAGAGCCCATCCTGCCATTTCTGCGTCAGCGTGACGCCGTCGCGGCCGGTGAGTTCGTAGCCCGAACGGCGGACATAGGAGGTGCCGACCTCAAACCCCGTCGCGTAGATGAGGCAGTCGATCTCGTAGGCATGGCCGTTGCAGACCACGGCGTTTTCGGTGATGCGCTCGACGCCGTGCCCGCCGGTATCGACCAGCGTGACGTTCGGCCGGTTGAACGCGGGCAGATAGTCGTCGTGAAAGCAAGGGCGTTTGCAGAACTGATTGTACCAGGGCTTCAGCGCCTCGGCGGTCGCGGCGTCGCCGATGACGGCATCCACGCGCGCGCGGATCTGCTCCATCTTCTTGAAGTCGGCGAGCTGGACGAGGTCGCCGAGATCGGCGGATGCGCCGCTGGTCCGGTGCAGAAGCAGGATGTTGCGGATGATGTCGGTCCAGCCGTCATTGACGAGATCTTCCTTCTCGTAGCCGCCGCTGACCAGCGTGTTGAAATTCTCCATGCGGCGCTTCTGCCAGCCTGGCGTCAGCGCGGCGGCCCATTCCGGGTCGGTCGCGCGATTGTTGCGGACGTCGATTGAGGATGGCGTGCGCTGGAAGACGTAAAGGTGCTTCGCCGCCGCCGCGAGATGCGGGATGCACTGAACGGCCGTGGCGCCGGTGCCGATGATGCCGACGCGCTTGTCGGCGAGGCCGGTGAGGCTGCCATCCGCTGTGCCGCCGGTATAGGCATAGTCCCAGCGGCTGGTGTGGAAGGAATGGCCCTTGAATCCTTCGACGCCGGGAATGCCGGGCAGCTTGGGCCGGTGCAGCGGGCCGTTCGCCATGACGACGAAGCGGGCCTTCATCGCGTCGCCGCGATTGGTGCGGATGATCCAGCGGGCCGAGGCCTCGTCCCAGTCGAGGGCGGTCACTTCGGTCTGGAATACGGCGTCGCGATAGAGATCGAAGCGCTCGCCGATGCGGCGGCAATGGGCGAGGATCTCGCGGGCCGGGGTGTATTTCTGGGCCGGCATGAAGCCGGTTTCTTCCAGCAGCGGCAGATAGATATAGGATTCCACATCGCAGGCCGCGCCGGGATAGCGGTTCCAGTACCACGTGCCGCCGAAATCGCCGCCCTTTTCGATGACGCGGACAGAGGCGAGGCCGGCCTCGCGCAAGCGCGCACCGGCGAGCAGGCCGCCGAAACCACCGCCGATCACGGCGACCTCGACCTCATCGGTCAGCGGTGCGCGGGTGAAGCCCGGCGCGACATAGGGGTCTTCGAGATAGTGGGCGAACTGCCCGGCCATCTCGACATATTGCGCGTTACCCTCGACGCGGATGCGCTTGTCGCGCTCGGCCCGGTACCTGGCCTTGAGGGCGGCGGGGTCGAAACCGAGATCGTCGGGGGCGGCGCTCATGGCGGCCTCTCCTGTTATGGCGTTTCCTGACAGTTTGTCAGCGTCGGCCAAGCGGAGCGGATCGTCAAGGTGGTCGGCGGGGAACCAGGCCGGTGTCCGCGCGGACAATTTTTCTGCAGCGGTGTCGGGGTTAGGGTGAGGCCAACGTCTTTCAGCCGGAGACACCTGCCCATGCTGTACGCCATTCTTTGCTACGACGACGAAAACGAAGTGTCCGCGTGGTCGGACGCCGAAGACGCGGCGGTCATGGAGCGGCTGGGCGCGGTGCAGGAGAAGCTGGACCGGCAGAAGCGGCTGGGGCCGGTGGCGCGGCTGGTGCCGACGACCGCCGCCGTGACGCTGCGCAAAAGCGCCGAGCCGATCGTGCTGGATGGTCCGTTCGCGGAAACCAAGGAGCAGCTTCTGGGTTTCTACGTGGTCGAGTGCGAAACGCTGGAGGCCGCGGTGCAAGTCGCGAAGGATCTGGCGATCGCCAATCCGGGACGCGGCTCTTATGAAATCCGCGCCTTGAAATTCTTCAACGGACGCGGAGCGCCGGGGTGAGCGAACTCGGCTGGATCGACCGGACGCTGGTTACAGCGCGGCCCCAGGCGGTGGGGGCGTTGCTGCGCTATTTTCGCGATCTCGATACGGCCGAAGAAGCGTTCCAGAATGCGGCGCTGCGGGCGCTGAAGACGTGGCCGCAGGCCGGGCCGCCGCGCGACCCGGCGGCCTGGCTGATCATGGTCGGCCGTAACGCCGGGATCGACCAGCTGCGCAAATCGGCCCGTACGACCGAACTGAACGACGAACGCGCGGTGTCGGATCTTGGCGATGCCGAGGCGGAAGCCGCGGAGCGTCTGGACGGCAGCCAGTATCGCGACGACATCCTGCGGCTGCTGTTCATCTGCTGTCACCCGGAGCTGCCGGCCACGCAGCAGATCGCGCTGGCGCTGCGGATCGTGTGCGGGCTGAGCGTGCCGCAGATCGCCAAAGCGTTCCTGGTCAGCGACAGCGCGATGGAGCAGCGCATCACGCGGGCCAAGCAGCGCATCGCCAAAGCCGAGATCGCTTATGAGACGCCGGGCGCGGTGGAGCGCGCGGAGCGGGTGGGTGCGGTCGCGGCGGCGCTTTATCTGATGTTCAACGAGGGCTACAGCGCCGGGGCCGGCGATGCCGATCGACGCGCGCCGTTCAGCCTGGAGGCGATCCGGCTGGCGCGGCTGCTGCTGCGCCTGTTTCCCGCCGAACCGGAGATCATGGGGCTGACCGCCTTGCTTCTGCTTCAGCACGCGCGGCTGAACGCGCGGTTCGATGCCGGGGGCGCTGCGGTGCCGCTGGAAAAGCAGGACCGCGCGAAATGGAACGGCGCGCTGATCGCCGAAGGGCTGGCGCTGATCGATAAATCGATGCGGCACAGGCGGCCTGGGCCGTATCAGATTCAGGCGGCGATCGCGGCGCTGCATGCGCGAGCCGGGCGGGCAGACGAGACGGATTGGGCGGAGATTGAGTTGCTCTATCGGGGGCTTGAGCGGCTGCAACCTTCGCCGGTGGTGACGCTGAACCGGGCCGTCGCGGTGTGGAAGGTGAGCGGCGCCGGGGCGGCGCTGTCGCTGATCGAGCCGTTGGAAGGACCGCTGGCGGGTTATTTCTATTTCCACGGGTTGCGCGGCGCGCTTCTGGCGGCGCTGGAGCGCACCGCCGAAGCGCGCGAGGCCTATGGCCGGGCCATCGGGCTGGCAGGATCGGCGGCAGAGGCGGCGCATATCCGTGAACAGCTGGACGCTCTCAGCGTGCCCGCGAAGGCGGTTTGAGAATTTTCGCCGGAAGGCTGTCGGTTGCCGGCGCCGATGGACGTCCTTGGAACCGAGCCGATCAAAGACAAGGAGGCTTTCATGGCGCGCCGATTTTTTCTGAGTCTTCCGGTGAAGGATCTGGCCCGGTCGCGGGCGTTCTTCACGGCCCTTGGCCATCGCTTCGATCCGCAGTTCACGGGCGAGCAGGCGGCCTGTCTCATCATCACGGACAGCGCATCGGTGATGCTGCTGCCGCACGAGCGATATGCACAGCTGAGCGCCAAGCCGATCGCGGATACGCACAACACCAGCGCAGGGCTGCTTGCGCTGACGCTGGGCAGCCGGGCCGAAGTGGATGCGCATCTCGACGCCGCCGTGAAGGCCGGCGCGACGGAGGCCCATGAGCGCGAAGATATGGGCGCGATGTATATGGGCGGCTTCTACGATCTCGATGGCCATGGCTGGGGCATCCACTGGATGGATCCGAATGCCGCGATGCCGACCCAGTCGACAGAAGGAGAGCCGGGATGAACGAGATTCAGGACGCACCTGAACCTATCGAAGCGCGCACGCTGACGCTGGAGCGCATTCTGGACGCGACGCCCGACAAGGCGTTCAAGGCCTGGACGACGCCGGAGCTTCTGAAACAGTGGTTCGCACCCAAGCCCTACACGACGCCGTTCGCCGAGATGGATGTCCGCGCGGGCGGGGTGAATACGATCACGATGCGCAGTCCCGACGGTCAGGATATGCCGAATACCGGCCTCTATCTGGAGGTCGTGCCGAACCGGAAGCTGGTGTTCACCGATGCTTTCGACGGCGTGGGCTGGCGGCCCCGAAGCGGTGCGCCGTTCATGGTCGCGACCATCACCTTCGAGGACGCGCCGGGCGGCAGGACGAAATACACAGCGCAGGTGCAGCACTGGTCGGCGGCGACGGCCCGGCAGCATGAGGAGATGGGGTTTCATCCCGGCTGGGGGCAATGCGCCGATCAGCTGAACGATCTGGTGCGCACGCTCTGAGGGGGCCGGCAATGGCGATCCTGTATTGGGTTCTTGGGATTATCGGCGCGATCATCGCGCTGGTGTTGATCCGCGCGGCGATGAAGCCGAATGTCTTTACCCTGACGCGCAGCATCCGCATCCATGCGCCGCCGGAGAAGATCCGCCCGCTGATCGAGAATTTCCACGAATGGCTGCGCTGGTCTCCGTTCGAGAAGATGGACCCGGAGGGGACGCTGCAGCGGACCTATTCCGGGGCGCTGGAGGGCGTGGGCGCGGTCTATGAATGGTCGGGCAGGAAAACGGGCGCCGGGCGTATGGAAATCGTGGAAGCGCCGGGCGAGCGGGTGAAGATCAAGCTCGATTTCATCAAGCCGTTCCCGGCGAACAATTTCGCCGAATACACGCTGACGCCGAGCGGCGAAGGCACCGAGGTGAGCTGGTCGATGTATGGTCCGCAACGGTTTCTGTTCAAGGTGATGGATACCGTCTTCGGCACAGAACGTATGATGGGGCCGGTCTTCGAGCAGGGCCTGAACGATATGAAGAAGGCGGCCGAGGCCGCGTAAGGGAGAGCGATATGAAAAGACTGCTTTCAGCCTCGGTTGTGGCCCTCGCGCTGATGGCGCCGGCCCTTGCGCAGGATATGGCCGCACCTTCGCCGGTGGTGCCGGCGGGCGACTACAAGCTGGACAAGAGCCATGCGACGTTGACCTTCGTGGTCAGCCATCTGGGATTTTCGAACTATCACGGCCAGTTCACGTCGTTCGACGCCACGATGAGCTTCGATCCGGCGAACGCGGCGGCGGCGAAGCTGACGGCGCACATCGATCCCAATTCGCTGAGCGTGCCCAATCCGCCTCCGGGATTTCTGGATGAGCTGAAAGGCGCACAGTTTCTGGACACCGCGAAATATCCTGACATGAGCTTCGTTTCGACGTCGATCGAGGTGACGGGCGAGAAGACCGGCAAGATCACCGGCGACTTCACGATGCACGGCGTGACGAAACCGGTGATGCTGGACGTGACGTTCAACGGCGGTTGGGCCGGTATTCCCGGCATGGACCCGAACGCCCGCGCCGGGTTCTCGGCCACCGGCACGCTGAAGCGTTCGGACTTCGGGATCGATTATGGCGTGCCGCCGCCGGGCACGACGATGGGGGTCAGCGACGAAGTGCAGATCATCATCGAGGCCGAGTTCAGCGGGCCTGAACTGAAACCCTGAGTTGAGATTGTGGTCGCGCATCTCGTCGATTAGGGCTTGTATTTGGATATAAACATATCCTTATATTATCGGCGGTACGGGATTCGCCGATGGACGCTCTTCTCGATGGACTGAAAGCTGTGGCTGAGCCGACGCGCCTGCGTCTGCTCAGCCTGCTGGCGCGCGCCGAACTGACCGTCACCGAGATCACCCAGGTTCTGCAGCAGAGCCAGCCGCGCGTCAGCCGTCACCTGAAGCTGATGGTCGAGGCCGGGCTGCTGAAGCGGTTCCCGGAAGGGACGTGGGTGTTCTATCGCCTGGCCGAGGATGGCGAGGCGGCCGGGCTGGCGCGGGCGGTGACGGCGCTGATGGCGGCGGACGATCCGGTTCTGGCCAAGGATGCCGCGCGTCTGGAGACGATCCGCAAGGCCCGGGCCGACGAAGCGGCGCTGTATTTCGCCGAAAACGCGCAGCACTGGGATGAAATCCGCGCGCTCCATCTTCCCGAGGCGGATGTGGAAGCGGCGATGGTGGCGTTGCTGGGCGGCAAGCCCATCGGCACGCTGATCGATCTGGGGACCGGTACCGGCCGCATTCTTGAGCTGATGGGTTCGCGCGTGGAGCGCAGCATCGGCATCGACATGAGCCACGAGATGCTGGGCATCGCACGCGCCAATCTGGAGCGGGCCGGGTTGAAGAACGCTCAGGTGCGCTACGGCAATATTCTGAGGCTCGATCCCGGCGCGCTGGGGCTGGTGCCGCAGGCCGACGTCGCGGTGCTGCATCATGTGTTGCACTTCTTCGAGCATCCTCAGGACGTGGTGGCCGAAGCCGCACGTCTTCTGAATGGCGAGGGCCGGGTGCTGATCGTGGATTTCGCGCCGCACGGGCTGGAGCATCTGCGTGAGCAACACGCTCATCGCCGGCTCGGCTTTTCCGATCGCGAGGTGAAGCAGTGGGCCGAGGCTGCGGGTCTGCGGCTGGCCGCGACACGCGATCTGCCGCCCGGTGACGGCGCGAAACTGACCGTGAAATTGTGGCTTCTGGAGAAGCCGAAAGACGCCGCCCGCGCGCCGCGCCGGGCAGGGGAGGCCGCGTAATGGCTCTGCAGGTTTCGTTCGAGTTCTTTCCGCCCAAATCCGACGAGGCGGAGCAGACGCTGTGGAAGGCGATCCGCCGTCTGGAGCCGCTGAATCCCGGCTTCGTGTCGGTGACGTATGGCGCGGGCGGATCGACCCGCGAGCGCACGCACGCGACGGTGAAGCGGATCGTGGACGAGACGCGGTTGAAGCCGGCGGCGCACCTGACCTGCGTGGGCGCGACCAAGGCGGAGATCGACGAGGTCATCCGCGACTACTGGGATGCGGGCGTGCGCCATATCGTGGCGCTGCGCGGCGACATGCCGGACATGGGCGCCTATCGGCCGACCGGCGGCGGATATCAATCGACGCCTGAGCTGATCGAAGGCATCAGAGCCATCGGCGATTTCGAGGTCAGCGTTTCCTGCTATCCTGAAAAGCATCCCGATACGCCGACGCTGGATTCCGACATCGATCTGCTGAAGCGCAAGATCGACGCCGGCGCGACGCGGGCGATCACCCAGTTCGCGTTCGATACCGACGCGCATATCCGCTTCCTTGAACGGGCGCGGCGGCTGGGCGTGAAGGTTCCGGTGGTGCCGGGGATCATGCCGACGACGAATTTCAAGGGCATCCAGCGTATGGCCGGACGCTGCGGCGCGAGCGTGCCGGGCTGGCTGCGCGAACGGTTCGAGGGACTGGACGATGACCTTGAGACCCGCAAGCTGATCGCCGCGACGGTGGCGGCCGAGCAGGTAGAGCGGCTGCAGGCGATCGGTTTCGAGAATTTCCATTTCTATACGCTGAACCAGGCGGACCTAACCTATGCGATCTGCCGCATCCTGGGCATCAAGCCGGGCGCAGCGTCGTTGGAGGCGGCAGCCTGATGATCGCCCGGATCGATGCCCGCGCCTATATTCTTGCAGAGAGCAAGACGCGCATCCTGACGCTGGATGGCGCCTGGGGCTCGATGATCCAGACGTTCGGCCTGACCGACGCCGATTATCGTGGGGAGCGGTTCAAGGACTGGGCGCATGACGTCAAAGGCAACAACGACCTTCTGATCCTGACGCGGCCGGATGTGATCGGCGGCATCACGGAAGCCTATCTGAAAGCCGGGGCGGACATCGTCTCGACCAACACGTTCAGCGCGACGACCATCGCCATGGCCGATTACGGCATGGAGAGCCTTGTCACGGAACTGAACCGCGAAGGGGCGCGGATCGCGCGCGACCTGGCGGACAAATATTCGACGCCGGAAAAGCCGCGTTTCGTGGCCGGCTCCATCGGGCCGACCAACCGCACCGCGTCGATCTCGCCGGACGTGAACGACGCCGCGTTCCGCGCCGTGACGTTCGACGAGCTGGTTACGGCGTATGAAGAGGCGGCGCTGGGGTTGATCGAGGGCGGGGCGGATATCCTGCTGATCGAGACGGTGTTCGATACGCTGAACGCCAAGGCGGCGCTGTTCGCGTGCGAAAACGTCTTCGACAGGCTGGGGCGCACCTATCCGATCTGGGTGTCGGGGACGATCACCGATCTGTCGGGCCGCACGCTGACCGGGCAGACCGTCGAGGCGTTCTGGAATTCGATCCGTCATGCCGCGCCGCTGATCGTCGGGTTGAATTGCGCGCTGGGCGCCAGGGAACTGCGCCAGTATGTGAGCGAGCTTTCGTCGTGCGCCGAAACGCTGGTCGCCTGTCATCCGAACGCCGGTCTGCCGAACGAGTTCGGCGGCTATGACGACAGCCCGGAATACATGGCCGGCCTGATCCGTGAGTTCGCGGAGAGCGGGTTGCTGAATGTGGTGGGCGGATGCTGCGGCACGACGCCGGATCATATCCGGGCGATCGTCGAGACGGTCGCGCACGTCGCGCCGCGTATCGTGCCGGAAAAGCCTAGACAGCTTCGGCTTTCCGGGCTGGAGCCGTTCACGTTGACGCCCGACATTCCGGTCGTGTACGTCGGCGAACGCACCAACGTGACCGGCGCGGCCCAGTTCCGCAAGCTGATCACCGAAGGCAAATACGAAGACGCGCTGGAAGTGGCGCGCAGCCAGGTGGAGAACGGCGCGCAGATCATCGACGTCAATATGGACGAGGGCCTGCTGGACGGCGTCGCGGCGATGCGGCGCTTCCTCAACCTGATGGCGGCCGAGCCGGCGGTCGCCAAAGTGCCCTTTATGATCGACAGCTCGAAATGGGAGATCATCGAGGAAGGCCTGAAATGCGTGCAGGGCAAGCCGGTGGTGAACTCGATCTCCATGAAGGAGGGCGAGGCGAAATTCCTTCAGCAGGCCCGCCTGCTGCGCCGTTATGGCGCGGCGGTGGTGGTGATGGCGTTCGACACGGCGGGGCAGGCCGACACGATCGAGCGCAAGGTCGAAATCTGCCAGCGATCCTATGATCTGTTGACGCAGGAAGCGGGCTTCCCGCCGGAAGACATCATCTTCGATCCCAATATCTTCGCGGTGGCGACGGGTATCGAGGAGCACGACGGCTATGGCGTGAACTTCATCGAGGCGACGCGGATCATCCGCGAACGCATGCCGTTGGCGCATATCTCGGGCGGCGTTTCCAACATCTCGTTCTCGTTCCGCGGCAACGAGCCGGTGCGCGAGGCGATGCATTCGGCCTTCCTGTTCCACGCCATCAAGGCGGGCATGGACATGGGCATCGTCAATGCCGGCGCGCTGAGCGTCTATCAGAACATCCCGACCGAACTGCGCGAGCGCGTCGAGGACGTGCTGCTGAACCGCCGGAGCGATGCGACAGAGCGGCTGCTGGAGATCGCCGAGCAATATCGGCATGGCGGTTCGGCCCGGAAGGAAGCCGACCTGGAGTGGCGCAAGCTGCCGGTGCGCGAGCGTCTGGCGCATGCGCTGGTGCAGGGCATCGCCGACTTCGTGGAGGAAGACACCGAAGCGGCCCGTCTTGAAGCCGAGCGGCCGCTGCATGTCATCGAAGGGCCGCTGATGGACGGCATGAACATCGTCGGCGACCTGTTCGGGGCGGGCAAGATGTTCCTGCCGCAGGTGGTGAAGAGCGCCCGGGTGATGAAGAAGGCCGTCGCCTGGCTGATGCCGTTCATGGAGGCCGAAGCCGCCGGCCAGAAGCGCGAGGCCGCCGGCAAGATCGTGATGGCGACCGTGAAAGGCGACGTTCACGACATCGGCAAGAACATCGTCGGCGTCGTTCTCCAGTGCAATAATTACGAGGTGATCGACCTCGGCGTGATGGTGCCGGCGCAGAAGATCCTGGATACCGCGCGGGCCGAGAAGGCCGACATTATCGGCCTCAGCGGCCTCATCACGCCGTCGCTGGACGAGATGTGTCATGTCGCCGCCGAGATGGAACGGCAGGGCTTCGATGCGCCGCTGCTGATCGGCGGCGCGACGACCTCGAAAGTCCACACGGCGGTGAAGATCAACCCGAACTACAGCCGGGGGCAGACCGTTTACGTGACCGACGCCTCGCGCGCGGTGGCGGTGGCGTCGAGCCTGCTGTCGAAGGACCAGCGCGACGGTTTCAAGCGCGACGTGCGCGCCGACTATGTGAAGATCGCCGAAGGGCACGCGGCAGGGCGGCGGAACGACCGCCGCTTCTCGATTGTTGAAGCGCGCGCCAATGCGATGAAGACGGACTGGGAGAGCTATACGCCGCCCAAGCCGGGCTTTCTGGGAACGAAGACGTTCGAGAGCTACGATCTTGCCGAGCTGGTCGACTACATCGACTGGACGCCGTTCTTCCAGAGCTGGGAGCTGGTGGGACGTTACCCGGCGATCCTGGACGACGACGTGGTCGGCGAGGCGGCGCGCAATCTGTTCGCGGATGCGCAGGCGATGCTGAAAACCATGGTCGCCGAGAAATGGCTGACCGCGAAAGCGGTGGTCGGCTTCTGGCCGGCGAACAGCCAGGGCGACGATATCATCGTCTGGACCGACGAAACACGGACGACGGAGCTGACGCGTTTCCATGCGCTGCGCCAGCAGCTGGCGAAGGATGCTTCGCGCCCGAACATGGCGCTGTCGGATCTGATCGCGCCGGTGGGCGTGCCGGACTATATCGGCGGCTTCGCGGTGACGTCGGGTCACGGCGAGGACGAGGTCGCCAAGCGTTTCGAGGCGGTGCAGGACGATTATTCCGCGATCCTGTCGAAGGCTCTGGCCGATCGTCTGGCGGAGGCCTTCGCCGAACGCATGCACGAGCGCGTGCGCCGCGAGTTCTGGGGCTATGCGCCGGATGAAGCGCTGAGCAATCAGGCGTTGATCGAGGAGAAATATCGCGGCATCCGCCCGGCCCCCGGTTATCCGGCGCAGCCCGATCACACGGAGAAAGCGGCGCTGTTCCAGATTCTGGGCGCGGAAAAAGCGGCCGATATCCAGCTGACCGAGAGTTACGCAATGTGGCCGGGGGCGGCGGTGAGCGGACTTTATTTCAGCCACGCCAACGCGACCTATTTCGGCGTCGGCAAGATCGAGCGCGATCAGGTCGAGGATTATGCCGCGCGCAAGGGCTTCACGATCGAGGAGATGGAGCGCTGGCTGGCCCCGATCCTCAACTACGATCCGCGCAGCTTCGCGACCAAAGCTGCCTGACGGGTGCAGGGCTGGTGCCGGCGGCCTATGGCGGCGCTGCTGCCGGGCGCGGCCTGATCTGCTAGAGTGCTGACATGCGAACGCTCGCCCGCGTCTTCTGGACGTTCCTTGCGATCATCTTCCTGATCGAGGCCTGGCTTTGGGAAAAGCTGGAGCCGGTAGTGGCGGCCCTGGTGCGGGCGATCCCGCTGGCCCGTATGAAGCTGGCGATCGCCGCCGGGGTGAGCCGGCTGCCGCCTTTCGCGGTGCTGTTTGTGTTTCTGATCCCGGTCGCAGTGCTGTTCCCGTTCAAGCTGGCAGCGCTGTGGCTGTTGTCGGAAGGGCAGATCCTTCTCGCCATCGGCGTTTATGTGCTGGCCAAGCTGGTGGGGGTGGGCGTTGCGGCGTTTCTGTTCGAGACCTGCAAGCCGAAGCTGCTGCAGATGGGCTGGTTCTCGGCGCTCTACGCATGGTTCCGGCGCGTCTGGGCCTGGGCGCATGGTCTGGTCGATCCGATCAAGGCGCGAATCAAGGCCTGGATGGCGCGCCTGCGCGGCAAGGCGCGGCTGACGTTCGCGGGACGGCTTGGGCGGGTGCGGCGCTGGATGCGGCGGCGCAGCAGTGCGCCGCATGAAAAAGGGCCGGGGCTTACGCCGCCGGCCCTTTGAAACGGGAATGCGACGGCTTCAGACGAAGCCGATCAGAATCGCGCCGAGAAAGAGAAAGACTGCACCGGTCGTCAGGATGCCGACTTGCTGCATGGAAGCCCTCCCAAACTTGCGTAGCGAGACCATGGCCTTGTTTTGGCCACGATCCAACAGAAAACGATTCCGCAGCGCAGCGGGTTCCGAAATGATATGTCCGGAATTTGTGCAAAGATTGCTCATGTCGGCCATCTAAAGGCCGATCATGTCGCGTTCAATCAAGCGCGGCTAAATCGTGGCTTCAGGCGGGTTCACCACGCCATCGGGGCGCCATCGTAGTCGAAGAGCCGTCCCGACTGGGCGAGCGTAAGGCCGGCGATGGCCTTGCGCATCGCGCCGATGCTTTCGGCCGGGGTGAGCGGGGCAGACGCGCCGCCCATATCGGTCTGGACCCAGCCGGGGCTCATCGGCACGGCGATGATGCCGTCAGCGCGCCAGTCCTGTGCGAGGGTCGAAACCAGCTTGTTCAGGCCCGCCTTCGAGGTGCGATAGGCGTGCATGCCGCCGCCCTCGCTGGCGTTCGAGCCCATGCCGGAGCTGATGGCGATGAACTTGCCCTGGCCGCTGCGCTTCAGGTTGTCGTGGACGATGCGGGCGAGCCGCAGGGGCGCGAGCAGATTGACGCTGAGCGTGCGGACCCAGGCGTCGAAATCCATGTCGTCCCAGCCCTGGCGCGTGCCGCCATAGATGCCGGCATTGCAGATGACGACATCGATGGGCTGGTCGCCAATGACGGATTTGAACGCCGAGACGGAGCCGTCCTCGGTGACGTCCAGCGGGTGGACGGTGACGCGCCCGCCCGAGGTGGCGGCGATGGCGATCAAGGCGTCAGCCTTCACCGGCGTGCGGCAGGCGGCGATGACGCGCTCGCCGGCGGCGGCGTATTGGCGGACGAATTCGAGGCCGAGGCCGCGATTGGCTCCGGTGACTAGGATGGTCGGCAAGAGAAGCCTCCGGCTGGTTGGTCAGGCTTCGGGGCCGTAGCCGCCGCCGCCGGGCGTTTCGATCAGGATGGCGTCGTCTTGTGCCATCTGGACCTGATCGCTTCCCCTTAAAGATTGTTCAGAACCGTCGGCGCGAATGAGCGTATTCCGGCCGCTTTGTGCAGCGCCGCCGCCCGCAAGGCCGAACGGCGCGGTCTCGCGGCGGGTCGAGAGGATCGAGCAGGTCATCGGCTGGCGGAAGCGGATGCGGCGGTGAACGCCGTCGCCGCCCCTGAACGCGCCCGCGCCGCCGGAGTTTTCGCGTATGGCGAATTCTTCGAGCAGGACGGGGAAGCGCTGTTCCAGAACCTCGGGGTCGGTGAGGCGGGAGTTGGTCATATGGGTGTGGACGGCGGACGCGCCGTCGAAGCCGGGGCCGGCGCCCGCTCCGCCGCAGATCGTTTCGTAATACTGGTAGCGTTCGTCGCCGAAGGTCAGGTTGTTCATCGAGCCCTGCGACGCCGCCAGCACGCCCATCGCCCCGAAGATCGCGTCGGTGACGGCCTGGCTGGTTTCGACGTTCCCGGCGACGACGGCGGCGGGATAACGCGGGCTGAGCATCGAGCCTTCGGGCACCACGATGTCGAGCGGACGCAGGCACCCTGCGTTCAGCGGGATGTCGTCGTCGGCGAGGCAGCGGAAGCAATAGAGTACGGCGGCGCGGGTGACGCTGGCGGGGGCGTTGAAATTCGTCGGCAGCTGCGGGCTGGTGCCGGTGAAGTCGATACGGGCGGAGCGGGCGACGCGATCGACGGCGATGGCGACGCGGATGGTCGCGCCGCCGTCCATGGGAACTTCAAACGCGCCGTCCTTCAGCGCGGCGATGGCCTGGCGGACGACCGCTTCGGCGTTGTCTTGGACATGACCCATATAGGCTTTGACGACATCGACGCCGTAAGTGGCGCAGATGCGGTTGAGCTCGTCCGCGCCTTTGGTGCAGGCGGCGATCTGGGCTTTCAGATCGGCGACGTTCTGATCGGGATTGCGGGCCGGGTTGGCGTTGGCTTTCAGGCACGCGCGCAGCCCGTCTTCATCGAAGCGCCCGCCGGAGACGATCTGCACCGCATCGAGCAGAACGCCTTCGTCCTCGACGGTCTTCGAGAAGGGCGGCATGGAGCCTGGGGCGATGCCGCCGATATCGGCATGATGGCCGCGCGCGGCGCAGTAGAAGCGGGGTTTCGTCTCGTTCTCGCCGAAGACCGGCATCACGACGGTGACGTCGGGCAGATGCGTGCCGCCGGCATAAGGCGCATTGAGCGCGAAGGCGTCGCCCGATTTCATATCGGGGTGCTTGGCGCGGACGGCCGCGACGCTGTCGCCCATGCTGCCCAGATGCACCGGCATGTGCGGCGCGTTGGCGATGAGTGCGCCGTCGGCGTCGTAGATGGCGCAGGAGAAATCGAGCCGCTCCTTGATGTTCACCGAGGCGGCGGTCTTTTCCAGCGTCAGGCCCATCTGCTCAGCGATGGACATGAAGAGATTGTTGAAGATCTCGAGCATCACGGGATCGGCGTCGGTGCCGGCCACGGCGCGGTGGGGTCGCGGCGCGCTGCGGGTGAGGATCACTTCGCCGCCGGATGCGATGCGGGCCTGCCAGCCGGGTTCAATGACGATGGTCTGGTTCGGCTCGATAAGCAGTGCCGGGCCGGGCAGTGTGTGCCCCGGATGAAGCGCGGCGCGGCGATGGACCGGCGCTTCGTACCACGCGCCATCCATATAGACATGGCGTGTTGCGGCGGGCGCGGGCAGCGCCGTTGAAGCGGCGGCTTCGTTGCGAACGGACTGCGTTGCGCCGCCGCCTTCGGCTTCCGCTTCAAGCGACTCGACGATCAGGGCGCGGTGTTCAAACCCGAACCCGAAGCGGCGTGTGTGGGCGGCGACGAAATCTGCGGCCATCGTTTTCTCGTCGCCGAAGGGGACGTGGAGCGTCGTGTCCGTGCCGTCATAGCGAATATGCGCGGCGAGGGTGGTCGTGATGGTGACGCCGCTGCGGGATTGCCCGGCTCTCGATCGGGCGGGAGTTGCGCGGCCAGTTCGTCGATCGCCGCGCTGCGCAGTTCGGTCGCGATCTTGAGGAGTTCCGGAATGTCCGCTTTGGCCAAAGGCCGTCCGATGGCGCGCTGGCGATAGGCGCGCAACCTGGCGAGGCCGATGCCGTAGGCGGAGAGTAGGCCCGAGAAGGGATGAATCAGCACCGTCTCCATGCCGAGCGCATCGGCGACCAGGCAGGCATGCTGGCCGCCGGCCCCGCCGAACGCGTTCAGCGCATAGCCGGTGATGTCGTAGCCGCGCGCGACGGAGATGCGCTTCACCGCATTCGCCATGTTCTCGACCGCGATGCGGATGAAGCCTTCGGCGAGGGCTTCCGGCGCGCGCCCGTCGCCGATGCGCGCGGCGAGATCGGAGAAGGCGGCGCGCACGGCCGCGGCGTCGAGCGGCGCAGTCTCGCCGGGGCCGAAGATCGCCGGGAAGAAATCCGGCTGGAGCTTGCCCAGCATGACATTGGCGTCGGTGACGGCGAGCGGTCCGCCGCGCCCATAAGCCCGAGGTCCGGGATTGGCCCCGGCGCTGTCCGGGCCTACGCGCATCCTGATGCCGTCGAAATTGAGGATCGAGCCGCCGCCCGCCGCGACGGTGTGGATCAGCATCATCGGCGCGCGAATGCGTACGCCCGCGACGGTCGTTTCCTGCTCGCGCTCGTAAGCGCCGTCGAAATGGCAGACATCGGTGGAGGTGCCGCCCATGTCGAAACCGATGATCTTCGGAAAGCCGGCGGCGCGCCCGCTTTCCGCCGCACCGACTACGCCGCCGGCCGGGCCGGAGAGAACGGCATCCTTGCCCTGGAAGCGGGTTGCATCCGCGAGGCCGCCGGACGACTGCATGAACTGAAGCCGGGTCGCCTCGCCAAGGCCGCGCCGCACCTGAGCGACATAGCGCCCGAGCACCGGCGAGAGATAGGCATCGACCACCGTGGTGTGGCCGCGCGAAACGAGCTTCTGGAGCGGCGAGGCTAGATGGCTGAGGCTCACCTGCGTGAAGCCGCAGCGCCTCGCGATCTCGCCCGCTGCGATTTCGTGCGCGGGATAGCGATAGCCGTGCATGAAGGCAATGGCGCAGGCGGTGATGCCGCGAGCCCGCGCCGCCCGCAAAGCGATGGTCAGCGCCGCCGTGTCGAGCGGCGTCAGCACGTCGCCCTCTGCGGTGAGGCGCTCGTCGGCCTCGATGGCTTCCGCATAGAGCGGTTCGGGCAGGTCGATGCGGCGGACGAAGAGTCTGGGCCGGTTCTGGTAGCCAATGCGGAGCTGGTCTTTC
>JAPUEF010000057.1 GCA_027492655.1 Alphaproteobacteria bacterium | reverse complement strand
TTCGTCATGTGGTCATTCCTTGCGCCGTTCGTTGACGGCCACCCCAATTTGGAGCGGATCGTGCCACAAAACGGCATGGTTTTGAAGTCCGCAGAAGTTAACGCGGACCCCGATAACCGTGTTCCCGGAAGGGCTTAGAGGTTAACGCGCCCTAGTTCAGAAGGGCGCGCACCTGGCGGAGCTGGTCCAGCGCTTCGGCGGCGCGGTTGCGGACCTTGTCGTCGCGGGCGTCCGCGACGTCCTCTTCGAGATTCTTGATGCGGCCATCGAGATCGGCGGCGTTCAGATCCTCGAACGGCATGGCTTCTTCAGCCAGCAGGGTCAGGCCGGCGGGCGTGACCTCGGCAAGACCGCCGCGCACGAAAATGCGCATGTCGCCGTCTTCGCTGCCCTTCACCTCGACCAGACCGGTACGGACGATCGAGATGAGCGGCGCGTGGCCGGCCAGCACGCCGAAATCGCCTTCGACGCCCGGCACCACCACCTGCTCGGCATGGGCCGAGTAGAGCAGCTTCTCAGGGCTGACGAGATCGAACTGGAACTTCTCGGCCATTGGGCTTGGTCCTTAGGCGGCTTCAGCGGCCAGCTTCTCGGCCTTCTTCACGGCGTCTTCGATCGTGCCGACCATGTAGAACGCCTGCTCCGGCAGGTGATCGTACTCGCCCTTGCAGACGGCGTCGAACGAACGGACCGTGTCCTCGATCGAGACCAGCACGCCCGGGAAGCCGGTGAAGACTTCGGCGACGTGGAAGGGCTGCGACAGGAAGCGCTGGATCTTGCGCGCGCGGGCGACGGTCAGCTTGTCCTCTTCCGACAGCTCGTCCATGCCCAGAATGGCGATGATGTCCTGCAGCGACTTGTACTTCTGCAGAATCTGCTGAACCTGACGGGCGACGCGGTAGTGCTCTTCACCGACGATCCGCGGGTCGAGCATGCGCGAGGTGCTATCGAGCGGGTCCACCGCCGGGAAGATGCCCAGCGCCGCGATGTCGCGGTTCAGCGTGGTGGTCGCGTCCAAGTGGGCGAACGAGGTGGCCGGCGCGGGGTCGGTCAAGTCGTCGGCCGGCACGTAAATGGCCTGCACCGAGGTGATCGAACCCTTGGAGGTGGTGGTGATGCGCTCCTGCAGCGCGCCCATGTCGGTCGCGAGCGTCGGCTGATAGCCCACCGCCGAAGGAATACGGCCGAGCAGCGCCGACACTTCCGAACCCGCCTGCGTGAAGCGGAAGATGTTGTCGACGAAGAACAGCACGTCCTGACCTTCGTCACGGAATTCCTCGGCGACGGTGAGGCCGGTGAGGGCCACGCGGGCGCGGGCGCCCGGCGGCTCGTTCATCTGGCCGAATACGAAGGCGCACTTCGAGCCTTCGCCGCCGCCATGCTTGTTCACGCCCGACTCGATCATCTCGTGATAGAGGTCGTTGCCTTCGCGCGTACGCTCGCCGACGCCGGCGAACACCGAATAGCCGCCATGGGCTTTCGCGATGTTGTTGATCAGCTCCTGGATCAGCACGGTCTTGCCCACGCCCGCGCCGCCGAACAGGCCGATCTTGCCGCCCTTGGCGTACGGCGCCAGCAGATCCACCACCTTGATGCCGGTGACGAGGATCTGGGCTTCCGTCGACTGCTCGGTGAACTTCGGCGCGTCGGCGTGAATCGGGCGGCGCTTCTCGGACTTGACCGGGCCGGCTTCGTCGATCGGCTCGCCGATCACCGACATGATGCGGCCGAGCGTCGCCGGGCCGACCGGCACGGTGATGGCGTTGCCGGTGTCGGTCACTTCCTGACCGCGCACGAGGCCTTCCGACGAGTCCATCGCGATGGTGCGGACCGTCGACTCGCCAAGATGCTGGGCGACTTCGAGAACCAGGCGGTTGCCGCCGTTCATCGTCTCGAGCGCGTTCAGAATGGCGGGCAGATGGCCGTCGAACTGCACGTCGACGACGGCGCCGATGACCTGGGAGATACGTCCGGTGACGTTGGTGCTCATTGTCTCGTCCTCAATTTCTCTAAAGCGCTTCTGCGCCCGAGATGATCTCGATCAGTTCCTTGGTGATCATCGCCTGACGGGTCCGGTTGTACTGGATCGTCAGCTTGTCGATCACGTCGCCCGCATTGCGCGTGGCGTTGTCCATGGCCGTCATCTGCGCGCCGAAGAACGACGCGGCGTTCTCCAGCATGGCGCGGAAGATCTGCACCGCGACGTTGCGCGGCAGCAGATCGGCGAGAATTTCGCTCTCGTCCGGCTCGTAAGTGTAGATCGCGCCCTTCAGATCGACCTGCGGCGCGCCTTCCGGCAGCTTCACTTCCGCCGGGATCAGACGCTGCTGCGTCGGCACCTGCGAAATGACCGACTGGAAGCGCGAATAGAAGATCGTCGCGACATCGAACTCGCCGGCCTCGTACATGTCGAGCACGCGGGTCGCGATCTCGTGCGCCGTCGCGAAGCCGACCGCCTTCACGCCGCCCAGCTCGATCGTGTCGAGGATGTTCCGGCCGTAGTCGCGACGCAGCGCGTCGCGGCCCTTGCGGCCGATGGCGAGGATTTTGACCTGCTTGCCTTCAGCCGTCAGCTTCGCGATGTGCTGGCGCGCCAGCTTGGAGATGTTGGCGTTGAAGCCGCCCGCGAGGCCGCGGTCGGAGGTCGCGACGATCACCAGATGAACGTCATCGCGGCCCGTGCCGGCCAGCAGCTTCGGCGCGCCGGGATTGCCGACCATCGAAGCGCCGAGATTGGCGAGCACGCGCTCCATGCGCTCGGCGAACGGACGCGCATTCACGGCCGCTTCCTGCGCCCGGCGCAGCTTGGAGGCCGCCACCAGGTTCAGCGCCTTGGTGATCTTCCGCGTCGATTTCACCGACGCGATGCGCACCCGGAAGGATTTCAAGCTCGGCATGGCCGATCAGCCCTTTTGCCGAATTACGAGAACGTCTTGACGAGACCGTCGAGGATCGAGCGGAGCTTCGCCTGGGTGTCGTCGCTCAGCGCGCCGGTCGTGCGGATGGTGTCCAGCACGTCCTTATGCGAGGCGCGCATCAGACCGAGAAGTTCCTGCTCGAAGCGGCCGATATCCGAGACCTTGAGGCCGTCGAGATAGCCCTTGGTGCCGGCGAAGATCGAGACGACCTGCTCTTCCACGACCATCGGCGCGTACTGCGGCTGCTTGAGCAGCTCGGTCAGGCGCGCGCCGCGGGCCAGCGTCTTCTGCGTCGCGGCGTCGAGGTCCGAGC
>JAPUEF010000056.1 GCA_027492655.1 Alphaproteobacteria bacterium | reverse complement strand
CGCCACCCTGCATGCGGTCATCCCCGCCAGCGCCGCGCCCGATTTCGCCAGCGCATCGAGGTTTTCGCGCTCGCCATAGGGCGCAAACAGGCCGATCGCGACCGCGCCGGGCTTAAGGCCGACGAGCGCCTGCGGATCGGGCCGCTGGACGGAGAGAATGAGGTCGGCGCCCGCAACCGCTGCGGCGGCGTCCGGCGCGATGGTCGCGCCCGCATCGGCGAAGACGCCGTCGGCGAGGCGCGAGGCATCGCCCGCGCCCGTCTCGACGGTCACATCCGCGCCCAGGCCGATGAATTTCTTGACCGTTTCAGCGGTTGCCGCCACGCGCTTTTCATGCGCATGCCGGTCGCGCAGGACCGCGATCTTCATCAGTGTTCGCCGGCGGCGGCGTCGCCATGCGGAAGCTTGCCGCAGGCGTTCAGATGCGCAGCGGCCTGATCGCTCTTGGAGCAATCGACGGCGTTCGTGCGCGTCATCGCCAGAACGACGACCGCAGCCACGATGATGATCGAGCCCCACTTGGTCAGCGAATAGAACAGATCGAACGTCTTGCGCTGTTCGCTGATGTCCATGCTGCCCGGAACGTATTCGCCCTCAGCCATCGCACTCACCCCTGATACCCGCGCAAATCCGCGACGCGCGAGCGTTATAGCAAGAAGAATTGGCCCCGCAACATACCGCTAAGTCAGCCTGAGGCGCGCGGATTGGGCCGCGAGTGGTTCCAGTCGGCCAGCAGGGCGCGCAGCGCTGCGACGAAAGCCAGGGGCTGGTCCAGCATGACGTGATGCTGAGCCTCCGGCACGCCGGAAACCGGCACCGCCTTGCCCAGCAATTCGAACATGTAAGCCCCGATTTCCGGCGGCATCAGCACAGACTGGTCGCCGCGCATGATTCCCACCCGGCAAGCGATGGAGCGCAGCAAGGCGGCGGTATCGCCGCTTTCGAAGCGTTGCCAGATCGCGGGATCGAACTTCCAGGTCCAGCCGCCCTCCACCTGCTTCAGCGAGCGGCGCGCCACATAATCCACCAGAAAATCGTTCTCGCACGGCTGTTCCGGGGCGAGGCGGAAGCGCGACAGCGCTGCCTCCAGCGTCGGATAGACCCGGTGCGGCCGCATCTGGCGGTTGGGCGGCCCGCCCGGACGATCCGGCGGGTTCACCGGCGAATCCACCAGCACCGCCCCGGCCAGCCGCGTCCCATACTTGGCTCCGGCATTCATGGTGACAAAACCGCCGAAGCTGTGCCCGACAATGACCGGCGGCTCCGCGACGTCGAACATGCCGCAGGCCTCGGCCACCGCGATCGGCTCGTCGGCATAGCTGGCCATGGCGTAGCTGTCGCGCCAGGCGCTGTCGCCCATGCCCGACAGATCGAACGCGGCGACGTGATAATCCTGCGCCAGATAGGGCGCGATGAAGGCCCACCACCAGGCAT
This sequence comes from Alphaproteobacteria bacterium, assembly GCA_027492655.1. Taxonomy (GTDB): domain Bacteria; phylum Pseudomonadota; class Alphaproteobacteria; order Micropepsales; family Micropepsaceae; genus JADZAI01. The sequence continues at coordinate 1,805 of JAPUEF010000056.1, read as the reverse complement.
GCGCCCCGTTGCCATGGATGAGCACGATGCCCGGACGGCCCCGGTCGCCCCATTCCAGCGCGTTCAACGCGACCTTGCCGCACATCGCCCTGAATGGCCGGGGCGTCTCGGCAAGCGCCCGGTGGAACCAGCCCGGCGCAGGCGGCTCGCGCCCTTCATAGGCCGTCAGCGGCCCGGCGCGGCCGCCTTCGTCATGGCTGAGATTGATGCCGGTTCCGCTCATGCAGCCGGTCCCGGCTTGATCCAGTGCGGCTTTTCGGGCCGCGGACCCAGCGCCTTGAACACAGCGGTGCCGGACATGATCGTCTGCTCACCGACCCAGATGCGGCCGCGCACCGTGTAAAGATCGTCCTCCTCGCCGACGATCTCGCCCGTGCCTTCCACGAAATCGCCGATCTTGGCCGAGGCGATGAAGTCGGTCAGCAGCCGCACCGTCACCCAGAAACGGCGGGCCTTCAGCGAGATGGCGTGTCCGAACGCCATGTCGGCGAAGGCCATCAACATGCCGCCATGGCAATTGCGCATGCCGTTGGTGTGGTGCTCACCCACGATAAAGGCGCGGGTATAGTCGGTCTCATCGACGATGCGCTCGTAAAGCGGACCGATCTGGCGGCCGAACCCTTGCGTCCAGTTCATCTGGACATAGCCCGGCGGAATTTCGGGCAGCTTTTCTTCGAGAAGATCGTCGGTCATCCCATCTTCGTCCCACCGTTGGGGACAGGCTGCAAGGCTCTCCCAACGTCAGCGCATATCAGATCCAAGGGGCAGGCAGCATTGGAGGCGGGCCGGGATTGAGGCATGGTCCGCGCCATCCGCAAATGACCCAATGGCTTGCTCCATGAAACCCGAACCCGCCCGCCTGCTGGAAAGCGCCTATCCCGAGTTCATCCGCATCACCACGCGGTTCGGCGATATGGATATCAACGGCCACCTGAACAACGTGGCCTTCGCCCAGTTCTTCGAAGACGCCCGCGTGACCTTCAACCGCACGCTGATCTTCGACGGCGATCTTCATCCCTCGAAGCGCGACTATCGCGTGCTCGTCGCTTCAGTCGCCATCGCCTATGTGCGCGAGGGCTATTACGGGCCGGACGTGACGGTGGGCGTCGGCGTGAAGCGCATCGGCCGCTCGTCCTTCGAGATCGGCGCAGCGGTGTTCCAGGACGGGCACTGTCTGGCCGTCCACGACTGCACCATCGTCTACAAGGGCGTGTCCGAGGGCATGCCCGCCCGGGCGCGCGACGCGCTGGCGAGCAGGATGCTGACGCTATAGCGCCCGCGCGAGCCTCTGACCTTCCACGGGATGGCGGGACGATGGCGGGGCTGAGGCCCTACCCGTCCAGCAGGGCGGCGTCGCGTTCCAGTTCGTCGATGAAGCGCGAGAGCATCGAAAGGCCGCGATCCCAGAAGGCCGGATCGGAGGCGTCGAGGCCGAAGGGCGCGAGCAGCTCCTTGTGCGGCTTCGAGCCGCCGGCTTCCAGCATCGCCATGTATTTCGACACGAAATCGGGATGCGCATCCTCGTAGAGCGCGTAGAGCGAATTCACGAGGCAATCGCCGAACGCATAGGCGTAGACATAAAACGGCGTCCGCACGAAATGCGGGATATAGCACCACCAGTTCGCATAGGCGGCCTGGAAGGTGAACGCCGGGCCGAGGCTTTCGCGCTGGACGTCCATCCAGATCGCGCCGATGTCGTCCGCCGTCAGCTCGCCCTGGCGGCGCCTGGCGTGGAAGCGCAGCTCGAAGTCGTAGAAGGCGATCTGGCGCACCACCGTGTTGATCATGTCCTCGACCTTGCCGGC
>JAPUEF010000055.1 GCA_027492655.1 Alphaproteobacteria bacterium | reverse complement strand
GCGCGGCCTCAGCCTGACACGCCCGATACGCCGCGCCCGCCTGCCGCGCCGTCCCATCCGTCGGGTGCGGCGCAGCCGGGTCCGGTCGATGCGATGCCGGGCTACGGACGCGAGCCGGCGGCCGCGCCGCGACCGACTTACAGAGCGGATGTCAGCTATCCTGCGCGGGCGCGTAATGCGGAGCGCAATGGCGTGGCGGTCGTCGAGGTGCTGATCGACGCGACCGGCGGGGTCAGCGACATCCGCCTGATCGATGAAACGCCCGGCGGTTACGGTTTCGGCGAAGCGGCGGTGAGTTCCGTCCGTCAGTGGCGTTTCGAGACCGCGCAGCCCGGCGTCTACCGTGTAACGGTGCGCTTCAAGCTGAACTGAGGCATGAAATGACGAGGCGGCGAGGGCGGGGCCTCGCTGTCTGGTTCGTGCGGCGTCCGGCGATGTACGCCGGCGCAGGGGACATCATGGTGCGGCTCCGGTCGCCTTGAGGGGGATGAGATCGATGGCGGCTTCAGCTTTAACGCGCTCTTTGGCGGCGATGATCGGCCTTGCAGCAGCGTGCTTCGCCGGCGCGGAAGCCGCCAGGGCGGACGAACCCGTCAGGCCGATCACGCGCGTGATGCCGGTCTATCCCGACGAAGCCTGGAACCAGGAAATCAACGGGTCGGTTCGGGCGGAACTGATCGTGGATGACCGGGGCAGGGTGAAAGAGGTTCGGATCCTCAGCGAGGAGCCGCAGGGACACGGGTTCGGCGCCGCCGCCATCGACGCTTTCACGCGGTGGCGCTATCCGCAGAAGGCTGCGGGCGCCTACAAGGCGAAGTTCACGTTCAAATACGAGCCGCTGCCGTTGGAAGCCGACGAGGAAGGCCTGCCGAGCTCGACATTCCCGCCAACGAAACGGGAAAAGCCCACCTATCCGGATGAAGCGGTCGACATTGGGATGGAAGGCGATGTGATCTGCATGCTGCTGATCGAGCCTTCGGGCGACGTCGCGCGGGCCCGCGTGGTCGATGACACGGCGCCGGGGTTCGGATTTGCAGAAGCCGCTACCGTGGCGCTGAAAGCGTACAAATTCGCGCCGGCGACGACCCGTAGCATTTACCGCATGACCGTCAAGTTTCGCATGGCAGACTCACGCGGGAGCCACGACGAGGCTGTGTCGGTCGATAGGAGCACCTACAAACCCGCGCCGGAACCGACGCGCAGCGAAACGCCGGAATATCCCGCAAAGGCGAAGGCAGCGGGCATCGGCGGAACCGTCGAGATCGGCGTCTCCATCGTCAACGGCAAGGTGAAATATGCCGGCGTTCTCAGCGAAACGCCGGAAGGTTACGGCTTCGGCGGCGCCGCCTATAAGTCCGTGATCGGATGGCGCTTCAACACCGCCGAGCCGGGCAATTACATCGTGCGCGTCGATTTCAAGCCGGATACGGCAGACGGCAGCAAGTAAAGGCAAGCACTGCAGAACCCAGCCTGGGGCTCATCACTATTTTCCATAATATATCTTATACGCAAAATATGTTCGGCGGGCCTCACGATTCCGCCCCCTCCAGGCGGATGCCCTTCCACGTTCCTGGGCTGCTGTAGCGCCCGCTGCATGTGAGAGCGATGCGTGACACCAAAAGGTGGGTGGACAGGCCACGTGGCGGCGGGTCAGATGACGGAAAGTCAGAAAATCAGAATCTCCAGGGGAACGCCGGATGACGCAGAAATTCTCGGTACGAGGCCGAACGATCGCGGCCTATGTGCTGCCCACCATGCCGCTGGCGGCGCTGGGCCTGCCGCTGGTCGTCTATGTGCAGCCCTTCTACATCACCGGCCTTGGGCTGGATCAGAATGCGGTGGCGCTGGTTCTGTTCGCGGCGCGCATCCTCGACATCATCGTCGATCCGATCATCGGCTGGCTGGGCGATTCCACCCGGACGAATTGGGGTCGCCGCCGGCCCTGGATCGTCGCGGCCGTTCCGCCCTTCGTCGCCGGCGTTTTCCTGCTGTTCATCCCGCCGCAGGACGCGACGATCAGTTATTTCGCGATCTGGGTGGTGGTGAGCTACCTCGCCTACTCCATCGCCTCGATCAGCCACATCGCCTGGGGCGCTGAGCTTTCCACCGTGTATCACGAGCGCAGCCGCATCCAGGGCTGGCGCGAATTCGCGGCTGTCGCGGGCTTTCTGCTGGTTCTGGCCCTGCCCGTGCTGCTGGAGACGTTCCAGCCCGGCGTGACGGCGCACGACAAGCTGGCGCTGATGGGCTGGTTCATCTGCATCGCGATGCCGATCACGGTGGCGATCCTGGTCTCGATGGTTCCCGAGCCGCCGCTCGACGCCGATACCCAGAAGCACAAGCTGGATGTCGGCGCGGCGATCCGCCTGATCGCCGGCAATTCCGCGCTGCGCCGGCTGCTGGCCGCCGATCTCCTGCAAGGCCTCGCGCCTGGCATCACCGGCGCGCTGTTCATCTGGATGGTCGCCTTCTATTTCCAGCTGCCCGGCCAGTCATCCACGCTGCTGTTCATCTATTTCGTCGCCGGGCTGTTCTTCATCCCGCTCTGGATCAAGCTCAGCTATCGGATGTCGAAGCACCGGACGCTGTGCGTCGCGATGCTCTACGCGATGTGCGCGACGCCGCTGCTGCTGATCCTGCCCAAGGGCGACTTCAACGTGCTCGCGGGGGCCTTCGTCATCTACGGCGTCACCTATGGCGCGGGCGGCTTTCTGCTGCGCTCGATGATGGCGGACGTGGTGGACATCGACACGCTGGCGACCGGGCGCGAACGGGCCGGCCTTTTCTATTCGCTGCTGGTGCTGACCAATAAGCTCGGCTACGCCGCCTCGGCGCTGATCGTTCTGGTCCTGTCGCAGATCGGCTTCGACGCGAAACGCGGAATGGAGAACACTCCGGACGCGATTGAGGGTCTCGCCTATGTCTTCGTGGGCTTCCCGATGCTGTTCCTGTTGCTGACCATTCTGGTGATGTGGAACTTCCCCATCGACAAGTTCAAGCAGCAGGAGGTCCGCGAGGCCATCGCCCGCAAGCGTGCGCAGGTGGTACCCGACATCAACGCCATCGACCCGTCCTGACCGTGGCGGAGAGCCCTGCCCCCGGCCGGATCGCCGATCTGCTGGCCCTGATGGCGCGCCTGCGCGCGCCGGATGGGTGTCCCTGGGATCGGGAGCAGACCTTCGCGACCATCGCCCCTTATACTGTGGAGGAAGCGTATGAGGTCGCCGACGCCATCGAGCGCGGCGATATGGCCGACCTGAAAGACGAGCTTGGAGATCTTCTGTT
>JAPUEF010000054.1 GCA_027492655.1 Alphaproteobacteria bacterium | reverse complement strand
GGGAGGTGGCACGCGAAGCGTGACGGTGGGGGCTTCAAGCGGCGGCGGCGAGTTTCTGGCGGCGGCGGTCGACCGAGGAGGGGATGCGCATCGCTTCGCGGTATTTCGCGACGGTGCGGCGGGCGATGTCGATGCCGGCCTCTTTCAGGATCTCCACGATGCGGTCGTCGGACAGCACGGCCTGGGCGCGCTCGTTGTCGATGAGGTCGCGGATGCGGTGGCGCACCGCTTCCGAGGAATGGCCCTCGCCGCCTTCGGAGGACTGGATCGCCGAGGTGAAGAAGTATTTCAGCTCGAACACGCCGCGCGGGGAGGCGATGTATTTGTTCGAGGTGACGCGGCTGACCGTCGATTCGTGCATCGAGATCGCCTCGGCCACGTTCTTGAGGATCAGCGGCTTCAGATGGCGCACGCCATGCGCGAAGAAGGCGTCCTGCTGGCGCACGATTTCCGACGCCACCTTCAGGATCGTGCGGGCGCGCTGATCGAGGCTTTTCACCAGCCAGTTCGCGCTCATCAGGCAATCGGTGACGTAAGCCTTGGCGTCCTTGCCCCTGGGGCCTTTCGAGATACGCGCGGCGTAACGCTGGTTCACGAGGACGCGGGGCAGCGTGTCGGCGTTCAACTCGACCGCCCAGCCGCCTTGCGGCGTTTCGCGCACGAAGACATCCGGCACGATGGCGGGCGCGTCGTCGCCGCTGGCGAAGGCGAGGCCGGGTTTGGGGTTGAGCGCGCGAATCTCGGAGATCATGCCGGCGAGATCTTCGGCATCGACATCGGCGATGCGCATGAGGCCGACGAGATCGCGGCGGGCGAGCATTTCCAGATTGGCGATCACCGCCTGCATGGCGGGATCGAAGCGATCCTTTTCCTTGAGCTGGATCGCCAGACATTCGCTGAGCGAGCGGGCGCAGACGCCCGACGGCTCGAAGGTCTGCAGCGTCGCGAGGACGGCGGCGACATCGGCGTCGGCGACGCCCAGCTTTTCCGCCGCGTCGCCAAGATCGGCCGCGATGTAGCCGGCGTCGTCCACCAGATCGATGAGATACGCGCCGATCAGCTTGTGCACCGGATCGGCGAGCGCGATCTGAAGCTGGTCTTCCAGATGATCGCGCAGGGATTTCTCGCGGGTCAGCAGCGCGTCGAGATCGGCGCCCTCGCCATCGAAGCCGCCGCCGGAGCCGGCCTTCGACCAATCGACCGCGCCGCCCGCCACATCGGCGTCGCCGCGCGCCGCACTGTCGGCGCGGGCTTCGTCGGCATAGACATTCTCGAAGCCGTTATCGAGCGCCTGATCGTGATCGACGCCGCGCTCCAGCGCCTGATCGAGGCGTTCGGGCGCGGCGCTTTCGGCGACCGGCAAGGCCTCGCGCTCGTCGGCGGGGCCTTGCGGGCCTTCGCGTTCCAGAAGCGGGTTCCGCTCCAGCTCGTCCTCGACATAGGACTGAAGCTCGATATTCGAGAGCTGCAGCAGCTTGATCGCCTGCTGCAGCTGCGGCGTCATGACAAGGGCCTGCCCCTGCCTGATCTCCAGTCTTTGACCGAACGCCGCCATGCCCCCCGGAACCCTTTCGCGCGCTACAAGGTGAAGCGGTCGCCGAGATAGACCCGGCGCACGTCGCGATCGCCGACGATCTCGGCGGGCGTGCCTTCCATCAGCACGCGCCCGTCATGGATGATCGAGGCGCGGTCGATGATGTCGAGCGTTTCGCGGACATTGTGATCGGTGATGAGCACGCCGATGCCGCGATTCTTCAGATGCGTGACGAGCGCGCGAATGTCGCCGACCGCAATGGGGTCGATGCCCGCGAAGGGCTCGTCAAGCAGGATATAGGCCGGACTGGAGGCGAGGGCCCGGGCGATCTCGACGCGGCGGCGCTCGCCGCCCGAAAGGGCGAGCGCCGGCGTGCGGGCGAGATGCTCGACGCCGAACTCGGCCAGCAATTCCTGGGTCAGCTGACGCGCGCGGGCCGGGTTCTTTTCCGAAAGCTCGGCCACCGCCATGACATTGTCTTCGACGGTCAGGCCCCGGAAGATCGAGGCTTCCTGCGGCAGATAGCCAAGCCCCAGCCGGGCGCGGCGATACATGGGCATGGCCGTGACATCGACGCCGTCGAGTTCGATCGCGCCGTAATCGGCCGGGATCAGCCCCATGATCATGTAGAAGGTGGTGGTCTTGCCGGCCCCGTTGGGGCCGAGCAGGCCGACGCTTTCGCCCCGCCGCACTTCGAGGCTGACGCCGCGCACGACCGGGCGTTTGGCGAAGGACTTGCCGATCGCCTTGACCACAAGCCCGCCCGTGCCCTGGACCAGCTTGGGTCCGGGGCCGGCAGCCTGAGCGGATTTCTCCACGTTTTCAGGGGACTGGGTGGTCATACGAACTCCATGGAACGGCCCGCGCGCTTAAAAATGAATGAATGCCGGATCAGTTGGCGCGGTTCTTGCCTTGCTGGTTAACGACGGATGTTCCGCATTCCGCCGTCCAGTGCAAGCGTGCCTTAAGGCTTCCGCCTTCAAACTGCGGCGCATGAGCGACAGCACGACCAGAGAGCCCGACGAAACCGCCGAAAAATCGGCCCTGCCGACAGAGCTCGCCTCCACCATCCTGATCTGGATGGGGCTGATGCTGCTGTTCGTGTTCGTCGCGCGCAGTCTGGCCGCCGGTATGGGAAGCGGCGGGGCTTACGAAACCGCGACCGCAACGGTGCGCGAGGCCGGGTGGGCCTGCACGGCGAATGGCGGGTTCCAGAAATGGTGCGCCCGCGAGGTCGCGGAACGCAGCCAGGGCGGACATTTCGTCCGCTTCAGCTATCGCGACGGCAAAGGCATGGAGCTGATCACGCTGCTGCCGACCGATCAGACCGGGCTGACGCCGGACACGGCGAAAAAGGGCGCCGAATTCCAGATCGCCTATGATCCGACCTATCCCGGGCAGGTGGTGCAGCCGTCCGCGCCGGGTTCGGATTTCGCGCCGCTGGTCGGGTTGCTCGGCCTCGGCGCGCTGGCGGCGGGGGTGTGGCTTCGCTTCGGGCGGCGCTCTCCCGCGCTGGCCTTCGTGGACGAGGACGAGCTGGACGATCCGCTGACGGAAGGCCGTAGCGCGACGCCTGCCGCGTTCGGTGTGGAGGCGCCTGCATTCGGCGCGCCGCCATCCCGCACATCGGCACAGCCGCAGTCCGGGACGGTGTTCGGACGACGCCGGCTTACTGGTTCTTGATTTCGCCGGGCTGCAGAATGCCCTCGACCCGTCCGCCGGCGGCCGTCAGCTTCGCCTTGCCAGCCTTCAGATCGACGACCAGATCGGTGCCGCGCAGCGTGTTGCCGCCCTGGGTCAGGATGACGCCGCCCGAGAGGTGAATGGTGCGCGCCTCGGTTTCATAGACGGCATGGGGCGCGCGGGCGGTGGCGTCGCGCGAGGTGATGATCACGTCGCCCGTGGCGGTGATGCTCTTCACTTTCGACGATTCGCCTGCGGCTTCGGCCTGCACCTCGTTGGCGCGCAGGACCATCTCGCCCTGCTCGATGCGCGCCTGATGGCAGATCGTCGTCTTGGTGTTGAAGTCGAATTCCTGCCCGCCGTCGCAATAGATCTTGATGGGCTTGTCGCTGTCGTCGGCGAGGTCGCTGAACGGCGCCTTGGTTTCGGCGGCCATGGCCGCAGCGAGGAACGCCGCAGCGAAAGACAAAACGAAGAGCGGCTTCATGGCGTGGCGTCCGAATCAGGCTTGGTTTTCTCGGGCGGATTGAGCACCGATTGAACCGGAGGCGTAAAGAACACCTTCTTCACCGACTTCTCCACCCGGAAGCCGGCGGCGTCGATGACGCCCATAGGGCCGGTGACGCGCACCTTGGCGTCGCCGGTGACGATGCCCGCTTTCATGTCGATGTCGGCGCGATCGGTTTCGAAGTGGTACTGATCCGCCAGATCGATGGCGACGCCGCCCTCGACGCTGCCCTTGCCGGTCTCCGGCGACAGCGTTCCGCCCTTGGCGTCGATCAGCATGGTGCCGTCGTCGAGCTCCAGCCGGCCTTTCACGTTGGAAAGCTCCACCACGCCCTCCCTCGTCTGGGTCGCCTGGTCGGCCTGCACCTCGTAGGGTTTGCCGTTCTCGCCGATGCCTTTCAGCACGGGCGCGGCCATCTCGATCGCCGGCGTGGCCCCGCCCGTCAGCGACACATCCGGGCGGCGGTTGACGACGAGGCTGATGAACACCGCCGCGACGCAGGCCGCCGCCAGCAGCGGCAGCGCGATCTTCAACCGCTTCACGCGGCGGCGATGGCGCTGGGCGTCGGCGAAGCGCGCCTCGGCGCGGGGCTGGCCCAGCGAGGCGAGGCGCGTGCGATCCGCCGAACCGTCGCTGCTCATGCCGCCAGCCCGGCCTTGAGGCAGTCGTGAATATGCAGGAGGCCGACCGGACGGCCTTCGGCGTCGATCACGAACAGCGCGGTGATCTGCGCGCGGTTGAGGAAGGCCAGCGCGTCGGCGGCGCGAAGATCGGCGGCGACGGTTTTGGGGTTACGGGTCATCACCGCGCCGACCGGCTTGCCCGAGAGATTCTCGCCGAACAGGCGGCGCATGTCGCCGTCGGTCAGGATGCCGGCCAGCCGCCCGTCCGGGGCGACGATGCCGGCGCAGCCGAAGCGCTTGTCGGAAATGACGCGCACCGCCTCGTCCACCGTCGCGCCCTCGCCGACCAGCGGCATGTCCGGGCCGATATGCATGAGATCGGCGACGCTCATCAGGGCGGCGCCCAGCGAACCGCCGGGGTGGAAATCCTTGTATTGCTCGCGGTTGAAGCCGCGCCGCTCCATCAGCGCCACGGCCAGCGCATCGCCCAGCGCCAGCGTCATGGTGGTGGAGGTGGTGGGCGCGAGGCCCATCGGGCAGGCTTCCTCGGCCGGCGGCAGCACCAGCGCCACGTCGGCGGCCTTCAGGAGGGTCGAATTCGGGCGCGAGGCGATGCCGATCAGCGGAATCTTCCGCCGCCGGGTATGCAGGATCATATCGGCCAGTTCGCGCGTCTCGCCGGAATTGGACAGCATCAGCACGGCGTCTTCGGCCCCGATCATGCCGAGATCGCCGTGGCTGGCCTCGCCCGGATGCACGAACTGCGCGGGCGTGCCGGTGGAGGCGAAGGTCGCCGCGATCTTCGCGCCGACATGGCCGCTTTTGCCCATGCCCGAGACGATGACCCGCCCTTTGGCGGCCAGAAGCGCTTCCACCGCGCGACCGAAATTGGCGTCCAGCGCCCCGGAAAGAGCGCCGAGCGCCGCCGCCTCGATGTTCAGCACCCGGCGGGCGGCGGCGAGGTCGTCGGCGCGCGGCGCGGGCGTCGGATCGGCGGATTTCGGGTCGGCGGACACGGCGGTCCCTCTCAAGACGTCGGGACCGGGAGATAGTCCTCCCGGTCCCGTTCGTCCATGTCAGTTCGAGGCTTCGAACGTCAGGCGGCCGGGCCAGTCGATGCCCGAGCCGGCGTTCGGGGCGGCCATGTTCGACATCGACTGCATTTCCTTGATGGTCAGCGCCGGATCGATGTTGATCGCCAGCTTGATGACGTCGGGCTTCATCACGAAATGATAGATCGCGGTGACGACCGGCAGCAGCTTGTCGGCCGGCATCGTGCCGCCGCCCATCTGGGTGGCCGCAGCCTTCAGGTCTTCGTCGGACATTTCGGTCTTGGGCGTGCCGTCGGGATTGACGCCCAGCATCATCTGGCGCGCCTGGGCCAGCTGCGGCTCGAACTTCGCCATGATGCCGTTATCGTCGAAGGCGAAGGCGTAACGGGTGAAGCCGACCTTGGCCATCGGGCTGTCGGGATCTGCCATCTGCTTCTGCACTTCGGCCAGCGCCTCGGGCGAGCGGTCGAGATAGAGCTTCAGCGCATTGGCCTTGGCCCAGTCGAGATAGGCCGGCGTCACGCCGTTCATGCCCACATTGATGTCGAGATCGAAGGCGTCGGCGACATCGATGCTGAAATCCTGCACCACCGTGCCGGCGGCAAGATCGGTATCGGCCGAGGTGTCGATGGAGATCGACAGCTCCTGATAGCCAAGGCCCTGGATGTAGCCAGCGATCATCGCGAAGCCCATGCCGGCCGAGGCGGCCGGGCCGCCCGACTGACCCATCTTCTGGCCCGCCGTCATCAGTTCGGCGAGGTTCATCTTGATGTTGGTGAAGCTGGCTTTGAACGCGGTGACGTAGTTGCCCTCGATCTCCACGCCCGAGACGCGCATGTCGCCCAGCGGAATGGTGTCGAAACCCAGATTATAGGCTTTCACGTCGGCATAGACGCCGGTCGCGACGAGATCGGAGCCCTCTTCCGTCACGGCGGCCCATTTCAGGACGCCCGGCGGATAGCCCTGCATCTCCAGAATGGTGGTCAGCTTGCCTTCCGGCGTCGACATGTCCTGCGCGACGGCGGCCGGCGCGAAGACGGCGGTCGTGACGGCCGCGCCGCCCGCAAGGGCGAGGCCGAGCGCAAAGGCGGAGGCGGTGCGTTTCAGAAAGCGCATGGTGATCAACAAACTCCCTTGTCTGGCCGGGCGGCTCATCACGGCCATTCACCCGGCAATTGAGCCGATATCAAGGCGGCAAGGCGGTGCTCGCCCCTCCGTGTGCGGTCCGTCATGGATCACGCGGAAATTCAGTTCGACGCCTCAAAGATGATCCGGTCGGCGAGATCGGGCAGCGGCTGGGGCGTTGTCGAATAGATGCCCGACTCGCGCAAGGTGATCGCCGGCTGAAAACGGACCGAAACCCGGATCACGTCGGGCTTGAGAAGGAACCGGTAGCCGGCCTTGACGACGGGGAGCAGTTTCGTCGCCGGCAGACCCGAACGGCTCGCAAAGGAAGCTGCGGCAGCTTCCAGCTCGGCATCCGACAGTTCCGTCTTCGGCGTTCCATCCGGGTTGAGGCCCAGCCACGCGACGCGGAGGTCCGCGAGATAGGGTTCGAATTTCGGCATGATGCCCTGATCGTCGAACGCGATGGCGAGACGGGAATAGCCGACCCCCGAATAGGGGCCGTCCTCGTTCTGCACCTGCCTGTTCGTTTCCTCGTCCGCCATCGGCGAAGAATCGAGATACAGCTTCGCGAGGTCGTTCCTCACCCAGTCGATATAGGCCGGCGTCACGCCCGTCATCTCGCTGGAAGCGGTGAGGTCGAACATACCGGGGATTCTGACGGACCATGCATCGGTCGCGATTCCGGTGCTGAGATCCGTGGCGCTGTCGTAGTCGAGCGCGACGCGAAGATCGCTATAACCGATACCCTGAAGGAAGCCCGCCCCCATCGCGAGCGCCAATCCGAACGACGCATCCGCATCGTTCCACGTGGCGATCGCCCGGCCTGCCTGCGACAGCTCTGCAAGGTTCACATCGATCCCCTCGCCAACCGCTCTGAAGGCGGTGACATAGCCGTTCTCGACCCGGATCGCCGAGAAGCGGACATCGCCGAACGCGATGCGACCCTCGCCGCCGAAGCTGGCCAAATCGAAATACAGCCCGCTGACGCGAAGATCGCCGCCGTCCTCATCGACCCCGCTCCATCCCAACACGCCGCCTGGGGCGCCGAGCGCCTCGAGGAAGGCGGCGAAGCGCGCTTCTGGCGTCGCGGCCTCCTGCGTCTTGGCTAACGCCGCACGGAGCGGCAATACCGCCGGGACGACAGCGGCCAAAGCAAGCACCAACGCCGTGCGATGAACCAAACGCATCCCTTGCCCCTTTCTCGCCGGCCCGGCCCGCCGCGTCAGAACCGATCGGGATTCGCCGCGTTCCGGCGGCCTAGCCTCGCGCCGAGCCGATCGCGCGATGCCGGATCGCCAGCAGCACGTCGATAGCGAAGCTGGCGAGTACGTATGCGATGAACAGGTAAAAGCCCGATTGCAGCGTCGTGACCGTTTCAACCACGGCGGGGCCGGGATTGTCGCCCTGCCCTATGGTTCCCGCCGCCATCACCGAGACGATGATCGAGACCGCGAAGATATCGACCATGGCGAAGCGGCCCATGAACTGAAGCACGCCCGCCATGCGCGCGCCGCGCGAGCCGGCAGGCGCGGCCAGCAGCAGCGCGACGCCCAGATTCTTGAGAATCGGCAAAGCCACGCCGAACACCAGAATGAGCACGGCGATGACGATATAGTTCGTCTCGATCAGCCGCTCGATCATCGTGACGACGCTGCGGGTCTCATCGAGGATGGTGAAGCTCTGGAACGGCTCGGGGATATAGCTCGGCAGCCGCGCCGTCACCGTCACGGTCAGCAGCGGGAAGGTCCACGCGATGACCAGCAGGCCGACCGCCAGCGCCAGCAACAGCCACAGCGCCCAGACCGGCGCGCCGCGGCGGGTGGTGGCCCCCTCAATGGGCAAAGATGTCGTCCTCGCCCCACCCCAGAAGATCGAGCTGGGCGCGGGTGGGCAGGAAGCGGAACGCGGCGTCGGCCAGATGGGTGCGGCCTTCGCGGGCCAGCATCATGTCGAGGATCGATTTCAGCTTGTGAAGATGCAGCACATCCGATGCGGCGTAATCCAGCTGCTCCTTCGACAGCGTCGCCGCCGCCCAGTCCGAGCTTTGCGACGCCTTCGACAGATCGACGCCCAGCAGCTCCTTCACCAGATCCTTCAGCCCGTGCCGATCGGTATAGGTGCGCGACAGCTTCGAGGCGATCTTGGTGCACCAGATCGGCGCGACATCGACGCCGAGATAGGCCTTCAGCACGCCGACGTCGAAGCGGGCGTAGTGGAACAGCTTCGTCACCTTCGGATCGGCCAGCAGGCGCTTCAGGTTCGGGGCGGCGTAATCCTGCCGCGAGGCGAATTTCACCAGATGCGCATCGCCGTCGCCGGCCGAAAGCTGGATGAGGCAGAGCCGGTCGCGCTGGGGCTTCAGGCCCAGCGTTTCGGTGTCGATGGCGACGAGCGGCCCGAGATCGAGCCCGTCCGGCAGGTCGCCGTGATGAAGGTGAACGGTCATGGCCGGGAGGTGCCGGGATTGGGCAGGAGAGTCAATCCGCACTTCCCGCGTGCGCCGCAGCATCAGGTGCGCTACTCGGCTGGCGTTCGTCATCCCTGCCGGTTCGACCCTTCCCATGCGCCTCCGGGATTTCCTGATCCTTCTGGCTGTCTGCCTCGTGTGGGGCTACTCCAACGTGCTCAGCAAGATCGTGATCGATCACTGGGGCGTGCCGCCGCTGTTCTTCGCCGCCATCCGCTTCGCGGTCGTGGCGCTGGTGACTCTGCCCTGGCTGCTGCCGATGCCGCGTCCGCGCGGCCGCATCGCCGCCATCGCCATCCTGATGGGCGCAGGCAATTTCGCGCTGCTGTTCCTGGGACTTCAGACCTCCTCGCCCTCCACCGTCGCCATCGTCATCCAGCTGGCGGTGCCGTTCACCACCGTTCTGTCCATCTTCATGCTGGGCGAGCGCATCCACTGGCGGCGCGGCCTCGGCATTACGCTGACGCTGGTGGGCGTGCTGCTGGTGGTGTGGAAGCCGGGCGGCTTCACCCTGTCGGCGGGCTTATGGTTCGTGGTGGGCGCGGCGCTGGCCGGATCGCTGGGCGCGGTGCTGATGAAGGGCACCGACAGCGTCGCGCCGCTGCGCTTCCAGGCCTGGGTGGGGCTCATCTCATTCGCGCCGCTGGCCCTCGCGTCGGCTCTTCTGGAACAAAACCAGTGGCGCAGCGCCCATGAGGCGGGATGGCCGTTCGTCGCCGCGCTGCTGTTCGCGGCGCTGATCGTCTCGGTGGTCGGGCATTCGACCTATTACTGGCTGATCGGCAAATACGAGGCGAACCTGCTCTCGCCGCTGACGCTGATGACGCCGCTGGCCACCATCGGCTTCGGCGTGGCGCTGACCGGAGACCATCTGGACATGCAGATGGCGGCCGGCGGGGGCCTCGCGTTCCTGGGCGTTCTGATCGTCGCGCTGCGCACCAAAAAGACCGTGCCGCTGGCCGAGGCGCGCGGCAACGAAGCTTGACCCGCCGCACAGCGGCAGGGCGAGCACATCGAAGCTGAAATGTCGGATCGCGCCGATTAAACCCGGCCCAAAAGCCGGATGGTGCCCAGAAGAGGACTCGAACCTCCACGCCTCGCGGCGCTGCTACCTGAAAGCAGTGCGTCTACCAATTCCGCCATCTGGGCACGGTCTCGGGAGGCGGGTCACTAAAGACACCTGCGCCGCTTGTCAATTGCGCCCTTAACGCCGCCGCGCGGATCGGTTATCACCCGCCCAAGCAAGGGGCAGCCATGTCGCAGCGTATCGTCACCGTTTTCGGAGCTTCCGGGTTTCTGGGCCGCCATTTCGTGCGCGCGCTGGCCAAGGACGGCTGGCGGATCCGCGCGTGTTCGCGCCGCCCGCAGCTGGCGGAATTCCTGCGGCCCTATGGCATGGTCGGCCAGATCCAGGTGTTCAAGGCCGACGTGACCGACGAGAACAGCGTCCGTCGCACCGTGCTGGGCTCCGATGCGGTCATCAATCTGGCCGGGGTGATGCAGGGCGGCTTCGGCGGCAAGCGTTTCACCGCGACCCATGAAGAGGGCGCCGGCCTCGTCGCCCGCGTGGCGACCGAGGCGGGCGTCGGCCGGCTGCTTCACGTCTCCACCCTGGCCGATGCCGACGCGACGGCGCGCTACGCCGTCTCGAAGGCCGCCGGCGAAGCCGCCGTGCGCGCCGCCTTTCCGGGCGCGACGATCCTGCGCCCGTCCGCCGTGTTCGGGCAGGAGGACCAGTTCTTCAATCGCTTCGCCAATATGGCGCGCTATGCGTGGATCCTGCCGCTGATCGGCGGCGGCGACACGAAATTCCAGCCGGTCTTCGTGGACGACATCGCCGCCGCCGCCGTGGCCGCGCTGAACCGCGCCGGGACGGCGGGCGAAACCTATGAGCTGGGCGGGCCTGAGGTGCTGACCTTCCGCCAGATCATGGAATTGATCCTGAAGGTCATCGACCGCCGCCGCCTGCTGGCCCCCCTGCCCTTCGGGCTCGCCAAGCTGGCCGCCTATCCGGCCGCGCTGCTGCCCAATCCGCCGCTGACGCCCGATCAGGTCGAGATGCTGAAAGGCGACAGCGTCGTCGCGGCCGGGGCGAAGGGGTTCGCCGATCTGGGCATCAGCCCCGAAGCGCCCGAGGCGATCGTTCCGGGCTATCTGTG
This sequence comes from Alphaproteobacteria bacterium, assembly GCA_027492655.1. Lineage (GTDB taxonomy): Bacteria > Pseudomonadota > Alphaproteobacteria > Micropepsales > Micropepsaceae > JADZAI01. The sequence continues at coordinate 14,580 of JAPUEF010000054.1, read as the reverse complement.
GCGCTTCCGCCGCACCGGCCAGTTCGAGCCGGCGCCGCAGTAAGGCTGTTTGTCCACCGCCTTTCCCGCCTGGGCGTGGATCGCCTTCACGCTGGCCGCGGCGTCGCTGCAGGCCTTCCGCACAGCCGCGCAGAAATGGCTGGGCGGAAAGTTGTCCACCGCCGCCGCCACCTATGTGCGCTATCTCTTCGCGCTGCCGGTCGCCCTCGCCTGGGCGCTGATCCTGCATTGGGGCTTCGGCGTTCCGGTGCCGCTGCCGCCAGTGGATTCGTTCGGCTATGCCGCCGCCAACGCGGCGACGCAGATCGCAGGCACGGCCTTTCTGCTGAAGGCGCTGCAAAGCCGTAATTTCGCGGTCGGCGTCGCCTATTCCAAAACCGATGTCGTGCAGGCGGCGGCGTTCGAGGCGCTGGTGCTGGGGGCCGCCATCACCTGGGGCGCGGCGGCGGGCATCGCGATCGCCACCGTCGCGGTGATGCTGATGTCGCTGAAGTCGGGGGCGCGGCCGCTTGAGGCGCTGGTGCAGGGGATCACCGAAAAAGCCGCGATCTACGGTCTGCTGTCGGGCGGCAGTTTCGCGATTTCGGGCGTGATGGTGCGCGCCGCCGTGCTGCATTACGACGCCGCGACGCCGCTGCTCGGGGCCTCGATCTCGGCCCTGCTGACGGTGCTGGTGCTGCAGGTGGTCTTCATGGGCGCATGGCTGCTGCTGCGCGAGCCCGGCGCGTTCGCCGCCATCGCCCGCAGCTGGAAAGCGGCGGCCTTCGCCGGCATCGCAGGCGGCGTCGGCTCGATCTGCTGGTTTCTGGCGCTGGGGCTGCAGCAGGTCGCCTATGTGCGGACGCTGGGCCTTGTGGAGATTCTGGCGACGATCGTGCTGTCGCGCGTGCTGTTCAAGGAGCATCCGCGCCGGGTGGAGCTGATCGGCATCGTCGTGCTGCTTATCGGAATCGCGCTGGTGCTGAACGCCGGATAGGCCGGGGCGGCAGGCCGCGCCGTTGCCACCCGTCACGCGCGGCGCGAAAGGCGTCGGCCTCCAGATCGCCGCGCGCTGCATTGCAGCTGCGGCAAGCGGCGGCGAGATTGGCTTCCACGTCCGCGCCGCCCCTGGCGCGGGGCGTCATGTGCTCCAGCGTGATGCCGCGGCCGCCCGCGCCTTTCAGGTCCATGGTCAGGCCGCACCAGCAGCAACGCCCGCCCTGCGCCGCGAACAGGCGGGCGCGCAGATCGGCCCGGTTCATCTGGCGTAGCGGACGGGCGGCATGCGGATGCGGTCCTGCCGGCACATCGTGCGGCGGGTCTGCGCGCCGCAATCTGTGAACTCCAGATCCTTGTTCAGACACAGCCGCACCTCGTCCAGCGCCTGGTTCGAGCAGGTGACGGCGATCTGGTCGGGCTTCAGCATGTCGTTCACGGCGATGAAGGCCTGCACGACGTCGCGCGGCGAGACGCTTAGCGCCTTGTCCAGCTGCTCGAACTGCGGCGGGATGACGATGCGCTCCCACGCCGCGCGCACGGTCGCGAAATACTGCTCCTGCGTCTTGCCGGTGCAGGCGCCGTGGCTGCGCCATTCATGCCCGACGAGGCCGCGCGAGGGCATGATGTCGAGCATCTCGTCGATCAGGGCGTCGGACACGCGCGGATTGTCGGTGGGGCAATCCTCGGGGTAGCCGCGCTGGTTCTGCGGCCAGAGGCCGTGGACGATGAAATGATAGGGCCGGCCGCCGCATTGCAGGCGATCGCGCTCGGTCGCCTCGTGCTCGCAGTAAGATGGCGACCATGACAGCGAGAGCACATAGTAGTCGAAGCTCTCCTCGGGCACTCCCGCGGGCCGCGGCCGCGGCGTGGGCGCCGGCGGCACCGGCATGGGGCTGGGCTCGACCGTGATGACGCGCGGCGTCGCGTCCTGCAGCGCGGCGAGATCGAAACCCAGCCAGCCTGCGACGGCGATGATCAACGCGCCCAGCGCGATCAGCAGCGGATTGCGCCCCTGCATCGGGCGTCAGCCGGCGCAGCGGGTGAGATAGAGCGAGGTCGCGGGATAGGTCTTGTCAGGTCCGGCCGGCACCAGCTCAAGCCGCGACCCGAGGTGATCGACGGCGAGATCGCCCTTTGCGCTGGTCAGGAAAATCTCAAGTTTCACCGGCGCGTTGGCGGGTGGCTCCATCACTTTGTAGTCGGTCACGATCTCGGCCGCTTTCACGCCGCCGGTGCGGGGGGTCACGGTCATGCGGAACGAGGTGTCGTTCACCGAACCGAAGCTGATGAGATAGCCGTCCGCCTGGCAGCTTGCCGGGAAGGCGCCCGTAGTGCCGAGCCACGTTCCGTAGATGGCCAGCGGCGAGACCTTGCGACGCTCCTCGGCATGGGCGGAGAGGGCGAGGACGGCGGCGGCGGCGAGAAGGACGAAGCGGCGCAAGGCGAAAACTCCTGTGCAGGGCGGCGGCGCAGTCTAGCGGAGCGCGAGCGCCACGAGAATGACGGCGCCCAGCGCGATCCGGTACCAGGCGAAAGGGGTGAAACCGTGGCGGGCGATGAAGCCGAGCGCCCAGCGCACCACCAGCAGCGCCGCAACGAACGCCGCGAGCGAGCCGACGCCGATCAGCAGGGCGCTGTCCGGCGTGAAGACCGACCAGTTCTTGTAGAGGTCGTAGACGAAGGCCCCCAGCATGGTGGGGATGGCGAGGAAGAACGAGAACTCCGCCGCCGCCCGCCGCTCCACGCCCATCAGCAGCGCGCCGATGATGGTCGCCCCCGAGCGCGAGGTGCCGGGGATCATCGCCAGGCATTGCAGAATGCCGATCTTCAGACACACCGAAAGCGGCAGCTGGTCGCTTTCGGCATATTTCACGCGCGGCAGGTTGCGCTCGACCACGATGATGATGACGCCGCCCACGATGAGAGCGATGGCGATGGGGAGCGGCGCGAAAAGCAGCTCCTTGATCTGGCTGTGGAACAGCACGCCCAGCGCCACGGCGGGCAGGAAGGCGATGATGATGCCGGCCGCGAAGAGGCGGGAACGGTGGTCGGTCGGCAGCGTGACCAGCACGTTCCAGAGCTTGCCGAAATAGAGCACGACGATGGCGAGGATGGCGCCGAGCTGGATCATCACCACGAAAGCGTCCCAGCCGGCGACCCGAAAGCCCATCAGGTCGGCGGCCAGGATCTGGTGCGCGGTGGACGAGACCGGAAGGAACTCGGTCAGGCCCTCCAGGATGCCGAGGATGATGGCGATGACGAGATCGGACATGAGCGGGGACTGTCGGAGGAACTGGATCGCCGCACCTGATCACGCGGCACGGCAAACGCCAAGCTGGAAACGCGGCTGACAACACAATCAAGGTGCTAGAGCCATTTAGGTCCGATTTGGTCTTTTTAACCCTTCGGTGGCCGGCCGAACCGCCTACCTACATTCCTGCGAGTTATTATTATGTAATAATAACTGTCCTATATCACATTTTACGCCTTTTGCCGCCGCTTTCGCCCGCCTATAACGCCGACCCCATTCTTTTCGCGGGCTGTTCCATGGCGACCACCAAAATGCTGCGCTTCGTCTCGGTCGGACCGGCGACGCCCGAAAAGCGCCCCGCCTCGGAGCGCCGCGAGGATTTCCATGAAATCTATGCGGGTTATATCGCCGCCAAGGCCGAGGAGCAGGCCAGCCGCTGCAGCCAGTGCGGGGTGCCGTTCTGTCAGGTGCACTGCCCGCTGCAGAACAACATCCCGGATTGGCTGAAGCTCACGGCTGAGGGACGGTTGGAGGAGGCCTATGAGGTCTCCAGCGCCACCAACAACATGCCCGAAGTGTGCGGCCGTATCTGCCCGCAGGACCGGCTATGCGAGGGCAACTGCGTCATCGAGCAATCGACCCATGGCGCCGTCACCATCGGCTCGGTCGAGAAATACATTACCGACACCGCCTGGGCGAACGGCTGGGTGAAGCCGATCGCGCCGCCGCGCGAGCGCACGCAGAGCATCGGCATCATCGGGGCGGGGCCGGCGGGCCTCGCGGCGGCCGAGGAATTGCGGAAGCTCGGCTTTCAGGTGACGGTCTATGACCGTTACGACCGCGCCGGCGGCCTGCTCATCTACGGCATCCCCAGCTTCAAGCTGGAGAAGGAGATCGTCGAGCGCCGCACCAAACGGCTGGAAGACGGCGGCGTCGTCTTCAAGACCGAGTTCGAGGTCGGCCGCGACGCGACGCTGGCCGAACTGCGCGACATGCACGACGCGATCCTCATCGCCACCGGCGTCTATAAAGCGCGCGCGCTGGGCGTCCCGGGCGCCGGCCTGGCGGGCGTGTTCCCGGCGATGGACTATCTCACCGCCTCGAACCGCAAGGGCCTCGGCGACGCGGTCGCAGCGTTCGAGGACGGCGCGCTGAACGCCGACGGCAAGAATGTCGTCGTCATCGGCGGCGGCGATACGGCGATGGACTGCGTGCGCACCGCCGTGCGGCAGGGGGCGACGCGCGTCACCTGCCTCTATCGCCGCGACCGCGAGAACATGCCGGGCTCGATGCGCGAAGTGGCGAACGCCGAGGAAGAAGGCGTGACCTTCGAATGGCTGGCCGCCCCCAAAGCGATCCTGGGCGAAGGCCGGGCGAGCGCGGTACGGGCGCAGCGCATGCGGCTGGGCCTGCCCGATTCATCGGGCCGCCGCGCGCCGGAGGCCATTCCGGGCGCGACATTCGACGTCGCCGCCGACATCGTGATCGAGGCGCTGGGCTTCGACCCGGAAGACCTGCCGACGCTGTTCGGCGCAAGCGAGCTGAAGGTTTCGCGCTGGGGCACCATCGCCTGCGACTTCCGCACCCAGATGACGAATGTCGAAGGCGTGTTCGGCGCGGGCGACATCGTGCGCGGCGCCTCGCTGGTCGTCTGGGCGATCAAGGACGGCCGCGATGCGGCGGCGCAGATCGCGAGCTATCTGGAAGCAAAAGCGGCGCTGACGCGCCTGGCGGCGGAGTAAGGCCGATGAGCGAACCCATGAACCAGGGCGAAATCGAGATCGCGCGCTTCCTGGCGAACCGCGAGGCTCTGGAAGCCGGTCACGCCTATGACCGCGCCGACGAGCATGACGCCTGCGGCGTCGGCCTTGTCGCCTCGATCGACGGCATCGCGCGACGCGAAGTGGTGGAAGCCGCCATCGCCGCGCTGAAGGCCGTCTGGCACCGGGGCGCGGTGGACGCCGACGGCAAGACCGGCGACGGCGCGGGCATTCACGTTCAGGTGCCCCGCGCCTTCTTTGAAGATCACGTCACGCGCACCGGCCATCGCCTGCGGCCGGGACATCTCGGCATCGGCATGATCTTCCTGCCGCGCACCGACTACGCCGCGCAGGAGACCTGCCGCACGATCGTGGAAAGCGAGCTGCTGAATTTCGGCTATTACATCTATGGCTGGCGGCAGGTGCCGGTCGATATTTCGGTGATCGGCGAGAAGGCGAACGCCACGCGCCCCGAGATCGAACAGATCATGTTCGACAACCCGAACGAGGCCGACATCGAAGAGATCGAGCGCGAGCTGTTCATCGTGCGCCGCCGCATCGAAAAGCGGGTGCGCGAGGCCAGCATCCTCGACTTCTACATCTGCTCGTTCTCGACGCGCTCGCTGATCTACAAGGGCATGTTCCTGGCCGAGAGCCTGCCGATCTTCTATCCCGATCTGCAGGATGCGCGTTTCGTCAGCCCGATGGCGATCTTCCATCAGCGCTATTCGACCAACACGTTCCCCACATGGCGTCTGGCCCACCCGTTCCGGATGATCGCGCATAACGGCGAGATCAATACGGTGAAGGGCAACACCAACTGGATGAAGAGCCATGAGATCCGCATGGCCTCGGACAATTTCGAGGGCCATGAGGACGACATCAAGCCGATCATCCAGCCGGGCTCGTCCGACAGCGCGGCGCTGGATGCGGTGTTCGAGACCATCGTGCGCGCCGGACGCTCAGCGCCGCTGGCGAAGATTCTGATGGTGCCGGAAGCCTGGGCGAAGAAGGGATCGTCGATCCCCGACGCGCACCGGGCGATGTATTCCTACGCCAACTCCGTGATGGAGCCGTGGGACGGGCCGGCGGCGCTGTGCGCGACCGACGGGCGCTGGGTGATCGCCGGGCTGGACCGCAACGGGCTGCGCCCGCTGCGCTACACGATCACCGAGGACAAACTGCTCTTCGTCGGTTCGGAAACCGGCATGGTGGTGATCGACGAGAGTCGGGTCGTGCGCAAGGGCCGCGTCGGTCCCGGTCAGATGATCGCCGTCGATCTGCACGAGGGCCAGTTCTACGAAGACCGCGCGATCAAGGACAAGCTGGCGGCCGAGCACGACTACGAAGACTGGGTGCAGAACATCGTCGAGCTGGAGCCGATCATCGGCCCCGGACCGGAGCCGCGTCTGTTCGACCGCGACGAGTTGCGCCGCCGTCAGGTGGCGGCGGGCGCCACGCTGGAGGAGCTTGAGCTGATCCTCTCACCCATGGTGGAGGACGCGAAGGAAGCCATCGGCTCGATGGGCGATGACGCGCCGCTGGCGGTCTTAAGCGACCAGTACCGTCCGCTGTCGCATTTCTTCCGCCAGAATTTCAGCCAGGTCACGAACCCGCCGATCGACAGCTTGCGCGAGGAGCGGGTGATGAGCCTGAAGACGCGCTTCCGCAATCTCGGCAACGTGCTGGCGACCGACGAAAGCCAGACGGAAGTTTATGTGCTGGAAGGTCCGTGCATTTCGACCGGCATGTATGCCCGCATGAAGGAGCATCTCGACGGGCGCTTCTACGAGATCGACTGCGTGTTCGAGACGAACGGCGACGGCACGGCGAAGCCCGGCGCGCTGAAGTCCGCGCTCGACCGCATCCGCGCCGAAGCCGAAGACGCGGTGCGTCAGGGCTACAGCCATCTCATCCTCACCGACGAGCGGATCGGCAAGAGCTTCGCGGCGGTGCCGATGATCCTGGCGGTCGGCGGCGTCCACGCGCACCTGGTGGCGAAGGGCCTGCGGACCTTCACCTCGATCATCGTGCGCTCGGCGGAATGTCTCGATACGCATTATCACGCCTGCCTCATCGGGGTCGGCGCGACGGTGGTGAACGCCTATCTCGCGCAGGACTCGATCGCCGACCGGCACGAACGCGCGCTGTTCGGCGAGCGGAGCCTCGGGCCGTGCGTCAAATCCTATCTCGACGCCGTGCACGCCGGCCTCCTGAAGATCATCTCCAAGATGGGGATCAGCGTCATCTCGTCGTATCGCGGCGGGTATAATTTCGAGGCCATCGGGCTTTCCCGCGCGCTGGTGGCGGAGTTCTTCCCCGGCATGCCGAGCCGCATCTCCGGCCTTGGCCTCGCCGGCATCCAGGACAAATGCGTGCGCCAGCATGCGCGCGCCTTCCAGACCGACGCGGCCGTCCTGCCGGTCGGCGGGTTCTACCGCTATCGCCGCGGAGCGGAGACGCACGGCCATTCGGCGCAGGCCATCCACATGCTGCAGGAGGCGGTGGGGCGCGACAGCTACCAGCTCTACAAGCGCTATTCGAAGATCGTCTGGGACGAGAAGCCGGTGGCGCCGCGCCATTTGATGGATTTCCGCCCGGCGGCCCACAGCGTGCCGCTGGAGGAGGTGGAATCGATCACCGAAATCCGCAAGCGCTTCGTCACGCCCGGCATGAGCCTCGGCGCACTGTCGCCCGAAGCGCATGGCGCGCTGAACGTCGCGATGAACCGGATCGGCGCGAAGTCGGTGTCGGGCGAAGGCGGCGAAGACCCCGCCCGCTTCAAGCCGATGGCGAACGGCGACAACATGAATTCGGCCGTCAAGCAGGTGGCCTCGGGCCGCTTCGGCGTGACGGCCGAGTATCTGAATCAATGCCGCGAGATCGAGATCAAGGTGGCGCAGGGCGCGAAGCCCGGCGAAGGCGGGCAGCTGCCCGGCTTCAAGGTGACGGAGCTGATCGCCAAGCTGCGGCACGCGACGCCCGGCGTCACGCTGATCTCGCCCCCGCCGCACCACGACATCTACTCGATCGAGGATCTGGCGCAGCTCATCTACGATCTGAAGCAGATCAACCCGAAGGCGCAGGTCTGCGTGAAGCTGGTGGCTTCCACAGGCATCGGCACCATCGCGGCGGGCGTCGCCAAGGCCCATGCCGACATCATCCTGATCGCCGGTCAGGTCGGCGGCACGGGCGCCTCGCCCCAGACCTCGATCAAATATGCCGGCGCGCCGTGGGAAATGGGCCTCACCGAGGCGAACCAGGTGCTGACCCTCAACAATCTGCGCCACCGCGTGACGCTGCGCACCGATGGCGGGTTGCGCACCGGCAAGGACATCGTCATGGCGGCGATGATGGGGGCGGAGGAGTTCGGCATCGGCACCGCCTCGCTGATCGCGATGGGCTGCATCATGGTGCGCCAGTGCCATTCCAACACCTGCCCCGTCGGCGTCTGCACGCAGGACGAAAGCCTGCGCGCCAAGTTCACCGGCACGCCGGACAAGGTGGTGAACCTCTTCAGCTTCATCGCCGAAGAGGTGCGCGAGATTCTGGCCGGTCTCGGCTTCCGCAAGCTGACCGAGGTGATCGGCCGCACCGACCTCCTGATGCAGGTCAGCCGCGGCGCGGAATCGCTGGACGATCTCGACCTCAACCCGCTGCTGGTGCAGGCCGATCCCGGCCATAACCGGCGCTACAGCGAACTAGGCCGCCGTAACGAGGTGCCCGACACGCTGGACGCTCGTGTCGTCATCGATGCGGCGCGGATGCTGGAGGAGGGCGAGAAGATGCAGCTCGCCTATCACGTCCGCAACACCGACCGCGCCATCGGCACCCGCACTTCCAGCCATATCGTGCGCAAATACGGCATGACCGGCCTCGCGCCCGGCCATCTGACGCTGCGCCTGCGCGGAACGGCGGGGCAATCGCTCGCCGCGTTCGGCGTGCAGGGGCTGAAGATCGAATTGTTCGGCGACGCCAACGACTATGTCGGCAAGGGGCTTTCGGGCGCGACCATCGTGGTGCGCCCGCTCGCCTCCTCGCAGCTCGCCAGCCAGGACAACACGATCATCGGCAATACCGTCCTCTACGGCGCGACTTCGGGCCGGCTGTTCGCGGCCGGTCAGGCGGGCGAGCGCTTCGGCGTGCGCAATTCGGGCGCGGTGTCGGTGATCGAAGGCTGCGGCTCGAACGGCTGCGAATACATGACCGGCGGCACGGCGGTAATCCTGGGGCGCGTCGGCGACAATTTCGCCGCCGGCAGGACCGGCGGCATGGCCGTCGTCTATGACGCCGACGACGCTTTCGAGCGGCACGTCAATCCCGACAGCGTGGTATGGCGGCGCGTGACGATGCCGCACTGGGAAGAAACGCTGCGCGCGCTGGTGACGGAACATGCCCGCGAAACGTCCTCGAAATACGCAGCGACCATGCTGTCGAACTGGGATCTGGAGCTGCCGCGCTTCTGGCAGGTCTGCCCCAAGGAGATGCTGACGCGGCTGGCCCAGCCGATCGAACCGGCGGCGGCGCTGGCGGCGGAGTAGCGCCGTCAGTCGGGCTTGCGGGGGAAGCCGTCATAGAAAGCGGCGGCTGAGAAGTCCGGCGGCTCAAGTCCCGAAGACGCGTAGCCGTGGGAGCAGATCTGCGTCAGCGTGATCGCGATGTCGCCATAACGCTGCATCTCGGCCTTGCCCGCCTTCATGTCGCGGTAGTGGGTGTAGATGGCGGCATCGGCCCTGGCGTAGACCGCGTCGAGGTCGGATGGGTCATTCGCCGCGCGCCAGCGGGCGATATCCGCCCAGACGGCGAGGAAGGGCGCGTTCGCCGCTTTCGTGTTGAGCGCCATGATGCCGCTCATCGCGCAGTCGCACAGGCCCTCGAACTGGCGCGTCACCTCGGCGGAGGCATCGGCGGGGGTCATCACGGCGCGGCAAAGCCCGGTCACTGCGCCGGCGTTCGCGTAATAGGTGTCGGCGTCGAATTCGGCGGCGAACGCGGCGGGTGCGGACATCATCAGAACGAGGCAGAGAACGCGCATCAGGACACTCCGTGGGCGGCGACACCATGGCGCGGGCGGCGCGGCACCGCCACTCTGCAAATGCGCGACCGCCGTGATATGACGCCGCCATGAAGATGGCCGAACTGGAGCGCCGATCCGGCGTCGGGCGCGAGACGATCCGCTACTACATCCGCGAGGGGCTGCTGCCCGAGCCGGAGCGGCGGGCGCGCAACGTCGCCGCGTACAGCGATCTCCACGCCCAGCGCCTGAAGACCATCAAGCGGCTGCAGGAAGAACGGTTTCTGCCGCTGGACGTCATCCGCCGTGTGCTGGACGGCGATCCTTCGGCGCTGCCGCCGGCGGGCGACCCGTTCGCGCAGCTCGGCCCCCTGCTCGCCCAGCGGCTGGGGGTCGGCGAAGGCGAGCCGCCCGTCCCGCTGGCGTCGCTGATCGCCGGCGACGCGCAGGCCGCCCGCGACGCCGCAGCGCTGGAGGCCAGCGGCACGATCACTCTCGTCGAAACCGAGGGCGGGCCGACCGTTTCCCGGCTGGATGCGCGCATCGTCCAGCTGTGGCGCGAATTGCGCGCAGCCGGGTATGAGCCCGACAGCTTTCCGGCCGACAACTCGATCAATTATGTCGACGTCATCCGTAACCTCGCCGTCGCGGAAGTCGCGCGGTTCTTCGAGGGCTTCGCAGGCCGGATCGGCCAGGCAGACGCGACCGAAAAGGCCCAGGCCGGCGTCGAGATCGTCAATGCGATCATCTCGACGCTGCGCATCCGCTTCATCCTGGACGAGGTCGCCAAGCGGTCAGCCGAGTTCCGCCGCCGCCCCCCGCACGACTGATTGGCCCGGAAATCCGCCACCTCACGCACAGATTGTGCGCGGGCGCACACTCGCGGTCGAATCAGGCGTTCTGTTGATTGAATTTTGATGATGGATCGCTAGTTTTTCATCAGCGACAGCTGCAAAGGGAGGGATGGTCGGTCGTGGCCAAATTCAATGTCGGGGTGGGTGATGCGTTTCCGGTAGAAGCCGGCAACACGCCGCGCGACGAGGATCCGGCGATTGTGCAGGATGAAAGCTGCGGCGCGGGCTGGCGCGACGGCGAGCGGCGCTGGCGCCGCCGTCATCGCGGTGGCCTGTTCAAGGTCACGCTGATCCTTCTGATGATCTGGCTGGTCCTCGACTGGACCACCCATACCAATGTCAAAGGCCTGCTGATCGCGGCCGGAATCACCGGCGGTCTGGCCGTTATCAACTGGATGTTCTCGGGCGAGGAGCGCCGCCGCCGGCGGCGCGAAGAACGTCAGGAACGCCGCCGTCCGTGGGGAGAACGCTGATGCACGGCCCCCGTTATGATCGTCGCCGCCGCTTCGCCGAAGGCGAGGAAGGCCGCGGCACCACCCGCGTGCAGCTGGAAATGCCGCCTCAGGCGATGGACAGGCTGCAGCGTCTGAAGGAGCGTACCGAGGCGGCGTCCTATGCCGAGGTGATCCGCAACGCGCTGAGGCTTTATGAGGCGCTGGTCTCGGAAGCCGAACTGGGTCGCGAGTTCGCCATCAAGACCCCGGACGGCGTCATCACGCCCTACCGTGTCTTCGTGTGACGCCATGGCGTCAATGCAATCCAAGGGTGTGTGATTATTGGACACACTTAAAGATTGTATCGCTTGCTGTCTTACTCTCTTCGCCGGACCGGGACGCATGACGCGCCCCGCTGGTCTGGGGGTATCTTCAATGACGACCTTGCGTGCGATTCCGGCTTTGTCGGCGTCACAGCCGGCCCCGAAGCCTGCGCGCCCGAAAACGCAGGCCCTTACATGTTCTTAACCACGAAGAGCCGAGGGTTGGGGCAATAAGCAATTCCCCAACCGCAGGGGATGCTCTAACACCCCGGCTCCCATGCGTGAGTTGTATCATCAGACCTTGTCGCCTGCATGCCGCGCCCTGCGGCTGGCGCTGGCCGAGAAGCGGCTGGACGCCGCAGCCGTGGCGGAGCGTTTCTGGGACCGGCGGCCCGAATTTCTGGCGATGAATCCGGCCGGCGCGGTGCCGGTGTTCCGCGACGACGAGATCGTCGTGAACGGGCAGTTCCACATCCCGGAATATCTGGAAGAGAGCTATCCCGAAACCCCGCTTTGGCCCGCCGACGCCGGCTGGCGGCGCGAGGCGCGGCGGCTTTACGACTGGTTCCTCGTCACGTTCCAGCAGGAGGTGACGGAGCCGCTGCTGATGCAGAAGGTGCATCCGCGTTATTGCGGCTCCCCCTGGCTGCCGCGCCCCGGCGGCCCCGACATCAACGCGATCCGCGGCGGGATGGATGCGGTGCGCCGTCATCTGGATCTGATCGGCCATCTCTCCGACACGCGCAGCTGGCTGGCGGGGGACCGTCTGAGCTATGCCGATCTGGCGGCGGCGGCGCAGCTGTCGGCGCTGGATTATGTCGGCGACGTGCCCTGGCAGCACAACGATCAGGCCAAGACCTGGTATATGCGGATCAAGTCGCGCCCCTCGTTCCGGCCGCTTCTGGCCGAGACCGTGCCGGGCCTGCCGGCCTCGCGACACTATGCGGTCCTCGATTTCTGACGCGGCGCTGAAAGCCGCCATCGCCGCCAAGGCGAAGGCGCTGGGCTTCGACGTCTGCCGCGTGACGAGCGCCGCCCTGCCCGACCGCGCCCGCGAAGGGCTGGCGCGCTATATCGCCCAAGGCCATCACGCGACGATGGACTGGCTGGCCGAGACCGCCGCGCGCCGCGCTGCGCCGACCGCGATGTGGGCCGAAGCGAAGAGCGCGGTCGTCGTGGCGATGAATTACGGCCCCAAAGACGATCCGCTGGCCGTCACGCACATGGCCGACAAGGGCGCGATCAGCGTCTATGCCCGCAACCGCGACTATCACGACATCATCAAAGGCAAACTGAAAGAACTCGCCGCCGACATCGCGAAGCGTGCGGGCGGCGACGTGAAGGTGTTCGTCGATACCGCGCCGTTGATGGAGAAACCGCTGGCGATGGCGGCGGGACTGGGCTGGCAAGGCAAGCATACCAATCTCGTCAGCCGCGATTTCGGATCGTGGCTGTTTCTCGGCACCGTGCTGACCACCGCCGAACTGACGCCGGACGAGGCCGCCGCCGACAGCTGCGGCACGTGCCGCGCCTGTCTGGACGCCTGCCCGACCGATGCCTTTCCGGAGCCCTACACGCTGGATGCGCGGCGCTGCATCTCGTATCTGACGATCGAGCATAAGGGACATATCGACCCTGCCCTGCGCCCCGGAATCGGCAACCGCATCTATGGCTGCGACGATTGTCTGGCGGTGTGCCCGTGGAACAAGTTTGCGGTCGCGGGGCGTGAGGCGAAGCTGAAAGCGCGGGACGATCTCAGCGCCCCTGCCCTCACCGATCTGGCGAGGCTGGATGACGCCGCCTTCCGCGCGCGCTTCTCGGGCTCGCCGGTCAAGCGCATCGGCCGCGACCGCTTCGTCCGGAACGTGCTGATCGCCATCGGCAACAGCGCCGACGCGGCGCTCATCCCTCGCGCCGAAGCGCTGCTGGACGATGCCTCGCCGCTGGTGCGCGCCATGGCGGTGTGGGCGCTGAAGCGGTTGCTGCCCGCCGACGATTTCCGCGCGCTGCACGAGGCGCGGCGATCCGCCGAGACGGATGACGCCGTCGTTCTGGAATGGGCGCAGGCATGAAAACGGGGCGCGCGATGCGCGCCCCGTTTCAGGCTTGAGGCCGGCAGATAGCGCGGGTCAGCGCAAATCGGGCGGCAGCGCTTCGAGGCGCAGCATTTCGATGGCCTCGTCGAGGGTCATCGTTTCCTGCTTTTCGACGCCAAGGCGGCGGACGGTGATCCTGCCCTCCTCCGCCTCGCGGCGGCCGGCGATGAGCATGACCGGCACCTTGGCGAGCGAGTGTTCGCGCACCTTGTAGTTGATCTTCTCGTTCCGGAGATCGATGTCGGCGCGCAGGCCCGCCGACTTCAGCTTGCCCTGCAACGTCTTGGCGTAATCGTCGGCATCCGAGACGATGGTGGTGACGACGACCTGCACCGGCGCGAGCCAGAGCGGGAACTTACCCGCGAAGTGCTCGATCAGCACGCCGATGAAACGCTCGAACGTGCCGAGGATCGCGCGGTGCAGCATCACCGGGCGATGGCGGTTGGAATCCTCGCCGATATAGCTCGCGTCGAGACGCTCGGGCAGCACGCGGTCGGACTGGATCGTGCCGACCTTCCAGGTGCGGCCGATCGCGTCGGTCAGGTGGAATTCGAGCTTGGGCGCATAGAACGCGCCCTCGCCCGGCAATTCCTCCCAGCCCCATTCGGGCGTGGCGCGGCCGGTGGCGACGACGGCGGCGCGAAGCTCGCCCTCGGCCTTGTCCCACATCTCGTCGGTGCCGAAGCGCTTCTCGGGGCGCAGCGCCAGCTTGATCGCGTATTTGTCGAAGCCGAGATCGCGATAGACCGTATCGAGCAGGTTGCAGAACGAGATCACCTCGTCGATGAGCTGGTCTTCACGGCAGAAGATATGCGCGTCGTCCTGCGTGAACTGGCGCACGCGCATGATGCCGTGCAGCGCGCCGTGCGG
>JAPUEF010000053.1 GCA_027492655.1 Alphaproteobacteria bacterium | reverse complement strand
CTTCACGCGCAGCGACGGCGCGCGCTTCGACCTGATCGAAGATGCGGCGCAGGGGCTTTCCATCCTGAACGATATGGACCGACTGCAGGGCGAGCGGATGAGCGAGCTGGGCATCGCGGCGCAGGTCGGGACGCCGGACTATACGGCGCATTACCGGCATCTGGTCGGCAACAGTCTGGGCAGCGATGCCGTGCTGGGCGCGCTGACATGCAATGGCGAGACGGTCGGGGCGCTTCTGGGCGTTTCCAACGGCGAGATGGTGACGTTCGTGCGGCTGGCCCATGCGGGCGGCGACTGGGCGACGAGTTCGCCGGGGCGGCTGGTGATCGAACAGACCATGATGGGGCTGCATGCGAAGGGCGTGCGGCGCTTCGACTTCTCGGTCGGCGACTATGCCTACAAAGAGAATTTCCGCATCGGTCAGGCGCCGCTGTTCGACGCCGCCATCGCGCTGTCGCTGGGCGGACGGATGGAAGCGGCGCGGATCAATCTGCGCGCCGCCTTCAGGAAGTCGCCGCTGGTGCGCCGCCTGCTGGGGAAGACCGAGAAAGTCTAGCCGGACCGCGCCGATTGCGTTCGCGGCCCGCCTTCGGCTTCATAGGCCGGGCGACGGACGGCAGGAGGGCATCCCTCGATGAGCGACCTGATCATCTGGACTTATGACTGGGTGCCGGAGCGCCCGCGCGGGTTCGTGCGCGATCTGAGGCTGAGATGGGCGTGCGAGGAAGCCGGACTCGCCTATGCCGTCCGCACGGTTCCGTTCGACGGGCGAGCGACCAACCATCTGTCGCGCCAGCCGTTCGGCCAGGCGCCGTTCCTGAACGACGGCGATCTGGAGATCTTCGAAAGCGGCGCGGGGCTGCTGCATCTGGCGCGGAAAAGCGAAACGCTGATGCCGACCGATCCGGCCGGCGCAGCCGAAACGCTGCAATGGACCATCGCCGCGCTCAACTCGATCGAGATGGTGTCGGTGCCGTGGTGGTTCCTGACGATCTCCGGCGAGACCGATAACCGGCTGAGCGAATGGCTGGGGCTGCGGCTCGGCCAGCTGGAAGAGGTGCTGAGGGCGCGCGACTGGCTGGCGGCGGGCCGTTTCACCGTGGCGGATCTGCTGATGGCGGATGTGCTTCGGGTGCCGGAAGTGCGCGCGTTCGGCGCGCGGCCCGCGAGCGAAGCCTATGTGCGGCGCATCACCGACCGGCCGGCATTCAGGACGGCGCAGGCCGAGCAGATTCGTCAGTTCGAGGCCGCCGACGCGCAGCGGTGAGCGGCGGCGCGCATTCCGCGCGCCGCACCGCCTGGGTACTCAGTCTTTCGCGCGCTCGACATAGGAGCCGTCCGCCGTGTTCACGACGATGCGGGTGCCGGCCGAAACGTGCGGCGGCACGGCGCTCTTCACGCCGTTGGAGAGGATCGCGGGCTTGTAGGAGCTGGTCGCGGTCTGGCCCTTCGTCACCGGCTCGGTCTCGACGATTTCGAGGATCACGCGCTGGGGGATTTCCACGGTGATCGCCGCGCCGTTGAACAGCGCGATCTCGCACTTCCTGTTTTCCTGAAGATACGCGACCTGATCGCCGACCAGATCGTGCGGGACGTGCAGCTGCTCGTAGTTCTCCTGGTTCATGAACACCAGGCTGTCGCCGTCGTCATAGAGATAGGTGTAGTCTTGATGGTCGATCTGGGCCTTCTCGATGCCATCGGTGGTCTTGTAGCGCTGGGTGGTCTTCACGCCGTCGGAGATGCGGCGCATGTCGATCTGGGTGGTCGGGGTGCCTTTGCCGGGGAAGAAGCTTTCCGCCGTCAGCACGACGTAGAGCTTGCCATCATCCAGTTCGAGAACATTGCCTTTGCGCACATTGCTTGCGATGACCTTGACCACATCAACCTCCCGGCGCCCGCACGATGATTGCGGCAGCCCGTCAAATTCCGGATATCCGGTGAAAAACTCGGCGCGTGATATACGCTCGGAAGCCCCGCGCCAAGCGCGTTGGTGGACCCCCGATGCCCATGCCGACCGGCGGCCCTTCCTGGACGGGCGGGTAAAAATCCGCAGTTTCGTGCGGAAATTCTTTGAAGATGAGGGTTTTACCGAGGTCGAATGCGGCCTGCTGCAGGGCGCCCCCTGCGCCGAAACGCACCTGCACGGGTTCGCGACCGAGCGGGTGCGGGCGGATGGACGCCGCGAAACGCTGTGGCTGCCGACCTCGCCCGAGCTGCAGGCCAAGCGCCTGCTCGCGGCGGGGGAGGCCAAAATCTACGACCTCGCCCGTGCCTTCCGGAACCGCGAGGAAAGCCCGCTGCACGCCAGCGAGTTCACCATGCTGGAATGGTACCGGGCGCATGCGCCGTATGAAGAGGTGATCGCGGATACGCTGGCCATCATCAGAGGCGCGGCGGAAGCGGTGGGCGCGCAGCATCTGGTCCACAAGGGGCGCGAGGCGGCATGGGCGGCGGCGGAGGTGCGGCTGACGCTGGCCGAAGCCTTCGGCCGGTTCGCCGGGATCGATCTGCTGCGCTTCGTGACGGCGGATGGCGCGGCGGATCGCGACGGCTTCGCCGCGATGGCGCAAGCGGCCGGAGTGCGGATCGCCGCCGACGACACCTGGTCGGATGTGTTCACACGGGTGATGGCCGAGAAGGTGGAGCCGGCGCTCGATCCGGCGCGCCTGACGGTGCTGTATGAATATCCCGCGCCCGAGGCCGCCCTCGCCCGCCGGACGCCGCACGATGCGCGGGTGGCGGAGCGGTTCGAGGTCTATGCCTGCGGGGTGGAGCTGGCGAACGGGTTCGGCGAACTCACCGACGCCGCCGAGCAGCGGACGCGCTGGATCGCCGCGATGGCCGAGAAGAAGCGGCTGTATGGCGAGGACTATCCGGTGGATGAGGATTTCCTGAGCGCGCTGGAGCTTGTGCCGCCGTCGAGCGGGGTCGCTCTCGGATTCGACCGGCTGGTCATGCTATGCACCGGCGCTTCCCGGATCGGTCAGGTGATATGGACGCCGCTGGCGTGACATTGCGAGACGTGCCCGCGCTGAAGACGCGCGGGCTGGTGAACGACGCGGCGGCGCTGGCCGCGGTGGCGGCGCGCTATGCCATCGCGGTGACGCCGGAGATGGCGGCGCTGATCGATGCTGGCGATCCGGAAGACCCCATCGCGCGCCAGTTCGTGCCGAGCGCGGACGAGCTGACCATCCTGCCGGAGGAAAGCGGCGATCCGATCGGGGACGAGAAACATTCGCCCGTGCCGGGCGTGGTGCATCGCTATCGCGGGCGGGCGCTGCTGAAGGTCATCAGCGCCTGCCCGGTCTATTGCCGCTTCTGCTTCCGGCGCGA
>JAPUEF010000052.1 GCA_027492655.1 Alphaproteobacteria bacterium | reverse complement strand
AGATCATGATCGCGCCGGTCAAGGGCGCCAGATTGACCATGTAGCGCGGCTTGAAGCGATCCTGCGCGTACCACAGCGCATCGGCCAGAACGAGGCGGCCTTCGGCGTCGGTGTTCCACACTTCGATGGTCTGGCCGGACATCGAGGTCACGATGTCGCCCGGACGCTGGGCGTCGGCGTCAGGCATGTTCTCGACCAGCCCCAGAACGCCGACCACATTGGCCTTCGCCTTGCGCAGCGCCAGCGCCTTCATCGCGCCGGCGACGGCGCCCGCGCCGCCCATGTCCCACTTCATGTCCCACATGCCGTCGCCCGGCTTCAGCGAGATGCCGCCGGTGTCGAAGGTCACGCCCTTGCCGACCAGCGCGATCGGCGCTTCGCCATCCTTGCCGCCGTCCCAGCGCATGATGACCAGCTTCGATTCCTTGGCGCTGCCCTGGCCGACGCCCAGCAGCGCGCCCATGCCCAGCTTCTTCATCTCCGGCTCGCCCAGCACCTCGACCACCACGCCGTACTCGGCCAGTTCCTGGCAGCGCTCGGCGAAGGTCTGCGGATAGAGGATGTTGGCGGGCTCGGTCACGAGGTCGCGGGTGAAGACCACGCCCTCGATCAGGGCAGCGGCGTCCTTCCAGAGCTTCTTGGCGGCGGCGGGGTCCGCGACCTGAACCTCAAGGGTCTTCAGCGACGGCTTCTGGTCGGCCTTCAGCCTGCTGCGGTATTTGTCGAAGCGATAGCCGCGCAGCGACGCCGCCATGGCCAGATGCACTGCATCCTCGACCGAAATATCCAGCGCCACGGTCAGCCGGGTCTCGCCCGACAGCAGATATTTAGCGACGATCGCGCCGCCAACCGCCTCGGCGGCGAGCGCGTCGAACGCGCCGGTCTTGCCAAGGCCTACCAGGGCATAGGGGCCGCCCTTGGCCCCGCCGATCTCGACGATCTGGCCTTTCGCGCCGGTGAAGCGGCCACGCCTGGCGGCCTCGGCGATCTCGCCCTTGGCGGCCTTGTCGGCGGCCTGGGCCTGCTTGGTCAGCTTGCCGCCATCGGTGGCGCCGACGATCAGGATGCCGGACTTGGCGGGGCCATAGGCGGTGAAACGAACGTCCATCAATTCAGTCCTTCAAAGTCTGCCGGCCGGGCCGCCCTCCCCAAGGCGATTGCGGGACGCCGCGCTCATGGTTAGACCGGGCGCTGGAAAGCCGGCCTCCTGGCCGTCAGAGCTAAAGCAATCCGCGCCGTCGCGAAAGCGCCATATGGCCGCTCGCCAAAGCGTGAGCTTGATGGGACGCCTACACGAATGCGGCTGGCCCGCTACATCTTCGACGAGGCGTTCCGGCCCTTCGTGTTCTTCACGGCGGCGCTGACCGCCATCGTCTGGCTTTCGCAGTCGCTGCGTTATGTGAACGTGATCGTCGATCAGGGCCAGTCGGCGGGCATCTTCCTGTATCTCATCGTGCTGATGCTCCCCAGCCTGATGATCTTCGTGCTGCCGGCGGCGCTGTTGTTCGCGACGTTCTACGCCCTCTTCCGGCTGCAGAGCGATTCCGAGCTGATCGTCGTGGCCGCCGCCGGGCGCTCGCGCTTCTCGGTCGCCGCTCCGCTGCTGGTGCTGGCGCTGCTGGTGGCGCTGATGCATCTGGCGGTGAATCTCTATCTGATGCCGCTGGGCCAGCGCACGCTGAAGGACCGGATGTTCGAAATCCGGGGCGATCTCATCACCAACATCCTGCGCGAGGGCCAGTTCACGACGCCGTCGGACGGGCTGACCGTGTTCGTGCGCGAACGGACCGGCGCAGCCAGCGCCCGGGGCATCCTCGTCCACGACAACCGCGATCCGGCGGCCGCCACCACCTATATGGCCGAGGCGGGCGAGATCACCGACAGCGAAGCCGGGCCGCGCTTCCTGCTGGTCAACGGCAACGTCCAGCGTATCGAGGGGCCAGGCCGCATCGCGACGCTTCAGTTCGACCGCTACGTGATCGACCTGGCGCCCTTCCAGAAGGGCGAGCGCGCCGATCAGCGCGGCACCCAGGAACGCTATCTGGGCGAGTTGCTGAACCCGCCCGACGCCGCCGACCTGCCCGAAAAGAAGATCAAATCCTACATCGCCGACGCGCATGAGCGGCTGTCCTCGCCGCTTTACAGCTTCGTCTTCGTGCTGATCCCGGCCGCCGCGATCCTCGCCGCCGGCTCGGCCCGGCGCTCCATCGCCTGGCGTATCGGCCTCGCCGCCTTCATCGCGCTGATGATCCGTATGGCGGGCCTCGGCGTGCGCGGGGTCGTCGGCGGCAACACCGATCTGTGGCCGCTGCTCTATCTGACGCCGGTTATCGGCATCGCGGGCGCGGCGATCTGGCTGTCGGGCTGGACATGGCGGCGACAAGCCGGCCTCCCGCCGCCTGAGCCGGAGACGGCTGCGACATGACGCCTTTCGTCCTCACCCGCTATCTCACCTGGCGCTTCCTCATCTCCTGCGGGGCGGTGATGGGGGCGCTCGCGGCCTTCGTCTTCGTCATCAATCTGGCCGAGTTGCTGAACCGTTCGACCGGCAAGGAAGAGATGACGTTCGGCATCGCCCTACTGATGGCGATCTTCAAGCTGCCGCTGACGATGAACAAGCTGCTGCCGTTCATCGCGCTGTTCGGGGCGATCTGGATGTTCGCCCGTCTCGCCCGCTTCCACGAGCTTGAAGCGATCCGCGCTTCGGGCGTCTCGGCCTGGCAGTTCATCCTGCCGCCGATCGCGGTCGCCATTCTGGCGGGCGTCATCTCCACCACCGTCGTCAATCCGGTCGCCGCCAACGCCGCCAGCCAGTTCGAGCAGCTGGAATCGCGCTATCTGCGCGGCCGAACCTCGGTGCTGGCGGTGTTCCCGACCGGCGTGTGGCTACGCCAGGCCGACGGCGACGAGCAGGCGGTGATCCACGCCCTGCGCGCCTCCAGCGCCGACATGCAACTGGAGGATGTGATCGTCTTCATCTACGCCGGCAAGGATCGCTTCCAGCGCCGCCTCGACGCCCGCTCGGCATTGCTGGATTCGGGCTATTGGCGGCTCAGCGACGTTTACGAATCGAAGCCCGGCGAGGCGTCGGTGCATCACGACAGCTACGACCTCGCGACCACGCTGACGCCCGACGAGGTGAAAGACAGCTTCACCTCGCCCGATACGATCGATTTCTGGGATCTGCCCCGCTTCATCCAGACCGCCGAGGATGCCGGCTTCACCGCAGTGCGGCACAAGATGCATTTCTACGCCCTGATCGCCCTGCCGCTGGCGCTGGGGGCGATGGTGGTGATCGCCGCCGCCTTCGCGCTGAGACCCATGCGCTTCGGCGGCACCGGGCGGCTGCTG
>JAPUEF010000051.1 GCA_027492655.1 Alphaproteobacteria bacterium | reverse complement strand
CGGCGAGATCGCCGCCTTCTACGAAAAGAACGGCCTGAAACCCTGACCGTATCGATCCTCCCCGTTCCATGGGGAGGTCGGATGCGGCAGGTGGGGGCAGAGGCCCCTTGCCTCAGGCCGCCGCGCGCCTATTCGACATGCGCACCGGCGACCGCCTCCATCCACGCTTCGATCCGGCCCGGCCGCCGCACTCCGCTCGTCAGTCCGTAATGCTCGGCCAGACGCTGCAGACCCAGCCGCACCAGCGCCTTGCCCGAACGCAGCGGCCAGCCAAGCGCCCGTTCCGCCTCGTTGAGGCCGCCGGAAAGGCAGACCGTCTCGAACAGCATGTCGGCGATGCCCGGCCCCGCCGCCGCCAATGCCGCCATCACCCGGTCCCGCGCCGCCATCGCGCCCAGCGTCAACCGCTCGTCCGCATCGCCCGTCCGCGCGCCGCTCCGCACCGGCTCCGCCAGATGCATCGTCAGTCGCGGGCGGAACTGCGCGCGCTCGAAGTCCGTCTCCAGCCGCGCCGCCGCCTCGCGCTCGATGGCCGACAGATAAGGCGCGCCGGTCTCGTCCTTCAGACGGCCCAGCGCATCCAGCGCCGAGGCCGCGCCGTCGCGCCGCAATCCTCCGCCCAGATCGCTCACCTCGCCATGCTGCGCGCGGAACGGATCGCACTTCGCTCCGGCGCGGCGCGCGAACGCCTGCCCTTGCGGGGTCAGCGCCAGCCGCCCGTCCGTCGCACGCGCGATCCATCCTTCCGCGATGAATTCCGCCGCGACCTCGGCTGTAAGCATCAGCCGCGCCCGCCCGCCGGGATCGCGCGACGCCGCATATCCTGCCCCGCGCGCCTCCAGAAACACGCCCTCCAGATGCCGCAGCACCCGGCGCGCCTCGCGTTCGATCAAATGCCGCGCCATCGCCATAACGTCCTCCTCGACTGCCGGAAAAGGATAATCATCCTATTCCGAGGCCGCAAGACGTTATGAGATTATTTTCCTCTTCCGGTCGTCGAAACCCACGCGTCAGATCGCGGCGGCGTATTCCCGCGCGGGAGCCGCCATGCGCGGCCGCGCCGACATCCGCTCCATCGGCAGGAAGCGGTCATAGCCCAGCACCGTCGAAACCCGGCCGTCCGGCCCGGCCAGCGGCAGGCGCAGCCACGCCTGCACCATGGTCGGACGGTTCCGCCAGGCAAGGCGGCTATAGCCCTGCGCCGGTTCGCCCGTCTCCACGACGCTCTCGTAAACATCGCGCGCAAAGCCCGTATCCTCGCCGAAGCCGAGATCGCCGATGAAGCGCCCCGTCAGCTCTTCGCCGAACATGTCGCGCAGGCCGGTGCCGGCGAGACGGCAGCGGAAGCGCCGGGCGCAGTCGGAAATCTCGATCATGCTGACCAGCGGCAGGCGGCGCACGATGCCGGCGGGCTTGAAATCGTGGCGGGCGGGAATGGCGCCGCTGCGGGTCAGATCGCGCCAATAGGCGTAAACCTCGCGCTGGTCGCCCAGCATCGCGTCGGTCTCCAAAGTCCCGCGAATTGAAACCATGATGTGCGGAGCCCCCACCGCTCTGATCCCGACGCAACGGCGATCCCCGTCGCCTTCATCTGTCGTTAACCATGGGGTGATTTGCGCTTATCCACAAGCGCATTCAACGATAACACGTTGAAATACATCATTTTTTCATTTCGAAACCGATTCGATCCGCCGCGCCCGATTCGTTCGCGAGCGATTTCATCCGTTGACGGACGATCTACTCGGCGGCGCAGGCGCAGTCGCCGAACACTTTCGGGTCGAGCGTGCGGAAATAGGCGGTCAGCGCGTCGCCGATAATGTCCTGGCTGGGCTTGCGCAGCTGCGCCGAGGCGATCTTCAGCCGCACGAAATGCGCCTGCTTCAACCTGACCGACACATGGAAACGCCGCGCCGGATCGGAGGCCGCCGGGCTGGCGATGCCGCACGCGCCGGCAGGTTGACCGCAACCGCCGCCCTGCTCCGTCGCGCGAGGGGGAAGGGGCGAGCGAAGCGCTTCAGGCCGGGGGGGAGTGGCCGAAGCGGGCGGCGGCGCGGATTCGAATGAGAAGCCCGCCCGCGCCAGCTGCGCGTTCGGACGAAAGACGGGCGCGGCCGGCGGCGCAACCGGAGCCGACGCGGTCGGTGCGGCGGGCGCAGCGGGCGGCGGCGGCTTCACCGCCTGCGGCTCGGTCGCCGGCTCTTCATTGTAGAAGCGCGGATTGCCGCCGGCATGGCTCGCCATGGCCGGCTGCGCTGCGCCCTTGCGAGCCAGCAACCCGGAGGAGAGAGACGCGAAACGATACGACATCTGGTTTCCTCGAACCTCAGGCGAAAGCGCGGCGGCCGAACGACGATCCGGCACGGCCGAACGTCGTCACCGGACGCATGCCGCCGAAGCGCTGCTGGTCCATTCCGTTCGGCTGCGCGGGCGTCTCCAGACGCGCCAGACGTTCGGCCAGATAGCGCCACAGATCGCCGACCTCGGCCGACGACTTCGCGACCGGATCGATCTCCATCACCGTGCGGCCGTCGATCATCGAGGCTGCGAAGTCCAGACGGTTATGCACCGTCACCGGGGCCACCGTGCCGTGCTGCGACAGAGCGATCGCCGCCTCCATGGTGATCTTGGCGCGCGCCGTGGCGGCGTTCAGCACGAAGATCATCTGCTTCTTGCGGCCTTCGATGATGTCCACCGTCGGCCCGACGGCGCGCAGATCGTGCGGCGAGGGGCGCGTCGGCACCACCACCAGATCGGCATGCGCCACCACTTCGCTGATCGCCCGCGTCACAGCGGGCGGGGTGTCGATCACCACCAGACGGAAACCCTGTTCGCGGGCGCTTTCGATATCCTGATACAGCGAGGAGAACTGCGACTGGATGAAGGCCGGCGTGCGCGCCTGACGGGCATTCCACCATTTCGCCAGTGAGCCCTGCGGATCGGCGTCGATCAGCGCCACCGGCCCCGCGCCCTGGCGCTCGGCCTCGACCGCGACATGGCCGGCGAGCGTCGTCTTGCCCGAGCCGCCCTTTTGCGACGCGAACACCAGCACGCGCAGGGGCGGTGAGGGCTGAAAGGGGTTCATCTGGCCTCCGGTAACGCTGACCGCGCTCCCAAAAGCGCGCTCTCCGCCATGGAACATGACAAAGTCGCCTTAAACCGTAGCCAACGGCCGCGATTGCTTTTCGCTCAAGTTAGAGAAGAATCCGCATCATGCGATTTGCCCTGATCCTCGCCGCGCTGGCGCTCGCCGGCTGCGCCTCCGACGCCGCCATGGACGACCCGCTGTTCAAGGCGGGCTATGAAGCGGGCTGCGGCATGGCCCATTCCAGCCGCGAGGTCCGCGCCGCGATGACCAAAGACCAGCCCGAGCTTTACCGGCGCGGCTTCTCGGCCGGGTTCTCGGTCTGCGGCGGCGGCAAGGATGTCGGGCGATGAGCCGGCGCAAGCCCGAACGGCGCGACGATGACGAGATCGGGCAGCTCTGGCCCGGCTCGTCGCACGAATTGCTGAAGGCGCTTCACATCCTCACGCCCGAAGGCCGTCTCAATCAGGATTCGCGGCGCAAGCTGAAACAGGTGCTGCACCTCGTTCAGCTTCTGAAGCCCGTGCTCGACCGGCTGCTCGCCGAGGAAAGCGACCCGCTCGTCGTCGATCTCGGCGCGGGAAAATCCTATCTCGGTCTCATTCTCTACGATCTCGTCCTCAACCCGGCGGGGCGCGGCGCGCTGGCGGCGATCGAGCTGCGGCCCGATCTCGCCGCCGCCGCCGACACGATCGCCCGGGAGGCCGGGTTCGCCCGCGCCCGTTTCACCGCCGCGCCGATCCAGTCGGCCGACGCCGACGCCGCGCTTCAGGGCGGCCGCCCTGCCCTCGTCACCGCGCTTCACGCCTGCGACACCGCCACCGACGACGCCATCCGCTTCGCCCTCAAGCACGACGCCAAAGCCGTCGCGCTCATCCCCTGCTGTCAGGCCGAGGCGTCCGCGCTGCTGGGCGACATCAAGGGGCCGCTGGAGGCGCTGTGGCGGCATCCCATCCAGCGCCGCGCCTTCGGGGCGCATGTCACCAACGCGATCCGCGCTCTGCTTCTGGAAAGCCACGGCTACAAAGTGCGCGTCACCGAATTCACCGGCTTTGAACATACCCAGAAGAACGAACTGATCCTCGCCGAGCGCGTCCAGAAATCGAACGCGCAGGCGAAAGCCCAGCTGACGCGCCTGCTGGAACAGGTTCCGGTCAAACTCGGCGTGCTCGATCTGGCATAGCGCCGGACCGCTTCGCTGCGGCCCTACCCCGCCGCCCGGGACGCGCGCGCCGCTGCATGCGCCTCGATCTCGGTCCGCAGCTCCGGCTGCGCCGCCATCAGCGCGTCGAGATCTTTTTTCTTCAGCATCAGCAACTCGCAATAGCTGCGCGCCACCACATCGGCGTTGCGCGGCTGGCTGGTCATCAGCGCAACCTCGCCGAAGAACCCGCCCGCCCCCATCGACACGCCGCCCCGCGCCGTCACCACCTCGACCTCGCCCGAGACGATGAAATACATTTCGCGGCCAATAGCGCCCGCCTTGATGATCGCTTCGCCCTGCACCGCCAGCGCGGGGCGCAGCAATTCCGCCACCGCCGCCAGATTGCTCTCCGGCAGGCCCGCGAACAGCGGCACGCGGCTGACCATGTCGGTGATCTCAAGCCCGAGGTCCAGTTCAGGACGCGCCTTCAGCATCTTCACGCGGCTGAGGCGATCGTCTTCCAGATCCTCATAGATTTCCTCCGAAATCATCGCCTGATCGCGCAGGACCGCGTACTCCGCCTCCTCCATCGACAACGCCAGCCGCTCCACAAGAAGCGCGCGCATCGATTTGGCGTAGGCCGGATACTGCTTCTCGATGGCCGCGACGGTGCCCGCCATCGCCTTGCTGCGATCCTCCAGCAGCTCCAGCGCCTCGCCCGCGGCATGCTTGCCCACCACCGCCGGCAGTTCATTGGCGGCGAAGGATTTCACCTGCGCCGCCACACGGCTCTTGATCAGCATAAGTTCGTAACGCCTGGCGATCTCGTCGGCGATCCAGCCGGTGAGGCCGAAGCGCCGCTGCGCCTGCAAGGCGATGCGGAAGGCGCGCGTCGGGCGGTGATTGCGGCTGGCGGCCACGGCATAGCCTTCGGCCCCGTGCGAGCGCGTCGCGTCGGACATACGGCCGGCATGGGCCAGCATGATCTCCGCGATCTGGCGGTCGATGACCCCGCGCTCAAGGCCCTGCATCGTCAGTTCCGTCTCGCGATTGGTCAGCGCCAGCAGCGCCACCTGCAGCCGCTCGTCGTCCGAAAGTCCGTCATGCGCCTCGGCCGGCGCGATGCGGGGTGGACGCTCCAGCCCCAGCTCGCGGGCCGCCGTCGCGACAGCCTCGTCCACCCGCGCGCGCGATAGCGCCATGACGCGGTCGCGCACCATGCGCTCGCGCGGGTCCAGCTTGTCCAGCCTCAGCGCGCGCATCATCCGCCGCAGGGTGGTCGCGTTCAGCAGCAGCGTCAGCAACACATATCCGAACGACAGCACCAGGATCAGCCGCGCGTTCTCCTCGCCGGTCGACAGCACCGCGCCCGTCTCCGTCACGAACAGCGCCAGCACGACGGTCAGCGCCCCGCGTACGCCGCCCCACGCCAGCACCGCGCGATATGACCGGCTCACCGGGTCGGTCAGCTTCAGCCACGCCAGAACGGGGAAGACGCCGAAGACGATCAGCACGCGCGCGCCCAGCGCCGCGACATAGACGATCCCGATCGCCGCGAGATCGCTCCAGCGCACCGTCGCCAGCACTTCCGGCGCGGTCATCGCGGCGAACACGAAGATCAGCGTCGTCGCCCAGAAATCCAGCTGCCCCCACATCGCCTTCAGCGCATCCCAGGTGCCGGGCGTCAGGCGGGTCCGCGCCCGCGCGCCGAAGGTCACGGCGGCGGCGACCACCGCGACGATTCCCGAAACCGAAAACACCAGCTGCGCCGCCCCGAAGGCGAGATAGGCGAGCATCAGCGTCATGGTCGTTTCGGCCACCACGAAGCCGCGCGCCGCCTGCACCAGAAACGAGGTCGCCCGCCCCATGACGAAGCCCAGCATCAGGCCGCCGCCCAGCTGCTTCACCAGCTCCAGCCCCGCGCCGCCGACGCCGCCGGAGGTGCCGCCAGCCAGCGCCGCGATCAGCACCACCACCAGTGCGATGGCGGCAGCGTCGTTGAAAAGGCTCTCGCCCTCGACGATCGTGGACAGGCGGCGGGGCGCGCCGATATCGCGGAAAATCGACAGGATCGCCGCCGTATCGGTCGGCGCGACCACCGCGCCCAGCAACAACGCGAGCAGCAGCAACTCGTCCGCCTCCGGCCCGCCGATCACCGATACGCCGTCGGCCGCCATGAACGGTTCGATCGAGAACCCAACCGCCAGACAGCACGCCACCACCGCGACGATCGCCAGCACCAGAACCGGCCAGATGTCGTCTATCAGCCGCGCCAGTTCGATATGCAGACCGGCGGCGAAGAGAAGCGGCGGCAGGAACAGATAGAGCAGCGCCTCGCTCGGCATCTCCGTCTGGTTGAGGATCGTCGCCGCCTTGGCGATCCCCCCGCCCATCTCCGGCAGCACGGTCAGAAGCGCCCCCACCGCCGCGCCGAACACCGCGATCAGCACCGTATAAGGCAGCGCCAGCCGCCGGGCCGCCGGCACCAGCAGGCTGGCGGTCCCCAGCAGGGCCGCGACGCCCCCGGCGGTATAGGCGATCAACTCGACATGAGCGGCGGCGGAGGCGTCGGACATGACGCGATGTGGCAGGGGCCGGGGCCTGACTGCAAGTCACGCCTTGGCTCCCGCCGCCCGAATTCCCTTAAAACGCCTCCGATATGAACGCCATGTCCTCGCCGCCGAGACGTAACGCCGGTCAGGCCGCCGGATCGTAGCCGTAAATCCAGTCGAACATCCGCCCCGGCTGGCCCGGCGCGACGCGGCTGGCGAGCCCCAGCGCACCATAGACGCAGAAGCGCAGCACGCCGCTTTCCAGATGGAAACGCCAGGCGTTCGCCCAGGACGCCGCCTGCACCTTGGCCGTCCGCTCGTGCCGCGCCTCGCCATACTCGCGCAGCGCCCGCGTCAGATCGTCGGGCATCGCCGCGATCCTGCGGGCCAGCACCACCGCATCCTCCAGCGCCATCGCCGCGCCCTGCGCCAGAAAAGGCGGCATGGCGTGGCAGGCATCGCCCATCAACGCCACGCGCCCGGCGCTCCAGACGCTCAACGGATGACGCTCATAAAGCGCCCAGCGCAGCGGCGTCTCCAGCCGGCTCAGCCACATATCGACGCTTTTGTGCCAGCCGCCGAACTCCGCCCGCATCTCGTCCGCCGCGCCTTCGGCGCTCCAGCTTTCCTCACGCCAGTCGGATTTCTCCACCACGCCGATCAGGTTCATCACGCCGCGATGGGTCAGCGGATATGTCACCAGATGCCGCCCGCGGCCCATCCAGACCGTCGCGACCTGCGGCGGCTGATCGCCCGGCTCGATCGGCACGCAGGCGCGCCACGCCACCATGCCGGTGAAGACCGGCTCGTCCTTGCCGGCGACGCCCTCGCGCACCGTCGAGCGCACCCCGTCCGCGCCGATCAGCAGATCGCCGTCGGTGGTCGCGCCGCCCTCCAGTTCCACCGCCACCGCGCCCTTCCCGTGCGCGACCTTGACCACCCGCGCCCCGGTCATCACCTGGATGCCGGCATGGGCGTCCGCCGCCTCGGCCAATACCTCGTAGAGGTCGGCGCGATGGATGTGGAAATACGGCGCGCCGAAACGGGTCTCATGGGTCTTGCCCAGCGCAACGCGGCTGACCAGCCGGCCAGATCCCGGCAGGCGCAACTCCACCGCCTCAGGCCGCGTGGCGCGGGCGGCGACCGCCTCTTCCAGTCCCAGGAAACGCAGCGCCTTCACCGCGTTGGCCGAAAGCTGCAGGCCCGCGCCCGCCTCGCCGGGCTGGTCGCGCGCTTCGAACACAGTCACGCGCGCGCCCTGACGCGCCAGCGCCAGAGCCGTCGCCAGGCCGCCAATGCCAGCGCCCGCAATCAGCGTGCGTTCAGACATGAAGGCCTCGGCGCGCGTCACGGTTCAGGAGTAAGGGCGTTCTGTCCACCACGGGAAGTATTCAGGCATATCTGTTGAAACTTTGTTCGGATAGACGGGCTGGCGCTTTTCAAGGAACGACATCACGCCTTCCTTGGCGTCTTCCTGACGACCGCGCGCGAACACGCCGCGCGAGTCGATCTTGTGCCCTTCCATCGGGTGATCGGCGCCCAGCATCCGCCACAGCATCTGCCGCGTCAGCGCCACCGAGACCGGCGCGGTGTTCTCGGCGATCTCCTTCGCGAGCGCGCGGGCCGTCGGGATCAGCTCCTCCGGCTTCACCAGATGGGTCACGAGGCCGCGCTCCTTCGCCTCCTGCGCGCCGAACACGCGGCCGGTGAAGCACCATTCGGTCGCTGTCGAGATGCCGACGATGCGCGGCAGGAAATAGCTCGAACACGCCTCCGGCACGATGCCGCGCCGCGCGAACACGAAGCCGAAGCGCGCATTGTCGGACGCGATGCGGATATCCATCGGCAGCTGCATCGTCACGCCGATGCCGACCGCCGCGCCGTTGATCGCGCCGATCACGGGTTTGAGGCTCTCGAAAATCTTCAGCGTCACCATGCCGCCGCCGTCGCGGATCGCCGGGTTCGACCAGTCGATCGTGCCGTCCGCCGCGGCCGCGCCCTGCTTCTCCGGCCGGTCGGTGCGATTGTCATAATCGAAGGTCTTCGCGCCCTGGCTCAGATCGGCGCCCGCGCAGAACGCCTTGCCGGCGCCGGTGAAAATGATGACGCGGACATCATCGTCCTTGTTCGCCCTGTCCAGCGCGTCGATCAGCTCCGCCATCATCTGGCCGGTGAAGGCGTTCATCTTCTCGGGGCGGTTCAGCGTGATGGTCGCGATATTTTCGCTGACCTCATAGGCGATCTGTTCGTAGGCCAAGGGACGTCCTTCCTGAGTATCCGATCCTGCGAGATTAGCCGGGCCTGCTTGCGGTATGAAAGGCGGTGACGTGCACGGAACGCTGCTATTTTGACCCCGCCGCCCGGCTCGGTTATCGAAACGGATACATAAAAATCCCGAGGAACCGCCGATGACGCACCCTTCCATCCACGCCAAGACCGATCCGCAGAAAACCGCCTTCGTCATGGCCGCCACCGGCGAGTCGATGACCTATGGCCAGATGGAGGCCCGCTCCAACCAGGGGGCGCAGCTGTTCCGCAGCCTCGGCCTCAAGAGCGGCGAGGTGATCGCCATCTTCATGGAGAACAACGTCCACTATCTGCCCCTGTGCTGGGCTGCGCAGCGGGCGGGGCTCTACTTCACCTGCATCTCCTCGCGTCTGACGCCCAGCGAGATCGAGTACATCGTCAAGGATAGCGGCGCGAAGGTGCTGGTCTCCTCGGCGGCGCTCGCCAGAACCGCGCTCGAAACCGCGCCGCTCATCCCCGGCGTGAAGCTCTATATGGCCAATGGCGCGACTGCCCCGTTCGAGGCGCTGGAAGCCGCCCTCGACGCCCAGCCGAAAACGCCGATATCCGACGAAACCGCCGGCAGCGACCTTCTCTATTCCTCCGGCACCACCGGCCGCCCCAAGGGCGTGAAGGTCGCGCTTTCGGGGCTCGGGATCGCCGAACCGACCTCCCTGCTGAATCTGACGCAGGGCCTGTTCGGCTTTAATCCCGACATGATCTATCTCTCGCCCGCGCCGCTCTACCACGCCGCGCCGCTGCGCTATTGCATGGCGGTCCAGCGCTTCGGCGGCACGGTGATCGTGATGGAGCATTTCGATCCCGAGCAGGCCCTCGCGCTCATCCAGAAGCACAAGGTTACGCACGCCCAATGGGTGCCGACCATGTTCGTGCGTATGTTGAAAATGGACGAGGCCATCCGCGCGAAATACGACGTCTCCTCGCTGAAGGCCGCCATCCACGCCGCCGCGCCATGCCCGATCGACGTCAAGCGCCGGATGATCGACTGGTGGGGTCCGGTGATCCACGAATATTACGCGGGCACCGAAGGCAACGGCTTCGTTTATACGAACTCGGCCGACTGGCTCGCCCATCCCGGCACGGTCGGCCGCGCCATGCTGGGCGAATTGCACATCGTCGGCGAAGACGGCGAGGACGTGCCTGTGGGCGAAGAAGGCGTCGTCTATTTCGCCAACGGCCCGGCCTTCGAATATCACAACGCGCCCGAGAAGACCGCCGAGAGCAAGAACGCCAAAGGCTGGTCGACGCTAGGCGATGTCGGCAAGGTCGATGAGGATGGCTTCCTCTACCTCACCGACCGCAAGGCGTTCATGATCATCTCGGGCGGCGTGAACATCTACCCGCAGGAAGCCGAGAACATCCTCATCGCCCACCCCAAGGTCGCCGATGTCGCGGTGGTCGGCGTGCCGAACGAGGATTTCGGCGAAGAGGTGAAGGCGGTCGTGCAGCCCGCCGACTGGGCCGACGCGAACGAAGAAACGGCGGCCGAACTCCTCGCCTACGCCAAGCAGCACCTTTCGGCCATCAAATGCCCGCGCTCGGTCGATTTCATGAAGGAACTGCCGCGCCATCCGACCGGCAAGCTCTACAAGCGCCTTATCCGCGACGCCTACTGGGGCAAGCGCGACAGCAAGATCGTCTGACCGGCGCAATCCACGACAGGAAAGGGGGCCTCACGGCCCCCTTTCAGTCTGCGATCTGCAATGGCGATCAGGGCGAGGTGGTTTCGGCAGGCGCTTCGGCGTCGGGCCGCACATAATAAACGGTATAGCGCGACACCACCGGCTTGGAGGCGATCACGTCCTTGCCGTTGGAGACGATTTCCTTGTCGCCCTGCGTGCTGTCCGGCACGTTCTCCGCCGTCTGGTTGAACGAGATCGAGACGCCGCATTTGGCGTCCGCCGCCGGCTCAAGCTTGCCGCCTTCCCAGCTCGTCGCGTTGCCGCCGTAGTCCCATCCGAAGCCCGACAGCTTGAACGGCTTGCCGTTGATCTTCTCGACCTCTTCGATGCTCATGCCGGCCTTGATGCCTTCGGCCGAAACCCAATCGGGGTTGGTGGCGGTTTCGCCGTCCTCGCTCCAGACCTGGTTCACGGTGATAATCGCGGGGTTCGCCCACTTCTCCTCGTCCGTCCAGACGATGTCGAAGGTCTTTTTGGCGTCGCCGGAATAGATCTGCGTGCCGAACATCTCGGTGCCTTCCGGTCCGCCCAGATCCTTGTGGACCACATTCTCGGCGCCGAACTGCGCCTTCAGGCTTTCCTCGGTCGCATCCCAGGCGATCGGCGATCCGCAG
Source organism: Alphaproteobacteria bacterium (assembly GCA_027492655.1). GTDB lineage: Bacteria > Pseudomonadota > Alphaproteobacteria > Micropepsales > Micropepsaceae > JADZAI01. Next base: position 14,787 of record JAPUEF010000051.1, on the reverse strand, counting down.
GTGATCGTCATGTCGGACGCCTTGGCCGGTTGTTCATCGGCGGCCATCGCCGGGGCGGCCAGCATCAGGGCACTCGCGCCCAGCAGGGCAGAGATCGCAACGCGCATGTTCGGTCCTTTTCATCGCCCGCGCCGTCCGGCGGGGTCGTTCTCCGGTGTTCTCCACCGCCTGCGCCGTGGCGTCAAAGCGGCGAAACGGCACAGAACGCCCGGGAACTTGAACTGCGAATGAATATGCTTGTTTCCCATCCAGACGACCGAAACGCGGGACCGAAACGGATTACGGGGTCTCCGCCGGCGGCGGCGGATTTTCCGCCCCGCACCCATCAAACCCGACCTCACACGCCGCATCGACCGCGCCTCACTGAGGGCCGCGTTCGGACAGCGTATTTTGTCGAATGCTTGTCGAACGCCAATCTCACCCGTTCAAAGCGGCGAAACGGCACTTTGGATCAGGCAATGGCGGTGATCTCGATCTCCTGGCCGTTCAGCGTGCCGCCATCGCCCACGCTCTTGCCCATCAGGAACCGTCCCATGGGCGAGGCGAACGAGATGGAGCCGGCCGACGGGTCGGCTTCGTCTTCACCGACGAGCCGGAAGGTCTGGGTGCGCCCGTCATCGCGGGCAAACGTCACCGTGCAGCCAAAGGCGATGACGTCACAGGTTTCGGGCTTGGGCATTACGCGCGCCGAGCCGACCCGCGCCGCGAAATAACGCAGATCCCGCGCCGGCGCCGCCGCCTGACGTCGCCGCTCGTTCACATCCTCGATGGACAGCGTCGCCTGGACAGCTTCACGCGCCGCTTCCAACGCCTGTTCCAGCGCCTTCAGCCCCGCTTGCGTCACCAGATTGGGATGCTTTGAAATTTCGCGGTCCGGCAGCTGGGTTTCCGCCGCCGTTTCCGCGCTCTCTTCCTTGACGAATGCAACGGCCACGACCGCCTCCTCTCGCGCCGTCCCGCGCCCGGCCAGTGTTTGCGCTGTCAGCCTTCACGTCAAATCGCCGACGCCTTGACGAACCACGGGGTAGCTCTATTTTCCTATTCCGGCAGCCTCGCAGGCGGGGCCGACAGGAGAAGCGGACGCGCCAGTCGAAAAGCGACGAACGAATACGAACGAAAAAACAGCAAAACGAGTCTTTGTGAGTCTCCACGCTCCTGGCCCCAGATATGGATTCGGAGACATCGAAACCCGACAAACGAATGCCCTCGCCCGGCCGGCGCGCGAAAAACGCGAAAACGAGTCGTTGTGGTGACGCCCCGGAAGGCCCCTAAATCTGCGATCGCCCGCTTGCATCCTCAAAGACTTGGATTTCACACTGCGCCCATGACTGAGCCGAGTTCCAAGCCCGTGCTGCCCGAAGGCTTCGACGAGAACCGTTCGGCGTTTCAGCGCGACGAGAACGGGTTGCTCAGGCGCGATGCCTTCACGCCCGAACGGGTCGCCTATCTCACCGAGCAGGTCTCGAAATCCGGCCTGTGGACCTTCCTCTCGACCGAGGAACGCGAGGCGTCGCGGCAGGAAATCCTCTCGCGTCATCCGCAGGGTGAAGACCTCTGGGTGTTCGGCTACGGCTCGCTGATGTGGAACCCGGCCCTCGCCGTGACCGAAAGCCGCGCCGCCACGGTCAAGGGTTGGACGCGTTCCTTCTGCCTCCAGCTCATCATCGGCCGCGCCATGCCCGACAAGCCGGGCCTCATGCTCGCCATCGAACCAGGCGAAGGCATGACCGGCGTCGTCCATCGCATCGACCGAGAGGCGGTCGACAGCGAAACGTCGATCCTGTGGATGCGCGAAATGCTGTCGGGCGCCTACACGCCGGAATGGCTCGATTGCGAGACGGCCGACGGGCCTGTCCGCGCCATCACCTTCGTCATCAACAAAGCGCACAACCGTTACTCCGGCATGCTCCCGCTCGACGAGCAGGCCCGCCGCATCGCCGCCGCCGAAGGTCAGGCCGGCAACAACCGCGACTATCTCTATCGCTGCCGCGCCGAATTGCAGCGGATGGGCGTGGCGGACCCGTATGTCGAGGCGCTATTCTCGGCCGTCACGGCCATCACCGGCGAAACCGGCGAACCCCATCCAGGAGGAAAGTCCCCATGAAGACCGTTCACTACAACGACATCCAGAGCCTCGTCGGTCAAGAGATCGGCGCCAGCGACTGGGTCGAGATCGATCAGGATCGCGTCAACAAATTCGCCGACGCCACGGGCGATCATCAGTGGATTCACGTCGATGTCGAAAAGGCCAAGCAGTTCATGGGCGGCACCATCGCCCACGGCTATCTGACGCTCTCGCTCATCCCCTTTCTCGGCTCGCAGATCCTCTCTATCGAAGGCGTCAGCCGCGGCATCAATTACGGCTCGAACAAGGTGCGTTTCACCAACATGGTTCCGGTCGGCTCCAGGGTCCGCGCGAAGCAGAAGCTGCTCGGCGCCGAACCGAAGGGCGGCGGGCTTCAGCTGACGAACGAAATCACCATCGAGATCGAGGGCAAGGACCGTCCGGCCTGCATCGCCGAAACGATCAGCCTGATCTATCCGTAAACGGACGATCGGTCATGTCGGAGGGCGCGGCTCCGGCCGCGCCCTCGCCATGTCAGAACCGCGTCTTCAGCGTGACGCCCAGCGTGCGAGGCTCGTTCAGGAACGCGCCGAGCTGACTGAACGAAGCTGGATTGGGGTTGGCCGCGTTGGGGGCCGATCCCTGATACGGGCCGTCGAAGGCGATCTGGAAGGTCTGCACGTCCAGCACGTTGCGCGCCCAGAACTCGACGCCGATCCCGCCGCGCTCGAAGCCGAGCTTCAGGTTCACGATGCCGTAATCGCCCTGCGTCTTGGCCGGGTCCAGATTCGATCCGCCGATCTGATCCGACACATAGCGTGCATCGGCATGCACCAGCCCCGTCCAGTCGCCGAACGCCGCGAATTCATAGGACAGCGCGCCGGTCAGCGTCCATTTGGGTGCGTTCGACAGCTGGTTGCCCGGCAGCAGGAACAGCGATGGGTTCAGCGCCACGAACGCCGCCATATCGTCGCCATAGCGCGCGTCGGCGTACGCGACGCCCAGCGTCGCCGTCAGGCCCTCCACCGGCGTCCGCCATGCGACATCCAGTTCGACGCCCCTGGAAATCACCTCCGGCACCGACGTTACGAGGAAGGAGGTGCCGGTGTAGGTGTTGAGCTGGAAGTTCTCGAAACGCTCGTGAAACAGCGCGACATTCGCCGTCAGGTCACCATCCAGCAGCTTCAGCTTTGCCCCGATCTCGAAGGCGTCCACCGTCTCGGGAAGGAAGCTCGTATCGGGCTGCGACACCGTCTGGGCGCCCGCCGGCCCGCTGACGATCGATCCCGGATTGAACGCCCCCAGCGTGAAAGCGCGGTCCAGATTGAAGCCGCCGGCCTTATAGCCGCGGGCATAGGTCGCATAGAGATTGACGCCCTCCGCCGCCTGCCAGGCCAGCGTTACGACGCCCGAGAGTTCGCTCTCATCGCGGGTCTGGCGATGGTCGAGGCCATCCAGCGCCGTGCGCAATTGCGGCAGGCAGATGAACGGCGTCAGGCCGCGCAGCGCGGCGTTGGTGAAGGCCGGGTTGGCCAGCGGATTGAGGCCGTAATCGCGCTCGATCGCCTCGCATCCGGTCAGGTTTCCGCCCGTGCCGCCGAGCGTCGCATAGTCGGCGCTGAAATCCTTGCTCTCATGCGTCCAGCGCGCGCCCAGCGTCAGTTTCAGCGTGTCGGTCAGGGCGACGACGTTGTGGGTGAAAAGCGCGAAGCTCTCCGAGGTCTGGCGGTAGGTGTCGTGATTGCCGCTGCCCGGACGCCATACCGGATCGGCGATGTCGAACCCGCCGGGCAGCGCCGAGGCCAGCAGGTTGCGGATGCCGGTGTCGGAATTGTCGAAACGGTAGCGCGTCAGGAAGGTCTCGAAATCGCTGCCGAAGGTCGTATTGGCGCGGCGTTCCAGCGCCTCGTGCGCGTAATAGCCGCCGACCAGCCAATCGACGATCCCGGCGGCGCCGGCCAGGCGGAATTCCTGCGTAAAAGTGCGGAAACGATAGCCGTTGGTGCCGTCATTCTCGGTGTGGATGATGTCGATGTCGGTCCAGTCGCCGTCCTGACCGCTGGTGAAGTCCCAGTCGCGATAGGCGGTGATGCCGGTGAGGACGCCCCAGCCGGCATCGACGGTCAGTTCGGCCGAGAGGCCCCATTCGTCGAGAGTCTGGCCGAAATCCTGTTCGGCATAGCCGATGCGGTCCTTGACCGTGTTGCGGTCGCCCGCGCCGGGATGGCCGAGGATCGCCGCGATTGTGTCCGGCACATTGAGGCCCCCGGCCCGCGCCGGAGCGCCGGCACGCAGCGTCGCCGCATAGCAGCATTCCTCGTCCCGCCGCGCGCCGTCGGCGATGAGGCGCAAGGTCACATCCTCCGTCACATCCCATAGAACCTGCCCCCGCAGCGTCCAGGAATGGCGGTCATTGCCGGCGCGCGCGCCCGCGATCCCGGGATTGATGTCCATGAACCCGTCGCGCTGGCGCAGCGCGGCGAAGAGGCTGACGCCCGCCACGTCCTCGCTGAGCGGCGCCGACACGCCCGCCGTCAGCGCCACGCCATCAAAGCTCTCATAGCTGGCGGAGGCGAAACCCGCCGTTTCGCTCAGCGATGGCGCGCGGGTGACGACGGAGATGAGACCCGCCGAGGTATTGCGTCCGAACAGCGTGCCTTGCGGTCCGCGCAGCACCTCGACCCGTTCCAGATCGCCAAGATCGCCAAAGCCGACGGCGTTGCGGCTGCGGTAGACGCCGTCCACGAAAATGCCGACGGCGGATTCGAGGCCGGGGTTCGAGCCCTGCGTGCCGACGCCCCGGATGCGGGCGGTGACGGAGCCGGAGGATTCCGATTGCGGGAACTGCAGCGCAGGGACCAGCTGGATCAGGCTCTGGGTGTCGCGGATGCCCGCGTCGGCCAGCAGGCGCGCGGGCAAAAGCGTAATGGCGACAGGGGTTTCCTGCAGCTTGGTGGGGCGGCGGGTGGCGGTGACGACGACCTCTTCCTCCGCCGCCATCGCGGTGGTGACGGACAGCGCGGCGGCGATGAGTCCCAGCAAGCGAGTCATGTGCCTCTTCCCCCAAGAAAGCGGGGGCACATGGCACCGGGGCTCGGGTCAGGTCAACTTGACGGTCTCGTAAGCCCTTGAAAGGCCACGGGATCGTCCGTGCAGATGGCGTCGCAGCCGAATGCCAGAAGGCCGGGCGCCGCGCGCGCCGGGACGGTCCAGGCGGCCAGTTTCAGGCCCAGAGCGCGGGTCGAGGCGACCGTTTCCGGCGTGATATCGGGCCAGAACGGGAACCATCCGGTGGCCCCAAGGGCCGCGACGGCGTGCTGCAGCGAGGGGTAACGGATGGAAGGGTAATCGCCTTCCCACGGCGCTCCCGCAGCATTGGCGGCGCGCCATTTCGCCAGCTCGGCGACAGCCGGCGGCCCGTGTTCGGGCGGCGGCTCGTCGGCGCCGAACCAGCTCTGCGGCAGCGTCGTCGCGTAGAACGGGATGTGCGGGGCGATGCGGCGGACATGCTGCAAGGCGCGCCAGTCGAACGAGATGAAGACGGTGCGCGCGGCGAAACCCATCTCCTCGACCAGCGCGACGGCGGCCTCGGCCAGCGCCACCGGATCGGCTCCGCGCGCAGGTTCCAGCAGATCGGTTTTCAGTTCGATCCACAGCTGGAAGGTGTCGCTACGGTCCCTGGCGAGCTGGATCACCTCGCGCAGGCGAGGAATTGCGACGCCATCCAGCCGCGCCTGAGCGGGGTGCTGGCGGGCATAGCCGGTACCCGGCTTCAGCGTGCCGACATCGTAGGCCTGGAGCGCGGCGGCGCTGAGCGCCTTCAGCGGCGTGCGTTCGACGATCCAGACGCCGTCCTTGCGGACGATTTCCGGTTTCAGCGTCTCGTCATGAAAGACGATGAGTTCACCATCGGCGGAAAGATGAACGTCCAGCTCCGCCCCGTCGGCGCCGCTGGCGAGCGCGCCTTCAAAGGCAGGCAAGGTGTTTTCAGGCCATAGATCGGCCCCGCCGCGATGGGCGATGTTCAGCGTCATGCAATGTCCCGTTCCATAATGACGAGGTCATAGCCGTCGGATGTGTCAGATTTCGTCTCTCGCCAGCCGAGCGCCGCATAAAACGCGCGCGCCCTGGCGTTCGGCCGCATCACATCCAGCCAGACCGAACTGACGCCGCGTGACGCCAGCTCGGCGAGAGCCGCGTCGTTGAGCGCGCGACCGATCCCCCGGCGCTGGAAATGCGGATCGACATAGAGGTGCCAGAGATAATTGCGTTCTTCGGCGCTGTCGGCGTTTCCCAGCGAGTAGAAGCCGGCGACGGCGCCGTCGAGAACCGCGAGACGAAGATCTCGGCTGCGCCTGGCCCACGCGCGCGCCAGCATGGCAGGTGCGGCGGCGATTTCATCGGGCGGCAGATGGCCGTCATAGGCATCGAGCCAGGACCGCAACGCGGCCTCAAGCCAGCCGTCACGCAGTTCAGGGACGCCAGGACGGATCTCAAGACCAGTCATGCCGCCAGCCATGAATCAGCGCAGCGCCGCAAGAAAGGCGCGGATGCGTTCGGCGTTGGCGCCGCGATCGTTCGCGCCTTCGCGGGAGGCCGAGCGGATGTCGAGCGAGGAGCCGCCCTGATCGGTCGAAGCGATGCGGATGACGATATCGTCCTTCAGGCCGAACCATTCCGAAACCGAGGTCGCCTCGATGCGGCCTTCGTCGGGCAGATTGGCGGCGACCTGCCAGCCCATATCCTTGACGATGGCTGCGGCCTTGCCGTGCAGCGCCGCCGCCGGCTGCGCGGAGCGATAGGTGGCGATGTCGGGATAGGCTTTTTTCTGGATCGCGGCGTCGGCGGCGGCGTAATCGACGCCGTTCGGCGCGACGCGGCGCACTTCGGCCAGGGCGACGAATTCCGGCGGCTGGGCGGTATCGGTGGATATGTCGTGCAAGGCGGGCGAGGCCTTGGCCTGTTCCTGCATCCGCCACGGCATATAGGCGACGCCGGCGCTGACGGCGAGCGCGAGGAGCGCCGTGAAGACGCCGCCGAGCCTGCCGCGCACCGCCCCGATCAGCATCACCGCAATGGCGACCCCGCCCGCGCCGAGGGCGGCGAGGAAGCCGTAATGCAGCAATTTGTCTTCCGCGAAAGCGAGATCCCACGCGCCGTATTTGTGGCCGATGCCGGCGACGCCGATGACGCCGCCGGCGACGAGGCCGACCAACAGGGCGAGCGCGGCCAGCGCCTTCTGGAGACCTGTCACGCGGCGCGTCCTGCGGTCGGCAGGACGTGGTCCTTGAAGGTTTCGCGCAAGCTCAGCTTCTGAATCTTGCCGGTGGCGTTGATCGGCACCGCCTCGACGAAAGCGACGTCGTCGGGCATCCACCACTTGGCGATCTTGCCGTCGAGGAAGCCGAGCAGGTCTTCCTTCGTCGCCGACTCGCCGGGCTTGAGCTGGACCACCAGAAGCGGGCGCTCGTCCCATTTGGGATGGGCGACGCCGATGACCGCCGCGACAGCGACGGCGGGATGGCCGACCGCGATATTCTCGATGTCGATCGAGCTGATCCATTCGCCGCCGGACTTGATGACGTCCTTGGCGCGGTCGGTGATCTGCATATAGCCGTCGGCGTCGAGCGTGGCGACGTCGCCGGTGTCGAAGAAGCCGTCATCGTCGAGGATCTGGCCGCCCTCGCCCTTGAAATAGCCCTTGGCGATGGCCGGGCCGCGCACCACGAGATGGCCGAAGGTCTTGCCGTCGCGCGGCAGCTCCTTGCCCTCGTCGTCGGTGATCTTCATTTCCACGCCGAAGAGCGGACGGCCCTGCTTGGCCTTGATCTTGAGCTGCTCGTCGAACGGCCGCTTGCGGTCCTTGGCCAGAAGCGAGCCGACCGTGCCGATCGGCGAAAGCTCGGTCATGCCCCAGGCGTGCATGACCTCGACACCGTAAACCTGTTCGAATTTCTGGATCATCACCGGCGGGCAGGCCGAGCCGCCGATCGCGACGCGTTTCAGCGTCGAGAGCTTGAGATCGTTGGCTTCCATATGCTGAAGCAGCATCAGCCAGACGGTCGGCACGGCGGCCGACATCGTGACCTTTTCGCCTTCGAGCAGATTATAGACGCTTTCGCCGTCGAGCTTCTGTCCCGGCATCACCAGCTTCGCGCCGGCCATCGGCGCGCTGAACGCCAGCGACCACGCATTGGCGTGGAACATCGGCACGATGGGCAGCACCGTGTCGGCATTGGAGAGCGACAGCACGTCGGCGGCGAGCGCCTGCATGCCGTGGAGGACGTTGGAGCGGTGCGAATAGAGCACGCCCTTGGGATTGCCGGTGGTGCCGGAGGTGTAGCAGAGGCCGCAGGCGGCGTTTTCATCCAGAGCCAGCCACTGGAAGTCGGCATCGGCCTCGTTCAGCAAGTCCTCGTAGGCGACGATGTTCTTCAGCGTCGTCTGCGGCATGTGCGCCGCATCGGTCAGGATCACATAGGTCTCGACCGCCTTCAGCTGGTCCTGAACCTTTTCCAGCAGGGGCACGAAGGTGAGATCGACGAAGATCATGCGGTCTTCGGCGTGGTTGGCGATATAGGTCAGCTGTTCGGGGAACAAACGCGGGTTCAGCGTGTGATAGACGCCGCCGCACCCGGTGATGCCGTACCACGCCTCAAGATGGCGTTCGGTGTTCCAGGCGAGAGTGGCGATGCGGTCGCCGGGTTTCACGCCGCGCTTCGTCAGCGCCTTGGCCAGCTTGCGCGCGCGAACGTGAACGGTCGCCCAGTCGGTGCGGCGCAGATCGCCCTCGACGGCGCGTGAAACGATCTCCTTGTCGCCGAAATAGGTCGCGGCGTGATCCAGCACCTTGTGAACCAGAAGCGGCCAATCCTGCATCAATCCGAGCATCGTTTCGTCCCCGACCTTTTATGACTTGAGCGGCACGTTTTAGGGGCGCGGGGCGCGGAGGTCCACAATGGAGACGCAGCCGGGAACCGCAAAATCGCGCGTCAGGGGATGACGAAGGCCAGCGGGCGACGCTGTTCCAGCACGGTGCTGGGATCGGAATGAACCAGAACCTCGGCGTTCGGCATGACGGCCTCGACCGCCGCCTCGACCTGATCGGCGAGGGCGTGTGCGTCTTCAAGGCTGAGCGCGCCGTCGAAGACAGCGTGAAGCTGGATGAACACATGGGTGCCCGACTGGCGGGTGCGCAGATCGTGGATGTCGAGCACGCCGGGGACGGCGACGGCGGCGGCCTTGATCGCCGCGCGTTCGGAATCGGGCAGCTCGCGGTCGAGCAGCTGATCGAAGGAGCGGCGCAGGATCGAGAACGCGCTGAAGGCGATCATCAACGCGATGAGCAGGCCGAACGCCCCGTCCGCCCAGAGGAAGCCGAACGAACCGGCCAGAAGCAGCGCCAGCAGGACGGCGCCGTTCGAGGCAAGGTCGGTGACATAGTGCAGATGGTCGGCCGAGACGGCGAGCGAGCCGGTGCGCGCGATGACGCGGCTCTGGTAGAGCGTAAGCGCCAGCGTCACGACGATGGAGAAAGCGGCGACCGCGATGCCGATGCCTTCATGGGCCAAAGGCTGCGGTTCGAGAAGGCGCTGCGCCGATTGCCAGACGAGGAAGACGGCAGAGCCGCCGACCAGCGTGGCCTGGCCGAGACCGGCGATCGCCTCGGCCCGGCCATGGCCGAAGCGGTGTTCGCGGTCGGCGGGCGTCAGCGCATAGCGGATGGCGAGCGCGTTGAGCGTGGAGGCCGCGAGGTCGAGCGCGGAATCGGCGAAGGCGGCCAGCATAGCGACCGACCCGGTCCACATCCATGCCACCAGCTTCACCGCCGCCAGAGTGAGGGCTGCGGCGATGGCGGCGAGCGCAGCGCGCTTCATCAGCGTGCCGGCAGTCGGGGCCGGAGCATCGGTCATGGCGCAGACATAGCGCGCCCGGCCGCGTCCTGCCGCAGCTATCTCTGCGAGCGACAATCGTGTGCGAAGAAATTCGCCCCGTCAGGGAAAGAGCTTGCCCGTGGACCACGGCGTGGCGGCGTCGGCGCGGCGATAGACGAGGCGGTCGTGCAGGCGGAACGCGCCGTCGCGCCAGAACTCGATCTGCAGCGGGGTGATGCGGAAGCCCGACCAGTATGGCGGACGCGGCACCTCGCCGATGGGATATTTCAGGGCGTAGCGGCCGACCTCCTTGACCAGCTCGCCCCGGCCTTTCAGCGGTCGGGACTGGCGCGATGCCCAGGCGCCGATGCGCGAATCGCGCGGGCGGCTGGCGAAATAGGCGTCGGCCTCGGCCTCGGTGACGATGCTGACCGGGCCGCGCACGCGGACCTGCCGGCGCAGGCTTTTCCAGTGGAACAGCAGCGCGGCCCGGGGCTGGCCCAGAAGCTCGACGCCCTTGGCGCTTTCGAAGTTCGTATAGAAGACGAAACCGTCGGAATCGTGCCCCTTCAGCAGCACCATGCGAAGGTCCGGCAGGCCGGTTTCATCGACCGTGGCGAGGGCCATGGCGTTGGGATCGTTGGGCTCGGACTTCGCCGCCTCGGCCAGCCAGTCGGCGAAACGGGCCATCGGATCGCCTTCGGCGACCATTTCCGGGGTCTCGGGGCGGGAAGCGCTCATCTCATTCCTTTAACCGGCGGGAAGTCCGCCCTAAATAGGGTCCGAAGCGGGACGAATTCCCCCCGCAAACGGAAAACGCATGTCTGACCCTTATAGCGTGCTGGGCGTCAAAAAATCCGCCAGCGAGGCCGAGATCAAGAAGGCCTTCCGCACGCTCGCGAAGAAATATCACCCCGACACCAACAAGAACGATCCGGGGGCCGAAAAGAAGTTCAAGGAGGCGTCGGGCGCCTATGAGCTTCTGTCGGACAAGGAGAAGCGCGCCGCCTTCGATCGCGGCGAGATCGACGCCAACGGGCAGCCGCGTGGTTTCAGCGCCGGCGGGCCGTTCGGCGGCGGGCCGCATCCATTCGGCGACGGGGCGAATTTCGAATACGGCTTCGGCGGCGGACCTCAGCAGGGCGGCTTCCGGGGCGGACAGGCCGGCGGCGGCGGGTTCGAGGACATCTTCTCCGACCTGTTCTCGGGGTTCGGGCGCAAGGGCGGCGGCGGCGGCCGGGCCAAGGCGCAGCCTCAGGGCGCCGATGTGAAATACAGCCTGGCGGTCAGCATCGAGGATGCGATCGGCGGCGCGACTCAGCGCGTGACGCTGCAGAACGGCAAGACGCTGGACGTGAAGATCCCGGCCGGGATCGATGACGGGCAGCAGGTGCGGCTGCGGGGTCAGGGTCAGAACGGCGGGGATGCGATCGTGGTTGTGTCGATCGCACCGCACCGGATTTTCCAGCGCGAGGGGCGCAATATCCGGGTGGACCTGCCGGTGTCGCTGAAAGAGGCCATCGACGGCGCGAAGATCAATGTGCCGACGCCGGGCGGGGCGGTGGCGCTGACCATCCCCGCCGGAAGCAATGGCGGGAAGACGCTGCGTCTGAAGGGACGCGGATGGCCGGCGGGCGGCGGACAGGCGGCAGGCGATCTGCTGGTGAGCGTGAAGCTGATGCTACCCGAGACGATTCCCGAGGCCATGAAAGAGGCGATTTCGGGCTTTGCCTACGATCCCAGGCGGAACTGGACCTAAGCCCGGTTTGACCCCCTTCCAAGGGGCGTGTTAGCAGCCTCGTCAGGCCCCTTGGGCAAGTTTTACGAGGATTTATGACCAGCCAGCTTATGGCGGGCAAGCGCGGCCTCATCATGGGCGTCGCCAATGACCGCTCCATCGCCTGGGGTATCGCCAAGGCGCTGCACGACGCCGGGGCGGAGATCGCCTTCACCTATCAGGGCGACGCGCTTAAGAAGCGCGTGGACCCGCTGGCCGCCAGCGTGAAGTCGCCGGCCGTGCTGGCCTGCGACGTGACCGACCCGGCCAGCATCGACGCCTGCTTCGATCATCTGGAGAAGCTGTGGGGCGGGATCGATTTCGTCGTCCATGCCATCGCGTTCTCGGACAAGAACCAGCTGCAGGGCCGCTATGTCGATTCGACATACGAGAACTTCCAGCTGTCGATGAACGTGTCGTGCTGGTCGTTCACGGCGGTCGCCCAGCGCGCCGAGAAGATGATGAACAATGGCGGGGCGCTGATCACCCTGACCTATTACGGCGCCGAGCGGGTGATGCCGCACTATAACATCATGGGCGTCGCCAAGGCGGCGCTGGAGGCGAGCGTGCGTTACCTCGCCGAGGATCTGGGCAAGAAGGCGATCCGCGTGAACGCCATCTCGGCCGGGCCGATCAAGACGCTGGCGGCGGCCGGCATCGGCGATTTCCGCTTCATCCTGAAGTGGAACGAGCTGAACGCCCCGCTGCGCCGGAACGTGACGATCGACGAGGTGGGCAATGCGGGCCTCTATCTCATCTCGGACATGGGCGCGGCGGTGACCGGCCAGATCCACTATGTCGATGCGGGCTATAGCGCGATCGGCATGCTGGCGGTCGATAATGCGTCGGAGAGCGCGGCCCTGCTGGCGACGATGGACAAGGAGGGCTGACGCCCCTTGTCGCACAACACGTTCGGCCATCTGTTTCGTATGACGACCTGGGGCGAGAGCCACGGGCCGGCGCTGGGCTGCGTGGTCGATGGCTGCCCGCCGGGGATCGCGCTGACCGAGGCCGACATCCAGCCGTGGATGGACAAGCGCAAGCCCGGCACCTCGAAATTCGTGACCCAGCGGCGCGAGAGCGACACGGTGAAAATCCTGTCGGGGACGTTCGCTGACGAGCGCATGGCGGGACCGGTTACGACCGGCACGCCGATCAGCCTGCTGATCGAGAACGAGGATCAGCGGTCGAAGGACTACAATGACATCCGCGACCTCTATCGGCCGGGACACGCCGACTACACCTATCAGGCCAAATACGGCGTGCGCGATTATCGCGGCGGCGGTCGGCAGAGCGCGCGCGAAACAGCAGCGCGGGTCGCGGCGGGCGCGGTGGCGCGCAAGGTGCTGACCCATGTGCTGGGACCGCAGGTGAAAATCCGCGCGGCGCTGGTTCAGATCGGCGCGGACCGGATCGAGCGCAGCGCGTGGGACTGGGCCGAGACGGAGAAGAATCCGTTCTGGTCGCCGGACGCGACGGCGGCGCGCCGCTGGGAGAGCTATCTCGACGCGGTGCGCAAGGCGGGATCGAGCGTCGGCGCGGTGATCGAAGTGGTGGCAGAAGGCGTGCCGGTGGGCCTTGGCGCGCCGATCTACGGCAAGCTGGACCAGGATCTGGCCAGCGCCTTCATGAGCATCAATGCGGTGAAGGCGGTTGAGATCGGCGACGGCTTCGCGGCCGCCGCGCTGACCGGCGCGGAGAATGCCGACGAGATGCGGATGGGTGCAGACGGCAAGCTGGAATTCCTGTCGAACCATGGCGGCGGCATCCAGGGCGGCATTTCGACCGGCCAGCCCATCGTCGCGCGCTTCGCGGTCAAGCCGACCTCATCGATCCTGACGCCCCGCGAGACCGTCACCACGGACGGCCATGACGCGATCATCGTGACCAAGGGCCGCCACGACCCCTGCGTCGGCATCCGCGCCGCGCCGGTCGGCGAAGCGATGATGGCGCTGGTGCTGGCCGATCATGTCCTGAGGCATCGGGCCCAATGCGGCGCGACGGCCTGATCTCGGTCATCCGTCCGGACGAGGCCCCGCTTTATCCGGTTCTGACAGGCTGGCCGCGACGGCGGGCGATGGCGCATATGCTGTTCGCCGACCACGGCGTCTTCCGCACCTTCTTCAATACGCGCACGCAGATCAGCGACGAGATGTGGCGCTCGTCGCAGCCCCTGCCCTATCAGATCCGGGGCGCGGCGAAGCTGGGCATCCGCACGATCGTCAATCTGCGCGGGCCGGGCGACAATTCCTTTTATCGGTTCGAGGAGGAATTCTGTCAGCGCAACGGCATCACGCTGATGAACTTCGTCGTCTTTTCGCGCGAGGCCCCTAAGCCCGAGACGGTCATGGACGCAAAGACGATGTTCCAGACGCTGGCCTATCCGGCGCTGATGCATTGCAAGTCGGGCGCGGATCGCGCCGGCCTGATGTCGGCGCTGTATCTGCATTTCCGCAAAGGCCTGCCCATCGCGGCGGCGAAGCGGCAGCTGTCGCTGCGATTCGGCCATGTGAAGCAGGCGAAGACGGGCATTCTGGATTTCTTCCTGGACAGCTATCTGGCCTATGACGCGAAGACGCCGATGCCGTTCGAGGATTGGGTGCGGAACGTCTATGATCAGGACGCGGTGACGAAGGCATTCCGCGAAAGCTGGTGGGCGAGCGCGATCACCGACAGGATATTGCGGCGGGAATAGCGGCGCGGCGGCGAAGCTCAGCGAAGGAATTCGGCGACGAGTTCGACGTGGGGCGAATAGAGGAACTGGTCCACCGGGGTCACGCGCGCAAGCCGATAGCCGCCTTCGATGAGCGTGGCGGCGTCGCGCGCGAAGGTCTTCGGATTGCACGAGACGGCGACGATGCGCGGCACGTCCGAACGCGCCAGCTCGGCGCTTTGCGCCGCCGCGCCGTCGAAGGCCGGGTCGAACACCACGGCGTCGAACGGTTCAAGCTCTTCGCGCACCAGCGGGCGGCGGAAGAGATCGCGGCGTTCGGCGTTCACCGGCTTCAGCCACGGCACGGCGGCGGTCTTGCGCAGCGTCAGCGCGGTTCCGTCGGCGACCAGGGCCGGCG
>JAPUEF010000050.1 GCA_027492655.1 Alphaproteobacteria bacterium | reverse complement strand
GGGCCGCGATCGTCATCGCGCTGGTTGGGGCTTTCCTTCCGGCCGCATCCGCCCCAGATAGTCCGGCATGACGGACATCTCACCCCTCGACCGCCTCAACGATCTCATCAAACAGGCCAAGGCCCTCGGCGCGGACGGCGCCGATGCGCTTTTCGTGGAGACCGCCTCGCTCGGCGTCTCGTTCCGCATGGGCAAGCTGGAGGACGTGGAGCGCTCGGAATCGCTCGACATCGGGCTGCGCGTCTTCGTCGGCAAACGTCAGGCGGTCTCATCCAGCACCGATCTGCGCCCCGCCTCGCTGGCGGCGCTGGCCGAGCGCGTGGTCGGCATGGCGAAGACCGCGCCGGAGGACAAGTATTGCGGCCTCGCCGACGCGGCGCTGCTGGCGCGCGACTTTCCTGCGCTCGATCTGGTCGATCCCGACGCGCCGGCCGCCGCCGTGCTGCGCGCCCGGGCCGAAGCCGCCGAAGGCGCGGCGCTGGCGGTCGATGGCGTCACCAATTCCGAAGGTGCGGGCGCAAGCTGGGGCCGCAGCCGCGTGGCGCTGGCGACCAGCGACGGCTTCGCGGGCGAATATGCCGGCACCAGCCATTCGATCTCGGTCAGCGTCCTCGTCGGCGAAGGCACCGGCATGGAGCGCGACGACGATTTCACCTCGGCCCGCCATGCCGCCGATCTCGATGCGCCGGACGCGATCGGCCGCAACGCGGCGATGAAAGCGCTCAAGCGGCTCAATCCGCGCAAGGCGGAAACCTGCGCCGTGCCGATCGTCTATGATCCGCAGGTCGCCTCCTCGCTGCTTGGACATTTCGCCGGCGCGATCAACGGCGCGTCCATCGCGCGCGGCGTCTCGTTCCTGAAGGACAGGATGGGCCAGCGCGTCTTCGCCGAAGGCGTCACCATCATCGACGACCCGCATATCGTGCGCGGCCTGCGCTCCAAACCGTTCGACGGCGAGGGCGTCAGGAACGCCCGGCGCGTCTTCGCCGAGGACGGCGTGCTGACCAGCTGGGTTCTGGATTCCACCAGCGGCCGTCAGCTGGGCCTCGCCTCCACCGGCCACGCGGCGCGCGGCACCGGCGGCCCGCCCTCGCCCTCGATCACCAATCTCTACATGGCGGCGGGCAAGCTCCCGCCGAAGGATCTGATCGCCGACATCCGCCAGGGCCTCTACGTGACCGAGCTGATCGGCATGGGCGTCAGCGGCGTCACCGGCGATTACAGCCGCGGGGCCAGCGGCTTCTGGATCGAGAATGGCGAGATCGTCTATCCGGTGAATGAGATCACCATCGCGGGCAATCTGAAGGACATGTTCCTGAACCTCACGCCCGCGAACGATCTCGTCTTCCGCTACGGCACCAACGCGCCGACGCTGCGCGTGGAAGGCATGACGATTGCCGGCGCGTGAGATCGACCGCGCCGATCTTGCGCTGCTGATCGCGGCGGCGCGCGAGGCGGGCGCGGTGCTGCTCGACTGGAAAGCGAAAGGCGCGAAGGTCTGGAACAAGGGCGGCACCCCCGTCACCGAGGCCGATCACGCTTCGAACGCGCTGCTGCATGAACGCCTGCTGGGCGCGCGCCCCGATTACGGCTGGCTGTCGGAGGAGACCGCCGACGATCCCGCCCGCCTCGCAACGCAGCGCCAGTTCGTGGTCGATCCGCTCGACG
This sequence comes from Alphaproteobacteria bacterium, assembly GCA_027492655.1. Lineage (GTDB taxonomy): Bacteria > Pseudomonadota > Alphaproteobacteria > Micropepsales > Micropepsaceae > JADZAI01. The sequence goes on along the minus strand of JAPUEF010000050.1, from coordinate 1,718 downwards.
GCACGGTCTCGTTCATCAAGAACAAGGACGATTTCACCGTTTCGCTGGCGGTGGTGGAGAACGGCGCGCCGGTCGCGGGCGCAGTGTTCAATCCCTCGCGGGGCGAGATGTTCGCGGCGGCGCAGGGCGGCGGCGCGACGCTGAACGGCGCCCCCATCGCGGCCAGCGACGCCGCGGCCATCGAAGGCTGCCGCATGGTCGCCTCCGCCGCGATGTTCAAGCACCCCTCATGGCCCGAAGCCTGGCCGGAGATGACGTTCCAGAAGATCGGCTCCATCGCTTACCGCCTCGCCATGGTCGCAAGCGGGCGTGGCGATGCGACCCTCGCGCTCTCGCCCAAGAGCGACTGGGACATCGCGGGGGGCGAGATCATCGCCCGCGAGGCCGGGGCGATCGTCAGCGCCCATGACGGCGCGCCCTTTCGCTACAACCGCCCCGTGACGGACCAGATCAGCCTGCTCGCCGCGCCGCCTGCGCTTTATGCCGCCTTGTCGCGCCGCCTCGCGCCCGTCAGATTGCCGCCCCGCAAGACTTGAGAGTCGCCCCGAACATGCCCCCTGCCGCCAAGCCGAAATCCACGCCCAAAACCGCCGCCAAAGCCGCAAAGGCCCAGCTCATTCATCTCGTCTTCGGCGGCGAGCTGACCGGGGTGGATCGGATCGAGTTCAAGGACTTGGCCAAGTGCGACATCGTCGGAATGTTTCCCGACTACGAGTCCGCGCACAAAGCCTGGCAGGCTGCCGCGCGGCAGACGATCGACAACGCGCATATGCGGTATTTCATCGTCCATTTGCATCGCATTCTCGACCCCAAGGCCGAGAAAAAAGCCAAGAAAACCAAGGCTTGAGCTTTCTCAGGTTACAAAGCGTAACCGCTCTTTGCTTGCCCTTTGGGGGGCTTGGGGCTAGCAACCCAGCGTGACGCCCCGCCCCGACATGCATGGTGCGCCCGGCCCTGCGGCATCCGCCGCGCGGCGGCTGGTCGCCGACTATCTCAGGCCCAATGCCGGGGCGCTCGGGATTGCGGCCGTCTGCATGATCGCGGCGGCGGCCGGCACGGCGGCGCTGGCCTGGCTGCTGGATCCGGCGATCAAGCTGATCTTTCTCGACAAGCGCGCCGACTGGGTGACGCTGCTGCCGATCATCGTCGCCGGCGTCGCGCTGAGCGCCGCCGCCGCCGCCTATCTCGCCTCCATCACCCTCGCCGCGACCGGCCAGAAGGTCGTCGCGGCGCTGCAGGTGCGCATGATGCGGGCGCTCGTGCGGGCCGACCTCACCACGCTGGAGGCCGATCATTCGGCGGCGCAGGCGGCGCGCTTCACCTATGACGCGGGCCTGGTGCGCGACATGGTCACGCGCGGACTTTCCGGCGTCGCCAAGGACATCCCGACCGTCCTTCTGCTGATCGCGCTGATGTTCTGGCAGGACTGGACGCTGGCCCTGTTCGTGGTGCTGGTCCTGCCGCTCGGCGGTCTTGCGATGCGCTTCATCGCGGTCAAATCGCATCGCGCGGCGACCAGCGGCATGAAGGAGACGGGGGCGCTCTCCGCCGCGATCGGGGAAGCGGTGACGGGCCGCCGCGTCATCCGCGCCTATGGCCTTGAAAACGCCGCTGCCGAACGGGCCGAGGCCAGCGTCGCGCGCCGTCTCGCCTCGCTGATCGCGGGCGAGCGGGGCCGCGCCGCGACCGTGCCGGTCTCCGAAGCGCGGGGCGGCGTG
>JAPUEF010000049.1 GCA_027492655.1 Alphaproteobacteria bacterium | reverse complement strand
GCACCGACAGGCTGATCGGACGCGACAGGAACGAGATCACCTCGATCGGCACGATGACCGGCAGCAGCCAGGCCGGCACGCCGCCGGGAACGAACAGCGAGAAGAAGTGGAGGCCGTGGCGGGCGAGGCCGACCAGGATGACCGTCAGGAAGACGAGCAGCGCCAGCGCGAAGGTGACGATGATGTGGCTGGTCGGCGTGAACGAGTAGGGCAGCAGGCCGAACAGGTTGCAGAACAGCACGAACATGAACAGCGTGAAGATCAGAGGGAAATACTTCATCCCCTCTTCGCCGGCGTTGTTGCGCACGGTGTTGGCGATGAACTCGTAGGAGAGTTCGGCCATCGACTGCATGCGGCCCGGCACCAGCGCGGCGCGGGCCATGCCGATCATCAGGAAGGCGGTGACGACGACGACGGCGATCACCATCCACATCGAGGCGTTGGTGAACGAAAGATCGTATCCGCCCAGATTGATGTGCGGCAGCCAGCTCACGGGTTTCACCGTGAACTGCTCCATCGGGCCGGCGACCATATTCATCATGCGCCTTCAGTCCTCGTCTTCGTCCTGCGTCGCCAACGCGGGCGCCGCCTTTGCCTTCTCGGCATCTTCCGCCTGCATGCGCCGCGCGGTGCGGAACACGCCATAAAATCCAGCAGCGACGCCCAGCGCCAGGAACGTCAGCATCAGCACCGGCCGGGTGCCGAAGGCGTCGTCCAGAAGCCACCCCATACCGCCGCCGACCACCAGCGCCGCGACGAATTCCGTCGACAGCTTGAAGGCGGACCCGAGCGCGGTATTGGGCTCGGTCGTCGATTTGCGCGGGATTGTGCCTGTCGCTTCGGCGCGCTTCTCAAGATCGCTCAGCTTGCGGCCGAGCTCATCGAGCTTGCGCTTGTCGTCCGGACTGTTGGGAGTCGACGACATGCCGTTTACGTTAGGCCCGCGCTTCCGGCTGTGACGCCATGACGCGGGGTGCCCCCGGTTAAATTCGCGCGGAAACTATGGGCGGCCCCGCATGAAGTCAAGCGCGTTCGCGGCGGCCTAACTATCTGAAAAGTAATTGCTTTTTTGGCGGCGTTTCGGTTTCCGGACCGTCATTTCGCTGCATTTGCGAAGGCAGGGCCGGAATCGCGTGCTTATGTGAGCTTCGGCGCAAACCCACGCAGCAGGATAGGGGTCAGCGCCCGGGCGACGACATCCACGTCGGTGCCTTCGGGCAGGGCGCGCATCCGTATGCCGATCCCGTCCATCAGCGCGTTCCAGAAGAACTGCACCCAGATCGGCTCCAGCGCATCGTCGATATAGCCGCGCCGCTGCATCTCTCCGACGATGCGGATGCCCCGTTCGCCGACCCGGTGCTGCATTATCCGCCACATATCGGCGTGATCGGGCTCTTCCGCGCTGAGGTCGAGATTGGTGAACAGGTTCAGCCAGCCGCCGTCGATGTGGCGGTTCAGCTGACCCGCCAGCATCCGCGTCATCGCAGCGGTCATGTCGCCCCGGAAGTCGATCTCGCCGAGGATCATCGCTTCCGTAGCGTCCGAATCGCGCTCGACATTGGTTTCCAGCGCGGCGGCCAGAAGATGCAGCTTGCTCGGGAACGAGGCTTTCAGCGCCGCCGGCTTCAGCCTGGCGCGCGCCGCCACGCGCGCCACGGTGAAGGCGTCATAGCCCTCGTTCGCCAGCGTCTTCAACGCCGCCGCCAGCACCCGGTCGCGCTGCTTGATGGTGAGCGGCCGCCGGGCGTCAGCCTTGGGCTTCGTCGCCTTCGCCTTCGCTTTCGCTGGCGCAGCCTTGCGCGCGAGCGCCGTCTTCACGGATTTCGCCGTCTTGCCGCGTGCCGCCTTGGTCATCGTCTTCGCCATCGTCACGAACCCCAATTCGCTGATCGCCGGAGATTGGTGGCGAACGCGGCGGATGCAAGGGACGGTCGGTCCGGGCGGCTTACTCCGCCGCCAGCAGCTCCGCGCCCGACAGATCCACCGACACCAGCTGGCTGACCCCGCGCTCCTGCATCGTCACGCCCATCAGGCGGTCCATCCGCGCCATGGTGAAGGCGTGGTGCGTGATGATCAGGAAGCGCGTCTCGGTCATCTTCGTCATCTCTTCCATGAGATTGCAGAAGCGCTCGATATTGGCGTCGTCCAGCGGCGCATCGACTTCGTCCAGCACGCAGATCGGCGACGGGTTCGACAGGAAGATCGCGAAGATCAGCGACAGCGCCGTCAGCGTCTGCTCGCCGCCCGACAGCAGCGACAGCGTGGATAGCTTCTTGCCCGGCGGCTTCGCCAGAATCTCCAGACCCGCCTCCAGCGGATCGTCGGACTCGGTCAGCGTCAGCTCGGCCTCGCCGCCGCCGAACAGCGTCGTGAACAGACGCTTGAAGTGGCCGTTCACGGTCTCGAACGCCGCCAGCAGGCGCTCGCGGCCTTCGCGGTTCAGGCTGCCGATCGCGCCGCGCAGCTTGGCGATGGCCGATTCCAGATCGGCCTTCTCGGCGGTCATCGATTCCAGACGCGCTTCGTATTCCTGCGCTTCCTCGTCGGCGCGCAGATTCACGCCGCCCAGGCTCTCACGCTCGCGCTTCAGGCGGTCGACCTTGGCGTCGATCTGGTCCAGCGCCGGCAGCGCGTCGCCCTCTTCGTGGCCCGCCTTCTCAAGCAGCCCGTCCGGCTCGCATTCCAGCGCCTCGCGAATGCGCGCCGCCGTCTCGGCCAGACGCGCGCGCGCGTTTTCCAGTCCGGCGATGCGATGCGCCCGCTGCTCGCGCGCATCCGACATCGCCGCGTCGGCGGCCTTCGCCTCGCGGTCGGCGCGCGTCGCTTCCGCGTCCGCCGCAGCCAGCGCCTCGGCGGCTTCGCGCCGCGCCGCTTCCGCCGTGGCGATGGCGTCCAGCAGCGCCGAACGCTTCACCTCGATCTCTTCGGGGATCTTTTCGATCTCTTCCAGCTCGGCATGGCCCGAAGCATGGCGATCTTCCAGCGCCCCGATATGGCTGCGGGCCGCATCGCCGCGCCGCGTCCAGTCTTCCAGTTCGCGCCCGGCGGCGACGCCGCGCGCCGCAGCGACCGAAATCTCGCGCTTCGCCGATTCCACCGCGCCGCGCGCTTCCGAGGCCATGCGCCGCGCCGACGCCACATCGCCCTGCAGCGTCTGGATTCGCGCCGCCAGTTCGTCCTCGCCGCCCACATCGGCCATCGCGGCGGACGCATCCGCCACCGCCTTGTCGGCCTCGGCATAGTCCGCCGCCAGGCGCTCCGCCGTCTCGCGCAGCGCCGTCGCGCGGCCCGAATGGCGCACCGCCTCGCGCTCGGCTTCGGCGGCCGAACGCTCGGCCCCCCTAACCGCCTGCTCGATGGCCCGCAGCGCCTTGCGCGCCGCGCGCCAGGCCTTTGCGGCCGCCCCCGCCGCCGCCCCCGCCG
>JAPUEF010000048.1 GCA_027492655.1 Alphaproteobacteria bacterium | reverse complement strand
CGTTATTACACGCCGTCAGGCCGCTGCGTGCTGGATGGCGGTATCGAACCCCACATCCGCGTGCCGCAGCTTTCGGACCCCGACCCCAAGAATCGGCCGCGTTTTCGCGAAAGCGACCTGCGCCGCCACCTGATCAACGAGAAGAAGGTGGACAATAGCCTGCTCGAAAAGGACGAAAAGGAGGATCCGCGCTTCACCGCGACCCCTGCCGACCTGAAGGCAAAGGGCATCGACGATTATCAGCTCTATTATGCATTGCAGACGATCGGACGGATCAGCACGGCACCGCGCATGGCGCAGGGCAGCAAGCCCGCGGCCAAGCCTTCCGCCCGCAACTGATCGCGCCAACTGATCGCCCCAACTGATCGCACGGAGTCGTCATGCTGAAATCGCGTCTCGCCGCGCCGTTCGTCGCGCTCGCCGCCCCGCTGCTCCTTTACGGCGGCGCGCTCGTCTCGCAGTTCGGCTTCGGCCTGCACCCGTGCGAGATGTGCTATTGGCAGCGCTGGCCGCACCAGGCGGCGATCGTGCTCGCCCTGCTCGCCTTGATCCTCCGCGCCAATGATCGGGCTCTGCGTGCGTTCACGTTGCTCGCCGCGATCGCGATCGCGGTCAGCGGCCTGATCGGCGTCTTTCACGCCGGGGTCGAATATGGCTGGTGGGAGGGGCTGACCACGTGCAGCACGACGCACAGCGGCCCGATCACGCTAGACCAGATCATGGCGACGCCGCTGATCCGCTGCGACGTCGCACAATGGAAATTGTTCGGCATTTCGCTCGCGGGCTTCAACGCGATATTCTCGCTCGCGGCGGCCGCGCTCGTCTTGACCTTGCTGCGCCGTCGGCCCACATCGGCGGCATGAGCGAAGCCCGAAACCGGACGGACAAAAACGCCGCCTCGATGATCCGCGTCGACCAGGCCGGCGAATATGGCGCAACGCGCATCTATGCCGGCCAGCTTGCCGTGATGGGCGACCGTCACCCGATGGCGCGCGAGATCGCGCATATGGCCGAACAGGAAGAGCGGCACCGCAAATTCTTCGACGCGATGGTCGCGCGTCGCGGCGTGCGCCCGACCGCGCTGCAGCCGCTCTGGAACGTCGCGGGCTTTGCGCTCGGCGCCGCGACCGCCGCGATGGGACCGCGCGCCGCCATGGCCTGCACCGCCGCGGTCGAAACCGAAATCGATCGGCATTACCGGCACCAGCTCGACGAACTCGGCGACAGCGACCCCGAACTCAGCGCCGCCGTCGCCGAATTCCGCGCCGAAGAGCTGGAGCATAAGGAAGCCGCGCTCGCCGCCGGCGCCGAAAGCGCGCCCGGCTATCCGCTTTTGAGCTTTGCGATCCGCGCGGGCTGCCGTGCAGCCATCGCCCTGTCGAAACGTATCTGATAAGGTTCGACAGGACGCGTTCCGTTCAGCACGGATGCAGACAAGGGCTGTCATGCCGCCCGACACACAGGATGAAGGATAGAATGATGACCCGCCTGCCGCTCGCCGCGCTCTTCCTCGCCAGCAGCTTCGCGGCGCTTCCTGCCGCCGCGCAGGACGCCGACACGTCGAATGCCGAGAAGATCAATCAGGTCATCGTTTACGGCAACGACAAGTGCGAACCGTCGAGCGCGGACGAGATCGTCGTTTGTAACCGCCTACCCGAACAGGACCGCTATCGCGTGCCGCACATCTTTCGCGGCGGCGATCCGCTCGATCCGCGCAACCAGGCCTGGCTGAACCGCGTCACCGCGATGGAGCGCGTCGGCCGCTTCGGCACCGACAGCTGCTCGCCCGTCGGGCTCGGTGGCTTCACCGGCTGCACGCAGGCGCTCGTCGCGGGCGCAAAGGCGGAGCGGAAGGCGGCAGACAAGACCGACTGGCAGACGATGATCGCCGACGAGCGCGCCAAGCGTGTCGCCGGCATCGATGCGGCGGCGGACACCGTCGAGGCTGCAGTGGTAGCAGAGGAAAAGGCGCTCGCCGAGCGCCAGAAGGCGGCCGAAGAGCTCGAACGTCAGGCAAGTGGCCAAGCCCCTGCCCCGGCAACGCCCGATGTGCAGGCCGGCGAACTGCCCGTCCCGCCCAAGAACTGACGCGCACGATAACTGACGCGCACGATATATGTGTTGATCGTTGAAATCCGGAGCGGCGCAGGCCGCCCCGGATTATGTCCGCCCGTCCCCGGCACCCGCAAGGCAACCGAGGGGGCGGCGCATGATCGTCAGTTCAGCAGATACTGCTTCCAGAAGAGCAGCGACGCCCAGAAATTATAGTCGGCATTTTCCTTCTTCGCGAAGCCATGCCCCTCATTGGTGCCGACGAGGTGCCAAGCCGTCCCGCCATTCTTGCGCACCGCGGCGACGATCTGGTCCGCCTCCGACGCCGGCACGCGCGGGTCGTTTGCGCCGGTGACGACGAACAGCGGCTTCTTGATGGCGGCGACGCGCGTAAGCGGAGAGATTTCCATCAGCTTCTTGCGCTGCACCGGATCGCGCTCGTCACCATATTCGACGCGGCGCAGGTCGCGGCGATATTCCTGCGTATTCTCGAGGAAGGTCACGAAGTTCGAAATCGCGACGATGCACAGATTGGCGCGCAGCTTGTCGGCATAGAGCGTCGCGGCGGCATAGCACATATAGCCGCCATAGCTGCCGCCGGTCAGGCCAAATCGCGAAGCGTCCAGCCCCTTGTCCTTCGCCAGCGTGTCGAGGAACGCGCCCATGTCCTTGACGCTGTCCTCGCGCTTGAACGGCCCGTTGTCGAGGCTGACGAACCGCTTGCCATAACCGGTCGATCCGCGAACATTGGGATAGAAGACGGCAAGCCCCAGCTCGTTGATCAGATAGTTGGTGCGGCCGAGGAAACCCGGTCGCGACTGGCCCTCCGGCCCGCCGTGGACGCTCATGATCATCGGACGCTTGCCCGGGAATTTGGCGGGATCGGGGCGATAGAGGAAACCCGAGACCTCCAGCCCGTCAAAGCTCTTCACCTTGATCAGCTCGGGCTCGACATTCTTCTGCGGGTCCAGCCCGCCCGTCTCGCTCTGCGTCCAGCGCGTGACCTTCAGCGTTACCGGATCGACGCTATAAACGTCGGCGGCGCTGCGTGCGGAGGTAAAGCTGAACCCGATCTCGCCCCACGGCGCGATGCGCACGCCGCCGATGACGCCCGCGGGCAGGTCGACCGTCCGCACCGCGCCGTTCTTGGGGTCGAGCAGGCGAAGCTTCGACATGCCCGCCTCGTTGACGACATAGGCGATGAAGCTGCCGTCTTCGGCGATGTTGAAATTGTCGACGTCCCATTTCTCGGCCGGGCCGCGCGGCGTGAACTTGCCGGTCGCGGGGTCCAGCGTGCCGAGCCGCTGGAAATCCGACCCCTCGTCACTCGTCAGCCAGATCGTCCCGTCGGGCGCGAATTCGGCTCCGCTCTGCGCCAC
>JAPUEF010000047.1:502-3432 GCA_027492655.1 Alphaproteobacteria bacterium | reverse complement strand
CGGCGCTTGTACGAATGGTCGATGACCGAAACCGTCTTGCCGTCGATTTCGCGCATGAAGCCCGAATCCTCGCCGCCGTCTTCGTCATAGAGCCGGATTAGCCGTGCGCAGGTCGATCGATCGAGCACGCGCGGCACCAGCAGCACGGGGGCCCAGTCGCCGGGCGCCACCTCGTCGATCAGGCGATCGGCCAGCGCCAGCGCATCGGCGGCGCGCGCCAAGGAATATCGACCCGCCACGCGCAACTGCCGGTCGAGAACCAATATATAGGGTTCATAACCGGGCGAGTCTTCGCCAGCCGCACCGAATGGCGTGCTGATCGATCGTTCCTCGTCGATCAGGAAACGGATGCCCGGAATGCGGGTCTTGACGCGTCCGGTCGCCGCGTCATCGGGGTCGCCACTGATGCCGAAGAAACAGCAGTGGAAATCGTCGAAGCGATCGGCGGCGGCCATGAACAGGTCGAGCGCAGCCTTTGCCGACGGATCGGCGGCGGATTCCATGAACATCAGGATGACCGCGCGCCCCGCAACGGTGTGGAAGGTGAATTGGGGATTGCCGCCCAGCACGGGCGCTTTGAACCAGGGCGCCGGGGTTCCGAATGCGGGCTTCGGTATCGAGCCCAATGTCATTGGCTTGTTCATCGGCCGCCCCCGTGATTCCGAGGCGTCGCTCCATGGCCGACATGCGCGGCAACCGGGATTTGCGTCGCCTTCTTTGCCGTTCCATGCCCGCTTGGCGGGAATAACGGAAGGCCCGTCGGCGCCACATAGTCTTGAGGGGTACGCCATAGGGGGAGGTGCCCGTCATCGGCCTTGTCCGCCCGATATCGGGCACATCCCGGCGGCCGACGAAAGGGGCTGGACCACCGCCGCGCGTCCGGCCATCAACGGGATGAGAGGCCGCCATTTCATGCTGAAACGCCACCGCTGGATCGTCTTTGCGTTGTTGGGGCTGCTGTCCGGCGCGGCCTTGTTCGTCGTGGTGCTGATGGCGATCGCGACGGGCGGGAGCGGGCCGTCCTCGACCGCCAATCTGGGCGACGCGAGGATGCGCGACCTATATTCGCCATCGATCTCCAAAGACCCCTATGTCCAGGACCAGTGGGAAAAGTCGATCCAGGCGTTGGAGGCGGCTTGCCGGGAGAGCGGCCAATATTGCGAAGAGGCGCGGCAGGCGCGCCGATCGACGAACAGATAGGCCGCCAGCTTGCGGTTGCGGGAATGGGGGCGGGCGGTTAGCCAATATCCATGACCCGCTTTCGTTCGCGCTTTCGCGCTTCGCTTTTTTCGCTGGCCGTGGTTGCCCTCGTCAGTCCGGCCGCTGCGGCGGATACCATCCTGTACAGCAACGCCACCGTCATCGACGGGACCGGCGCCCCGGCACGGCCGCATCAGGACATTCTGGTCGAGGGCGAACGGATCCTCGCCATTGGCGGGCAGGGCAGCCTGGGCGACCGCGCCGTCGGCGCGCGCAGCGTCGACCTGACGGGCCGTTATGTCATCCCTGGCCTGATCGACAGCCACGTACATCTCGCGACGCCGCCCAATCGGTCGCGAGCGGAGGCGATCCTTCGCCGCCAGCTCTATGGCGGGGTCACCGCCGTGCGCGACATGGCCGACGATCTGCGCGCGGTCGGCGATTTGTCGCGCGCCTCGCTGGTCGGAGAAATCCCGGCGCCCGACATCTATTATGCCGCGTTGATGGCGGGGCCGCCCTTTTTCCAGGATCCGCGCGTGCTTGCCGTCAGCCGCGGCTTTCAGCCGGGAACGGCGCCGTGGATGCAGGCGATCGACAAGGCGACCGACCTGCGCAGCGCGGTCACGCTGGCGCGCGGTACCTCCGCGACGGCGATCAAGATCTATGCCGATCTGCCCGCCGAACGCGTCCGCGCGATCACGGCCGAGGCGCACCGCCAGCATATGATGATCTGGGCGCATAGTTCGGTCTTTCCGGCAAAGCCGCTCGATGTCATCGCCGCGGGCGCCGACGCGATCAGCCATGTCTGCTATCTCGGTTATCAGGCGCAGCCGCAAAATCTTGCCGCCTATGAGGATCGGACGCCCGTGCGGGAGGAGCTGCTGGCGCCGTCGGGCGATGATCCCGTCGTCGCCCGCCTGTATCGCGCGATGCTCGACCGGGGGACGGTCCTCGATGCGACGGGCAGCCTGTTCGTGAAGTTCGAGGCCGAGCGAAAGGCACATCCCGACAAGAAGCCGCTGCGCTGTAGCGGGGCACAAACGATCCGCCTGACACAGCAGGCGGTGCGCGCGGGCGTTCCGATCTCCACCGGCACCGACTTCGTCAATCCGGCGAGCGGCGCGTGGCCGGAGGTGCATGAAGAACTGCGCTACCTGGCTGTGGACGTCGGCATGCCGCCGCTCGCCGTGATCCATTCGGCGACGCTGGTGGGTGCGCGCGCGGCGGGGCAGGCAAAGGACATGGGGTCGGTCGAGGCAGGCAAGCTTGCGAATTTCGTCGTGCTGACGGCGGACCCGCTGATCGATATCGGCAATATCGAACGGATCGAAATGACGGTGAAGCGCGGCCGCGAATATCGCCGCGCCGATTATGTTCCGGTGACGGCAAAGGAGCTTGGCGATGACGATTGAACGGCGGAGCATGATGATCGGCGCGGCAGGGCTGGCGGCGACCGCGATGCTGCCGCGCGGCGCCCTGGCGGCGGCGAACGACAGCCGCAAGTGGGTCATCGTCAACGCGCTCGGCGGCGTGGCCGATCCGAACGATCCCGATGCCGTCGATCCCTTTTCGCCGCGCGTGCTGGCAGAGGCGCATGCATCGGGCGTGACCGCGATCAACTGCACCCTCGGCTATGTCGCCGGCCCTGCCGAACCGTTCGAAAAGAGCGTTGCCGACGTGGCCGAGATGGACATGCTGCTTCGCCGCTATCCGCGCGATCTGGTCAAGAT